>JAFLCA010000083.1 GCA_017302875.1 Deltaproteobacteria bacterium
GTGCATCCATTTCCTTACTGAACGTCACGCGTGCTTCGACGGTGTCACTTGACACTACTTGGTCATGCGATGGTGAAATCGATACGACAAAGGCAGGTAGCTTGGGTGCGCTGCTTTCAGAGACCAATATTTTAGCCGATAAAGGCTTGAACTTTAAGCTGACGGAAGCGTCAGTGAGCGGTGCTTCAATGTGGGTTTCCGGGTTCAGAAGATCAATAATCTCCCCCGTACCGAGTGATAGCTTTTCACGAGGGACTTCGATCTCTTGATCAACAGAGGCAGTATTGAGGGCGATCACGAGACGCTGAGATTTTGTGGTATCCTGACGGGCAAAAAGTACGACCCCCGGCCCGCCGTTCGCGCTTTCCCACACAAAATCCACAGAGTCGTTGTCAAAGACGCCGGGGAAGGCCTTGCGAATCCAGTACAGCTGCTGTGTGAATCGATACGTCGGCGCAGTCATGTCGAAATTGTCGAGCATGGCTTTATTCGGCATTTGTGCCGCCGGAGCACGATCCCATGCCACGCTTGTCATCATGTCTTCGCGTCCATGACCATCGAGTGCGGTACCGAAGGAGGAGAAGTCTTGCTCGTCGCCGTAGTAGTACAGCGGAATGCCGGGCCAGAAGGCGGTTAGGACGCTGGCAAGCTTGCTCTTCTCGAAGCCGCGATCAAATGTACAGAGTCGGCGTTGATCGTGGTTATCATAAAAGTTCAACATGCGATTACGGTTTTGCTTTGCGACAGGATCCCAAAAGTCATAGGACTCATTGTCACCCTTCAACACTCCCGCAAGAAACTTCAGTGCGCCGGGAAGTTGATCGCGAATGATGGTATTCACAATTGCCTTGTAGAACCCGTAATGAATGCCGCTGTCCATCGCAATTTCACCAGAGATCCAGGCATCTTTGCCGTATTGGTCGGGCGTCTTTCCACGTCCAATCATGGTCGCGGCGCGCGCTCGTTGCGCATAGAGCTCCCCGAACATAAAGAAATTTGCCTTGCCAAGTTTTTCAGCATGAGACTTCACTGCCGGGGTCCACTTCTTAAAAAAGGAGAGTGGCACTTGCATCGGAGTATCGATGCGGATTCCGTCGATGTCAGTCGAGGAGATCAGTGCCTTCGTCATGGCAATAATCTTGTCCTGAACTCTTACTGAGCAGTGTCTTAAATCATTATAGCGACCGTAGATTTGGCCCAGGTGGATGTTCCAGGCGTCGTGATAGTCAGTCAGATCTCCGTTGTGATGGAAATCGCTCTTTGAGAAGGTGCCAGTCTCCTTGTCGTCACGATGCAGCTCGCCTTTCTCTCCATAGACGTCACAGTATTTGCCTGCGGGATCGAAGGTGTTGTCGACTTGGAAGTCGGAGTACCCTTTTCCTTCGGTACGCGGCAAGAGTCGATACTCGGCCTTATGAAATCGAAATGGCGCAGGTTCATTGAGATGGTTTTCGGCGTAAAGGAGGGAACTCAGGTGATTGACGACGATGTCGACGATTATTCGCATGCCGCGCTGATGCGCTGCATCCACGAGTTCCCGAAACTCGGCAAGGGTGCCTAGCCGATCATCGAGTAGCGTGTAATCAAGCTGCTCATACCCGTGATAGCCGTTCTTGGGGTTCTGAAAAATCGGGGAGATAAGGATCGCATCGAAGCCCAGAGATTTGATGTAGTCGAGCTTTGAAGCCAGCCCTTTAAAATCCCCGCCGTGGCGGGTATCGACTCGCCCCGGATCGTATCCACCGTATAAACCCTCGTTGTTGTGCGGATCTCCATCACTAAAGCGGTCGGTCATCACGTGATAGATGGAAATCTTTCGCCAATCTTCCGGCGACGGGTAATAGGGGTGCCCAGGCCACTCACCGAAATAGCTCGCGGGATCTTTGTCGACGGGGTTTCTATTTACGTTCCAGGCAGAATTTTCCTTGGTCAATGGCGCGGCAAGTGCCCGAGAGAGATTCAGGGCAGTGCCGAGACCTAGCGCGAGTAAGCACGTGGCAACAGAAAATGGGGCGACGTGTTTGGGCATCTATGAAAATTAAGCGCGCTCGACTTTGAGCGAATCTCCCACCACTTTAAGGAGAGACTTCTTTCCATTGACGATCGTTTCAAGCACCACGTCGCGCTCCCAAAGCGCCTTAACGTGTTTGAGCGTGCGCTCTGCGTACTCCAGTAGCAAATCGCGGCCATCGTGGTAGTGCTTTAGGTACAATGTGCGGTTACGTCCGAAATCAGCATCTTCCACTTTAATCACGGGCAGCGAGCCTGTTCCGATATTCTGGATTAGGGTCTCTTTAACGCTCTGCCAATTCTCGTCGTCGGATACTTTGGTGATGATACGTTCTTTGCCGCGCTTTTCGTGCTGGAAAAGTTCCAGTTCGCGCATGATATCGACGGTCAGGAAGCGGCGCAGGAACGAGGAATCTCGATCGGACTCTCGCACTTCAAAGATTTTCTTCCGTCCCGGCGTCTCATTCTCTTCGATGGTGGAGACGTCCACGAGCTTGGTTCTATCGTCCGTCCATTCGCGGCCTGTGTCTCCGGCGTTCCAGCGGCGTTCAATGTCCTGCCAGATGACGAAGCCTAAGTGATAGGGATTTAGTCCGCCCGGGGTAGGGCGCAGCACCTGGTTGTGCCGCACGATAAACTCGAGATGCATGCCCTGATCGACCTGCAAGGTGTTGAGCAGCTTATAGTGCCAATAGCTGGCCCAGCCCTCATTCATGATTTTCGTTTCCATCTGCGGAATGAAGTAGCGAGTTTCCTCTTCTACGATGCGCAGACAGTCGCGTTTCCACTCAGGCAGGTAAGGATTATATTCCGCGATAAATGAGAGCAAATCTTCGACCGGCTCAAGCGGGACCTTTTGTAAGTCGGGAGCGGCGTACTCTTTCTTAGGGTGAATCTCCCAATTTGGATCGCGGGGCGCCTGGGCATTCTCCCATTTGCGCATGCGTAACTCTTCTTGCCCCATTTTTCGAATGGCAAGATTACGGGAAACTTGAAAGCTAATTGAATGCGCGTGATCAAGTGCATCTTCTACTAGGTCAATACCGATGGAAGGGTCTTCCATGTATGAGGAAATACGCGAGCCGTGAGTCTTCATCATCATCAGCGTGTTGCGCGCATCGGTCGCTGAAGTGAACGTGAAGTTATTATGGAAGAAGTCGTTGTGCCCGTAGACGTGCGCAATAGTGAGAACCTGCAAGAGCAAGGTATTGTCGCGCATGAGATAGGCTAAGCAGGGATCGGAGTTGATCACCATCTCATATGGCAATCCAGCTACGCCGTAGTCGTACAGCGTTTTTTGCTTCTCGTAGCTCTTGCCGTAAGACCAGTGCGGGTAGTGAGAGGGCATGCCTGAGTACGCCATGTACCCGAGCATTTCGTTGTGGTCGCAGATTTCAAATTCTTGTGGGTAGCACTTCAGGCCGTAGCGGTCGACAAGGTCCCGAATTTTTGCATCCCATTCAACTAAGTCTTTTTCGGTGTAGCTCGTCATATCCTTTTTTCAGTTTTTTATGGCCCTGCGGAGGTCGCACCTTCGCTGGCGTCTTTCTGTTCAGCGGGACCAAGTAATTGTGACTTGTCGCGCGTCAGGAAACTCTTGAATGCAGGCCACAAGTCTTCCTTTTTCTCAATTACGAGCATATGGAAGTTCTCGTTCTTAACCTGGCGGAACACTTCGAGCATGCTACCACTATAATAGGCGCTGCCTGAAGGCTTTATTTCCCCGTATCCGAACAGATTGCAGACCCCACAAAGCTCCTCGGCGGCTTGCACCGCACGTTCGTTATCGGAGTAGAAATTATCACCGTCTGAGCAGTGGAATGCATAAATGTTCCACAGAGAGGGGTGATAGCGGTCGTTTATAATCTCGAGTGCTCGGCGATATCCGGACGAAATGTAAGTGCCGCCCGATTCGACTTTATAGAAAAACTCTTCTTCGGTTACTTCCTTCGCTTCGGTATGGTGGGCAATGAAGACCACCTCGACATTCTGGTACTTCTGACGCACGAACTGGTAGAGCAGGAAATAGAAGCTGCGAGCGAGGTATTTCTTGACCGTGCCCATGGATCCAGAGGTGTCCATAATGCAAAACACGACGGCATTGGACTGTTCTCGCTCTGCGGGAACAACGTGGAAGTAACGCATGTCGTCGGTATGGAAGGGGAAGCGTCGTTCGCCTTCGTCAAAATCAACTCCACGCGATCCGTGTACGGCTAGTTTTCGCTTAATTCTGTTCTTGGCCGTCTCCTTCTTATCGAGGCGGGGGCGGATGCCGGCATGTCTCGTTCCTTTGCGGCGACGCGCATCATCCGACACGATTTGCTTTAAGGACTTCTTCTCGAGTTCCGGCAGTTCGAGGTCATCGAACATGATGGCGATAAGTTCCTCGAGCGTTACGTCGGTCTCGAATGCATCTACGCCGGGCTGGTCTCCACCGCCTTGTCCAACGCTGGGATCTCCGGGGTTTGATTTGCCCACGACGTCCCCGGGCTTTTGATCACCACTGCCCTGTGCTACGCCGGGAGCGTTCTCGCCGTAAATGAATTTGTATTCTTTGATTGAGCGGATTGGGATCTTGATGATCTTGTCCTTATCGCGCCCAATGATGGACTCTTCCGCCAGGATGTCGCCGATATTATTGCGGATGGTGTCTTTGATCTTTTGGCGGTGACGGAGCCTGTCGCGGGCACTTCGGTCGGAACGTTGAGAAGTGGGGGTGTAGGGTCTAAAGATGCTCGACATAGTTTGAAAATCTTAATCTGTCGGAGATTGCGTCGGGGCCGTTGAGGCCCCTTCGCAATCGGAATACTTGGGGTTACCCCCAAGGACTCTAATCCTTCCAGAGATTATTGGCAGCGTACTTCAAGATGGTGTCGACGCAGCTGGCCGGATATCCATTACGGATCATCTGCTCAACCATGCGATCATACTTCCTGCCTTGCTCTTCATCACGGGTGCGAGCCTTCGTGATGATTCTCGAAACGTCACGCACGGAAGCCATCAACTTCTTCTCAATCGCCTCTTTCAGCGGTTCATAGCTCTCGTAGGTGATCTTTTCGCCACGGCGGCCGACTGACCACAGGTAGGCGATGACTTCCTGACGGAAGCCGTCGCTGGCCGTACCGATGATGGCGATCTGTTCCTCGATTGACTTCATAAAGCCCTCGTCAGGCTCAAGCTCTTCACCGGTGTTGCGATCTTTTAATCGCTTCTTGGTCACGTAAGCTTCAGCATGATCGAGGTAATTCTGGAACAAGGACTCGGCTTGATCTTGGTACGAGTATACGAAGGCTTTCGTAATCTCGCGTTCCAATATCTCAAGGTATTCCTTGTGGAGCGTGTCCTGTAAGAACTCGAGGTAGCGCTTGCGCACGTCCTCGGGGAAGTCGCTTTCCTTGACCATGTGCACGAGAGACTCGCGCACGGAGATCGGATGGATAGCGTTGGCTTCGATGTTGTCGGAGAGGGCATTGTCGAGCGCCTTCATGATGAAGCGCGTCGAGATACCCGTCATCCCTTCATTCTTAGCCTCTTCTTTGAGTTCGATGACGTCGATCTTCTTTGTCTTTCCCTTCTCGACGACTTCTTCACCATTGTACAGCTTTAGCTTGGTGAGGAGGTCGCATTTGTTGGTCGGCTCAAGGCGCGAGAGGATCGAGAACATGGAGGCGATCTCAATCGTGTGCGGCGCAATGTCAGCCGTGAACTGGGAGTGGCGAATAATCTTCTTATAGATTTTCACTTCCTCGGACAGTCTCAGATTGTACGGCACCTTCACGGTAACGATACGATCGAGAATGGCTTCGTTAGTGTGATCGCTCTTGAACTTCTTCCATTCCGCTTCGTTGGAATGCGCGACGATGACCGTATCAACGTAAATCATGCCGTGACGACCGGGGGCAGGGATGGACTTCTCCTGCGTTGCGGTAATCATCGCATGTAGATACTCGGTCTCGTTCTTGAACACTTCGATAAACTCGACCATGCCGCGGTTACCGACGTTCAAAGCTCCCGTCAAATCGAGAACGCGAGGGTCCCCTTCGGAATAGAGGTCGAGTTTCGAAATATCTTCGCTTCCGATCAGTACGCTGGTGTCTTGGTTGTTCGGATCGACCGGAGGAACGACGCCTACACCGCGCTTACCGCGCACACTGAACTCATAGGTGCGAATGGGGAACTCTTCCCAGCGACCTTGGAATTCTTCTTTCAGGCGATAGCGACATACCGGGCACAGATCGCCTTCGATATCGACATCAAGCATCTTGGAGAATTCTTTTCTCAGGTGGCGGGGGATGAGATGTAGAGGCTCTTCGAGCATCGGGCATCCGTCCACGGCGTGGAATGGCGTCAAGGATTCTAAGCCGCGCTTCAACTTTTCAACGAGCGAGCTTTTTCCTGATCCAACCGGTCCTACGAGATATAGTACTTGGCGACTCTCTTCACCCTTTAGAGAAGCGGAGTGGAAATAACGCACAATGTGATTGAGCGTTTTCTCCATGCCGTAAAATTCATCGGCAAAGAAATTGAAAACTTTTAGACGCTCACCTTTGTAGATTCTCTTGAGGCGCGGATTCTCCTCGAGGTTCACTTCCGTGACACCAGCCGTGACGAGCATGTCATACATGCGCTTGTGAGCAAGTTCGGCGATCGTTGGCGTGGCACGCACAATCTCGAGGTACTCGAGCATGGTGCCTTTCCACATGCTACGCTTTCTCGTCTCGCGGTCGTCTTGGATTAGTTTCTTGAAATCTCCGGTCATGTTTCCTCTATAGAAGAATGAATGGCTTGGTTAACCTGCAGCGCCCTAAACCTCATATATAAAAACTACCTGAGTGTCCGCCTCCCGGCAACGAGCTATAGGCACACCTTGGACCTGACTGTGCTTGTCTACTAATAAGATGAACCCCAGCCTCGGGCGGATTAAGTTATTTTTGAATCCTTCCTAATTAGAATGGCGTTCTTGATGCGAGGGGGCAAAAGCGCTCCTTACGCAGAGCGCTTAGATTTGGGTCAGGGTGGTGGCTGAGGAGGCAATTCTCGGGCGGTGGGCGAGGCAGCGAAAGCTATCCTAGCGGGCCGAGGCGTTCCCGTCTTTCCAAGGAGCAACGGTCAATATGGTCTTTTTCGGGTTACTCGTTTGAAGAGCACGATCGAAGAAATGGGCCGGAATTTCACAGTATCCGTAAGAGGACAGCACTTTGGCGTCTTCGACGATTTGAGTTTCGAGCTTGCTCTTTCGATTCTTAACCTTCCGAATTTTGCTCATAACGCTTCTCCTTACGCAGATTGCTTAGGGATTGTTCCGATGTTCGACGAGGTGCGGTCCTGAACTATTCAAAATGCTGATTTTCGGGCCTAGAAACAGCGTCCTGCTGAATTTACTTATTCGATTATTATAGTGTATAGTCCGTGGATTTTCTAGGTAAATCAGAAACCTACGCTCGAGTCTTGGCCGGCAATTCGATTACTCGGTGAATATACTGACGATAATTAAATCGAACGGGCATTCTGATCCGGCACGGGCAAAGAGTTTTTTCTTTCTTTTTTGGCGTGAGTTCCGCGATGAGTGAAGCAAAGAAGTGGTCCGATGCAGCAACGCTTGAAGATGCCCTCGACCATGGACTCACCGCTGACGAGTTTAAACACCTGACCGATCTACTTGGCCGCACGCTCAACATGGTTGAGTTAGGCGTTTGTGCAGCCCTCTATTCCGAGCACTGTTCATATAAAAGTACCAAAGTTCACTTGCGCAACCTGCCGACCACGGGCAAGCGAGTGATTCAAGGCCCAGGCGAAAACGCCGGGGTAGTCGACATCGGCGACGGCCAGGCGGTCGTATTCAAAGTTGAAAGCCACAATCATCCGACCTTCATCGAGCCTTACCAAGGCGCTGCCACGGGAGTGGGTGGAATCTTGCGAGACGTCTTTACGATGGGAGCGCGCCCGCTTGCCTGCATGAATGCCTTGCGCTTTGGTGCTCCGGATAATCCGCGCACTCCGTACCTCTTGAGCCGCGCCGTTTCAGGTATCGGCGGCTACGGAAACTGCATGGGCATTCCGACGGTCGGCGGGGAGCTCTTCTTTCACGAGTCTTACAATGGCAACTGCCTGGTAAATGCCTTTGCGCTTGGACTCGTTCAGACTGACAAGATTTTCTTAGGGCGTGCTGCCGGTATCGGCAATGCCATCATCTATCTGGGTTCCAAGACAGGTCGCGACGGAATTCACGGCGCCACCATGGCTTCTGAAGAGTTCGACGACAATTCTGAAGAGAAGCGTCCGACGGTCCAAGTTGGCGATCCTTTCACCGAGAAGCTTTTGCTTGAAGCCTGCCTTGAAGTGATGCAGACGGGGGCCGTCGTCGGCATTCAGGACATGGGTGCGGCAGGCATGACCAGCTCAACGTATGAGATGGCGGATCGCGCTGGCACTGGGGTCAGGATCCATCTAGATCGAATTCCACAACGTGAAGCCAACATGAATCCTTACGAAATTATGCTTTCCGAATCACAGGAGCGTATGTTGCTCGTGGTGGAAGTGGGTCGTGTGCAAGAAGTACTCGACCTCTCGCATCGCTGGGAATTGGACGCAGTGCAGATTGGCGAAGTGGTTGAAGGAAAGAATGTCGATCTATTCTGGCACGGAGAGCTCGTTTCGTCTCTGGAAGCATCGCTTCTGACGAGTTCCGTACCGCAGTACCGTTGGCCGGAAAAAGCTCCTACGGATTTTGAACAGCGCTCACATTTTGACACTTCTACCATTCCGGAAGCGCAGGATCTGAATGAAACCTGGCTTAAGATGCTTGGTTCAGTCAATCTTTGTTCGCGCTTCCCGGTCTTCAATCAGTACGATTCGACGGTGCGATCGAACACCGTGGTTCATCCCGGTGGCGACGCAGCGGTAATCCGTATCAAAGCGGGCAAGGCCGAGCGCGAGAAGGGCGTCGCCATGACTCTCGATTGTAACTCGCGTTATTGCTCAATCGATCCTCGGCAGGGAGCTGCGCTCACCTTGGCTGAAGCCTGCCGCAACATCGCGGCAGTAGGGGCTTTCCCGATCGGCATCTCCGATAATCTCAACTTCGGTAATCCCGAGAAGCCCGAAGGCATGTGGCAAATTAGCGAGGCCATTCGCGGGTTGTCCGAGGCGGCGCGCGCGTTTGACGTGCCGGTGGTGAGTGGGAACGTTAGCTTGTACAATGAGACGAAGGCCAAGCCGATTTTGCCGACTCCGCTCCTTGCGGTCGTGGGCCTCATCGAGGATTCTGCCAAGTGTATCGGCATTCATTTCAAGGAAGACGGCGACAAGGTGTTTCTGATTGGTGCCACTGACGCAGACGAACTCGGTGGCTCTGAATACATGGCGCAGTATGCCGGTGTAGAGAAGGGTACGTTGCCGGAGCTTAATTACGATCTTGAGATCAAAAGCGCAGAACTCATCCGTAGCTTGATCGACAAGGGCTTGATTCGTTCCTGCCACGATCTTTCAAGCGGCGGTTTGGCGATCGCATTGGCTGAGAGCTGCTTTGGTGTATATGGACACCGGGGAGCAACCTTGGAGCTCGATACTGCTGCGGGCCGAAAGGACGGCTTGCTCTTTAGCGAAACGGGAGCTCGCTATTTGGTCTCCTGTTCCCCCAGCAATGAGGCCAAGCTCCTCAAAGCCATCGCCGCAGCTGGACTGACGGTGAGTGCAAAGGGAACTGTTGGAGGTGCCGCCGTGGAAGTAAAAGGCATCGCTAAGATCGATCTTGGAAAAGGGTATACGGCGTGGTCTCAGGGATTAAAGCCACTTTTTAGCTAGGACGTATGGAGCAGCTCGATAAATTTCGTGAAGAGTGCGGACTGATCGGAATTTGGAATAATCGCGAGGCAGCCAATCTTGCGTATCTGGGCTTGTTCGCGCAGCAGCATCGTGGACAGGAAGGGGCAGGAGTTTGCGCGCTTGATCGCAGCGGAGAGCAGCCGGCCTTTACTCTGCATAAGGGCCTAGGCCTGGTCGCCGACATCTTCAGCGGCTTTGACTTCCAAAAGCTTCCCGGTGACTCCGCTATTGGTCATGTTCGTTACACTACCGCTGGTGGCCATCGTCTCTCGAATGTGCAGCCGCTTTTCGCAGAGATTTCTCAGGGCACGGTAGCTATAGCGCACAACGGAAATCTTATTAATGCAGATAAGCTTCGTGAGAACTTGATTGCCGATGGTGCGATCTTCTCCGCCACTTCTGACACGGAAGTAATTATTCACCTGTTAGCGCGTGGCGCGAAGAATGTGCCGCTCGTTGAACGGGTCATTGCCGCGTTGAAAACTGTCGCCGGTGCGTACTCGCTGTTGTTCCTCTTTAAGGATCGCATGTACGCCGTGCGAGATCCGAACGGATTGCGCCCACTCTGTCTGGGTAAGCTGAACGGATCGTATGTCGTGGCATCAGAGACTTGCGCATTCGATCTTATCGGTGCGACTTATGTGCGCGATGTCGAAGCGGGGGAGCTCGTCGAAATCTCTGGAAGCAGCGACCTCAAGAGTTACTTCCCGTTCGGCGCGGTTAAAGAAACACCCTGCATTTTTGAGTATATCTATTTTGCCCGCCCGGATTCGAATGTGTTCGGCAGAAACGTGTATGGTGTGCGAAAGCGCTTAGGCGAAGAGTTGGCGCGAGAAGCCCCCGTTAAGGCCGATCTCGTCATTCCTGTGCCGGATTCCGGCATGTCTGCGGCGCTTGGGTATTCGCAAGAATCGAAAATTCCGCTTGAGATGGGCCTGGTTCGCAATCACTACGTCGGGCGCACCTTCATCGAACCGAAGCAGAGCATCCGCGACTTTGGCGTGAAAATAAAGTTGAATGCCAATAGCGATATCTTACGTGGGAAATCGATTGTGGTTGTTGATGACTCGATTGTGCGCGGGACAACCTCTCGTAAACTTGTGAAGATGTTGCGCGACGCCGGCGCGCGAGAAGTGCATATGCGCATCTCGGCTCCTCCGACGACGGATCCTTGCTATTACGGAATCGACACGCCATCGAAAGACGAATTGATCGCATCAAGCCAGAGCATCGAGAAAATCGCGGAATTTATCGGTGTCGATACGCTAGCGTACCTCAGCGTAGAAGGCATGTATCGCGCGGTTAATTCCAGCCAAGGTAAGTTCTGTGATGCCTGTTTCTCTGGACGCTATCCAATCGGTAAGCCGAATCAGTATGAAGAGAAGCAAGAGAAGCTTTTTTAGTTTCTAGGGTTTTCCTTTCTCCATTCCATAACTTCCTTTCCCGCAAGTAACCAACCAGCGGTTGCAGCGATTCCTTCGCCCGTTAGACGCAGCGCTAAGAGGATGAAAGCTATTTGTGCGAGCGGGAGGGATTGCTGCAAAAGCGCGGTGAGAACAGCTTCCCTTGCTCCTAAGCCCAGCGGAATTCCTGTGATGAGACCGCCGAGCTGCGAAACTATGTAGCTGCCCAGGGCATACAGCGATGGGGTGAGACCGACCACCGAACCTAGGATCAGAAATCGTCCGCCATCAACAGCCAGAGCCAGTGAGTTCAGTAATGCCTGACGCAGAACACGAAAGTAGGTGGTCCAGGAAATAACCTGCCGCTGACGCGAAAGAATTTTGAGGATGAGCGGGGGAAGGGCGAGAGTGGCCACAAGTAGCAGTGCGATACTTTGAAGTCCCCACGAAAGCAGTAGTCCGGCGACGACGCAATATCCCAGCAGTGCGCCTGCCCGTAGCTCGACAATTGCCTGTAATACGCGAGTTGCACCATAGGAGCGCAAATACACCAGCTTAAATCCGTCACCGGCTACCACGGTCGGAAATGAGATAGTATCAATGAAACACGAAATGAGAAAAAGCCGTAGCGATGCAAACCAACTGAGCGGGATCCCCGCGGAGTTGTATGAGAGTTTCCACGCGAAACTTTTCACTGCTAGATAACCGGCTTCCAAGGAAAGAATCCCCACAAGCTCCCAGGAATGTTTGCGAAGGCTTGTGGCTGCGAGCGAATACATCGAAAGACGTTGGGCTAGGATAGCTCCAGCGCCAAGAAGCACCAAGGGAACAAGCGTTTTGAACGCTTTCGAGCGCGATATCTGCTTGCAATAGAGGCCCCATATTTCCGCCTTCTTCATCATGAATTCTCAGGCTAGTATTCCGGGCAAGGTTTCTCAAGGATAGTTAAAGCGAATGGCACCAGGTACGAGCACAGCAGAATTTGAGTCATCCCGCGCGCGACAACTCGGAATTGTAAGCTTATCGCTCTTCCTGTGGATGCTCGCGTACGGGATGAGTCTTGATGTCCGGTTCTATTCCGGCGCTTTGCTTGATTACTTCTCCGGCGGGTATAGCGGGTTTAAGCCTTTTTTTGCGCTGGCTTGGCTGTTCGCGTGCACACTTGTCCTTCTTAAGCCTCTCCGTTCGAGTGGGAATACACACATTCCGCTTGTGGCACTGCTTTTGGCCGTGGCTGGACAGCTCAATAGTCTCGTCATTCATATTTGGTACTGCGTAAAATACAAAATTGGAATTTTTGAGTACGCGATTACCAGCGATGCGCGGGAGATTTCATCGAATCAACTTGTGCATATACATGCCAGCAAGGGCGTTCTGTATTTGCTCTTGCGCGCACTCGGACAAGACCAGGCGCAAAGTGCCGTTGATCCAGGGAGGGCATATTCCGAGCTGCTGTCGCCTTGGATTTTTCTTCTGCAAGGGGCTTTGGTGCTTGCGGCTGGAGTGCTCTTGCTGCTCGCATTGCGTAAACTCTATCTCGTCTGGCCGCATCGCATGCGCATTCCGTATGCGGTGTTGTACGCGATCTCCTCCGCTGCCGTAGTTCGCTGCATTCTTGATGGTGGGCCCTTCGATTGGACCAACTTAGCGCTCTTTCCCGTGTTGTTGGTGCTGATTCTTTGCCCGGGATTTTCGCCGTTGTCTCTCCTCGGAAGGCTATTTGGGTGGGAGTGTTTAGCGTTCCTTTTACTCTGGGCCGTTCACATTCAAGCAGGCAATTTGCAGTGGTCCGGGGTGCTCTGGAATGCGGCTCTGGCATTGCTGTTTGCGGTCACGGCAGCCGTGGCAGCTCTACTTTTTACTAGTTATTGGCCGCGCAGGCGCATCGCGCTGCTATTTCTCACTTGCGCTAGTGCGCTTTGTTTTCTCTCGACGGATACGTATTGGGCCTGGGAGCTGCGACGTTCGCAACTTATGGTGTCTCCGGGCGATACTATTTTTCTTGAGGACTACTACGACACCTACCGCAACCTTCCTGAACATGCGCGAGAAGGAAGTCTTGTATTACGGGAATACCCCGTGTCAGAGCCCCAGTTCTTGCGTGATATTTATCGCAAGCTCGGATTAAAATTTGGTCAGGAGCTTTTAACCGTTCCCGGTCAGAGCTGTCAGCTAACTGAAAACTACATAGTGGAGGGGCGCCTGATAGTACTATCGGGATCGGTCCGGAAGCGCAGCTTTCCTAAGCCGATTCTAAGTTCTCTGACGCTCGCGGACTGCGGGAGCGGGGCGGCATGTAACTATTTGGTGCGAGCGGAGGTTCCGGGCTGTACGCCCAATACGGCCTCCGAGACTATCGTTAATCGTCTAACCGAGATGGGGTTCGATCGCTTCGTATTTATTCCGGACTAGGCCTACCGAGGGTATCGGTCGGCTATTCTTCTTCCAACATCTCGTTTTCGAAGATCGGTTTTCCGACGAACATTTGGTTACGATACTTTCCGGTGTCGTCGTATTGCTCCGTGCTCGGGGTGCGCAGTTCGAAAACGGCGACTCGCGCGATCTTCATTTTCGGGTAGAGGAGAATCGCGTTCACGCCATGGTTGGCGAGCTCGAGGGTGACCGTGCGGTCGCGGTGTCCGGGATATACCATCATTGCTGTTTGCACGATGGTTAATCCGAGGCGAGCTAAGGTGCTACGCCCTTCGATAAAGAAGCCGAGGGACTGTCCGACGGTTACGGTCTGGAAGGTATGTCCCAAAATGAACTCACCCGGTTGCAGGGCATACGGTTTGTCGTCTGTAATCACAATTTCCGTATACTCGGGCATCTGCCCCTTTTTTATATCGACTACCGTGCCGGGAATCGGCTTTAAGAGATGCTCGCCCAGGTGCAGAGTAATCCCGGCAGCGCGAATAAAATCGTCCTGAAAGGGCTTAATTACGAGCTGGCCTGACTTGATGGCCCGCTTAATATCTTCGTTTGAGAACATCATAAACGGAAATTTCCCCGGCTTTTCTTAGCCACTATAGCTCTCAAGGTGCCAGAATACCTCTAAGGAAGCTAGGCCCTTATCTTTCATTATCTTGATCATTTGCGCGTCCCGGTGCATAAGATTATGCAGTTTGAAGCACTTATAGGGGTTAGGGCGTCATGGGTAATCACGCAGTTTCTCACAACGAAGAAAGTAAAGTTGCAGCCGACGGCTACCGTTGGTTTTTCTTTGTCGGCATCCTGGCCGTGCTCTTCAGTATCTTCCTCGCCACCGTCGATAAGCGCCTGAGCGAGTCAGACGGAGAGCGTAAGCTTGGGGCGACCCTGCGTGAGTTGAGAACCGCCCAGTCTTCATTGCCTTCGCGCGTCACTGATACCCGAGAGACGCTGTCCTTCTTGCACACTGAATCGAACGGCGAGAGTGCCAACGACGAGTCGCATTAAAGTTCTGGCCGAGGAGGCTCGGCTTTTCTTTCACGAACTTCACCAACGTTTGCTACAAAAGTCGCGCCAAGAGCGTGTTAGTACCGTTCAATCTTTAGACTTGGAGCGACCTGCCTCTGAGGCCCGCGCCATCAGCCACGAGAAAAATTCTTATTTGCGGTCGAGGCTTCGCGAAACTCCATATTGGAAGCGCGGACACCTCTTACTTGGAGAGTTGTCGTTGCAAGAAGACGATGTCGCAACTGCATACGCGTGCGCAAAAGCTGTGGGGATACTTAGTGCCGAGGGTGCTTCATCTGAAGCCGACACGCTTCTGGGGCGATGTTACTTAAAGCGCGGTGCCTTTGTAGAAGCAACGGCATTTCTGGAGAAGGGTGCGCTTGCCCGGCCCAATGACTCTGCGCTGCAGGAGGACGTGGCTGCTTGCTATATTGGCAGAGGTGAATTTAAAAAAGCTGCACAGATATTGAGTGTAATTCCGCAGCAACGTTTGTCCGTTCCCGGGCACGCAGCGCTTTTGTATTCCAAGAAAAAATCGGAGCCTGAGAGCTAATGGATAGGCAAGAAGTCGAACGGATTCTGCACGAAATTGAGCATACGCTGCATACCCTGCACGAACAACAGAACGCCAAAGCGCGTCAGGCAGCCCATCGCTTGCGTCCTGATCTGACCGCGGAAGATTTGCTTAATCCGGATAATTTCGCCGATATTATTTCGGACCCGGACTTTATGTACGAGGATGGCATCGCTGCCGGAATTCTCTCTGCGAAGATCGCTGTTCGCGCGAAGCTTAAAGAAATTCTAGTTCCCTGACGGCTTATTTTCCGAGCACCTTAATCACAATATCTTTGTCTTGCGGCAGTGCGCTGATACGCGAACCGCGCGATACGCCGATCTTTACTTCCACGCTGTCGTTAAGTTGATCCGCCTGCAGGAACGTGAGTCCTACGAAATCATGTGGAG
>JAFLCA010000084.1 GCA_017302875.1 Deltaproteobacteria bacterium
AATTATCCGAGCGAGCGCGCATCATCGCTCTATCCACCCCGCCAGGCCCAGCATTATAGGCAGCTAAGGCGAGGTACCAATCTCCATAGTTCATGTACAGATCTCTTAAATGTCGGGCTGCCGCCAACGTGGAGAGCGTCGGATCTTTTCGCTGATCTAATTTTGGCCCCACTTTTAAGCCATACAGCCGGGCCGTTGAGCGCATAAACTGCCAGAGACCGACGGCCCCGGCATAACTGCGAGCTTCAGCTTTAAATCCACTTTCGATCAGTGCCACATTCATCAGTTCCAGGGGCAGCCCTGAGTCCTCGAAAATCTGAACCATCATCGGATAGTAAGCTTCGCGTCGCTCCAGAGAATTCGTAATGAAATTGGGCTCACGATTGAGGAAGTGGTCAATCTCTCGCTTCACTTCTGGAGTTACCTGAAGTGGCAAACTGGGCAAGCTAGCGACCTTGACCGGAGCCGGTGCCACAGCGGTCGCGCTGGACTCGGAGACAACGCTAGGCTCTACGTCTGCGTCTTCAGGCTGCAAAAGGAAATTGGAACATGCGCTGACACTACAGCACAGCAGCACAAGGGCGACAGGACGGAGTAAAGCAATACTGCGGGACGCAAAAGAAATCAGAAGAAACCTCGCGCAACAAGTCCACTGCCGCACACGGAGTAAGTAGAGATACGGGCGTCGCAGAAGCAGCGCCCAACCGTGCTCAACAGCCCATCAACATAGATCATCTTCGGCACTACGGTAAACATGCCCCGGCCATCGGCACTTTCAGTCCTACGATGCAAAATTTGCTCCACAGCCGCAAGAACAATCATAAGCTCAAAGACTTAGGCTTTAACGCAGTCATATTTAAGGTATATTGCGCGATCTTGGCGAGCGCCTTACATTAGGTGGTACTTACACAGTCGACTATAATCCTCTCCGGGCGGAGGCAACTATGAACTTTCTTCAATGGCGCAGCACTCTCGGTCTTTTTGCTTTAAGCTTGCTTTGCGCCTGCTCAAAAACACCTACAGCTTCCCTGCCGCAACAGAATGCGCAGTGGTTAAAAGATGGAATGATCGCCATCTCCCGCCCGGTTCCAAGCATTCGTCACTCGGCCTCCCAAGAGATGCTGGGCTTTATGCCGATTCAGGCTCCGAAGCATTCTGGAGCGTGGGTAGCCTTCGATACCTCAAAGAACACACTTTCGATCATGAACGGAGAGAAGGCGCTGAGCGTTATCTCAGGTCAGGGTTTTGAAAATCTCAAGCCAGGAAACTATTCAATCGTACACAAGCAGAAGGAAGCCCTTTGGTACGCTCCCGACGCTTATTTTACTGCGCGCAATCTTCCAATCCCCGCCAAGGGAGACCGCAGTCGATTCCGACGCGGAGCACTTGGCGACTTCGTTCTCTACCTCGATAAAGATACCCCAATTTATAGCGGCCCGGTCTGGGACGCAGAAATCGGAGGGGTACGCCTTGAAGAAAGCGACGTGGCCAAACTTTACTCCAGCATTGAAGTTGGTAGCTCAGTAGAAGTGCGCTAGGCCTTAAGCGAGCCTAATCGTCAAGAAAAGGCCGGCCTTTGACATACCCTCGACTCAAGTATTATGCTCAGGCCCACTTCGGCTGCGTGCTGTCCTATTTCATCGCGCCGAGGCAATAATCCAAAAATTTGAATCAGGGTAGGCGGTTGTGAAGTACGAAGAGCTCGGCAAGGGTAAGGTTAAGAGAACTCAACGCAGAACCATTGGGCTTTTTATCGACGGTACTGGGCTTGACCGGGCTACACGCCGCATCAACCGCAAAGTCGACATGAGCGCCCTCGTAAAAGGGGTTACCTCCGGCCTCACTCCGGCGGTCGCTCGGTACTATACCCTCATTCCCTACGAAGACGATTCTCGTCAGCGAGCCTTTTTGGATGCGGTTGCTCGCGCTGGGCTAGCCGTTATTGTGAAGCGATTGCCCCCCAAAGGCGTAACCAGACAGGTCAGCGTCGACGTGGAAATGGCCGCCGATATCATCGCCTTCTCGCGCGGACTCTCGCATTTCAGCAACTTAAGTGAATATCGCCCCCAAGAACTCGAAGGACAAACGCCCTACGGAGTCATGCCACGCCCTGCCAGCGCCCTAAGGGACGCCGCTCAACCCGCCGAGGCTAGCTCGGTAAACGGCAGCGCTGAAGCTGCCGAGAATACCGAGGAAACGGGCAAGGCCCCTGAACAGCGCATTGTAACTATTGTCTGTCCGAGCCGTGACCTCTCCTACCCTATTTCTCTTGCAAAAGACCTTGGCGTTGATACTGTTTCCGCTGATTTCGGAAGCTTTATCGGCAGCGACGTTCTAAAATCTGCCGCCAAGTGGATCGATCTTTCCGACTCTGAAACGATTTGGAGAGACTAAAGCTCAGAGATCAGTCCACACGTCTTTGAAGGAGTACTTAGGTGGAAGGCGCAAAGAAATTTCCTCGGCAGCAGTCGCAGTCACAATCATCAAGCTCCATGGTGCTACCGACTGGCTCGCGCGTCCCGCCAAACTCGACCGAGGCTGAAGAATCCGTACTCGGTGGTATCTTGCTTGATAACGAAGCAATCAACGCCGCCCTAGAAAAACTCCGCCCCGAAGATTTCTATCGCGCATCCCATCGCGCAATTTTTGAAGCGATGATGGCACTCTCCGATAAGCGTGAGCCGGTCGACATCGTCACCCTTTCGCAGCAGTTACGCTCCATGGGTTTACTTGAGCAGTCGGGCGGCATCGAGAATCTGTCGCGCCTGGCCGCCGCTGTTCCAAGCGCTGCGAACGTTGGTTTTTACGCCAAGACCGTGAAGGAAAACTCCCTCCGTCGCCGCGTCATCCACACCGCATCCGAGATCGTTAATGAAGCTTTCGAGAACGAAGGTAACGTAGAAGAGTTTCTCGATGGCGTGGAGCAGCGCATCCTAAAGGTTTCCGAGTACCGAGTGCGCCCCTCTTTCTTCCGAGTCGGCGACATCGTTCCCGAGTCCATAAAGCTCGTCGAGAAGATGTATGACCAGAAGTCTCCCGTGACAGGCACCAATACGGGCTTTAAGAAACTCAACGAAGTCACAGCCGGATTCCAACCCTCAGATTTGATCATCTTGGCCGCGCGTCCCTCCATGGGAAAAACTGCCCTGGCCTTAACGATGGCTCAGTGGGTCGGCATTCACGAACATCAAGCCGTTGCGGTTTTCTCTCTCGAAATGTCGAAAGAGCAACTTGTGTTGCGTATGCTCTGTTCGGAAGCGCGCGTCAGCAACTCTAAAGTGAGAACGGGGCATCTTGGCGAAAGGGACTTCCCCTTGCTCGTCGATGCTGCCAGCAAGATTGCCGAAGCTCCCATTTTCATCGACGACACACCGGCCCTCACCATCACGGAAATGCGCGCCAAAGCGCGCCGACTGCACCTTGAGCACCCGCTCTCATTGCTAGTCGTGGACTACCTTCAACTGATGCGCAGCCCGGCTTACTCGCATAGTCGTGAGCAGGAAATCTCCGATATTTCGCGCTCGCTCAAAGCGCTTGCAAAAGAATTGAACATCCCAGTGATTTCGCTCTCGCAGCTTAACCGATCGGTTGAGTCCCGCACGGACAAGCGCCCCGTAATGTCGGATCTTCGTGAATCCGGCGCCATCGAGCAGGACGCCGATATCATCATGTTTATTTATCGCGACGAGGTCTATAACCCTGAGACCGTCGACAAGGGTGTCGCTGAACTTATCCTCGGCAAGCACCGCTCAGGTCCGACGGGGACCGTTCGCTTAGCCTTCTCTCCTGAGTTTACTCGCTTCGATAACCTCGACGAGCAGCATGAAGGAGCGGCTATTGCTGGCGATCAGGCGGAAGCCTTCGCTGAGGTTAGCGGTGACGACACCTTCTAGGCCTCCTTCGAAGTCTGGGGAATTACTATTCGCCGCCTGCCTCCTCGCTCTCTTAGTATGGATCCTACGACTCCCCACTGCGAATCTTGGTCTCGTTTACTACGACGACGGTGAAACACTCTATCACACCCTTAGCTTTATCTCGGGCCGCGTTCCGTACGTTCAAGACTCCAGTCACCATTTCCTGGGCTACGTACTGCCCTTTGTAATCGCAGCTAAAGTCGGCGGCTTCTCGCTGGATTTAATTCGCGAGGTGGGCTTCGTGTTGCAGTTAGCAACAGCACTTGGTGTTTTCTGTTCGATGCGACTGCTGGCCAGGTTTTCGACAAGCTTGCTTGCCGCCGCAATTTGTCTATCCGTTCGGCAGCCCTGGGTGTGGGGCTTTTATATTCAGTACGAAATAAATTTCTTAAGTGCCTGGATTCTGTTTTTCTCCCTACGCTACTGTCTTTTTCCTGAGCGTTGGTCCGTTCTCGCGGCAGCGTTGTTAGCAGGTCTTGCGTTTACCTTCGATCAGCGTGCAGGTTTCCTCATTCTTCTTCCTCTGATCAGTCTTTACTTAAGGCGGGGCAGTGACGCGAACCTTTTGCGCACCGGCATCGCTGCCCTATTGTCATTTGCGATTCCCGCCTGTGCTGCACTCGCCTACTTGGCTTCGCTCGGCGCGCTGCCTGACTTCTGGAAGCAAACTTTCGACTTCCCGTTGCGTTATCGCTCTGCGAGCGCTGGTCTTTCCGAAGTGCTTTTCGGATGGATTTATATTTACGCCAAGCTTTTACGCGACGCTAGCGTGGCTTGTGTTACAGCACTCCTGGGATTCCTCGCGATGGCACTGCATCGCAAGCTGTGGTGCCCTGACAACGATGGCAAGCAGCGCGCCTATCGATTGATGCTGTGGAGCGCTATACCATTTGCGGCAATGCCTCTCTTTGGCCAACGCGATTTACCCTACTATGTGGTGACATGGTATCCCCTCATCGGAATGTTCAGCGCACTGAGCCCGCGCCTCTTCCTCTCATTACCTCCTCCTCTGCTGCGCTTCGTAAAAGCCGCGCCACTCTTCGCTGTGCTGCTGCCCATTCTTCTCGTCGCAAGAGAGTGCGTAGTCGGAGAGTTTTCGAATTATCCGGGAGACGGTCGAGCAGAAACGGTCGCCTACCTTAGAAAACATATGCAAGCGCAAGACACGCTTTATGTATGGGGCTACCGACTGGATGTCTATGCCGATCTAAAGAAACTTTCGCCGTACCCATTTGCGAATCGCATAATGATCCATCCCGATCAGAGCATCATGGCGTCCCGAGAACAGCGCGCTTCGCATGTATATCCGGAATACGAGAAACGTTTTCTCGCTTTACTTAAAGAGAATCCACCGACCTATCTAGTCCTCTTTGATAGAAACGCTTTGGCTTCTCAACCCTCGCGCGCCAACGACGCAGTGCAGGAACTGCTCCGTAATGGGTACGACGAGGTGCATTCGATACAAGGCATAGATTTTCTAGGGGTGCCTACACAGTTCACGGTGTATCGACAAAGGGCCTGAATTCAAGAGCAGAGAATGGGGTCAGCAAAACGATCTCCCGCCCCTGTCGTTTCGATCGCAACGCGTTTCACTGGAGCAAGAGTTATCAGTGGATCCTTATCGGGGGATTGCCGCGCTGTAGTCGTGTCAGGACTAAGAGCTGGACAGATTTTCCGCTCGCAATGACAAGACCGGGCTGCTCAGAACTAACGCCCCTGTCGATGACAAGACCGAGCTACTCAGACGTTGCGCCCCTGTCATTGCTGTATAGGTTACGTATTTCAGTAACAGAAACTGAAGAACGACGACGGGCTTACCCCGCCCTCTGAATTAACCGATAGAGATGTGCTCCTAAGATATCAAGCTTCTGAAAGGCGACTGAGTCTGTAAGCTCTGCCAAACTCAGTATCGCCTGACACTCCCTTAGAGACCCAAAGGCAATATGAAAGAATCTGACCTGATCTGCCTTGGTAGGCTTCCCTCTGCCTTCAGCTAAGTTAAGCGCTATAGAACTAGCGGCACGAACTAACTGCTCTCTTAGCTCGCGTGGAAGCTTTAGTGTTCGCGCTACTTGGTAGAACTCTGCCGCAAGATTGCTGGGAGCAGCGAACAGCAATCTGCTTACTGCTATCGGAATCAGAATCAGCTATCTGAATCCGATAGCAGTATCAGAGGATGCGTTAAGCTTCTACCGTAGCGTGCGAACACTTAAACTACCCACGCACCTAAGAGAGCAATTACAGCGTGCCGCTTCCAGTGTTGCGCTTAACTTAGCTGAAGGTGCGGGAAGGGCTACGAGGGCAGATCAGAACAGATTCTTTAGCATAGCCTTAGGAAGTCTAAGGGAGTCACAGGCGATACTAGACTTGGCAGATATCTCAGACTCTAGTCCTGCTACTGAAGCTGATGTACTAGGGGCTCACATCTATCGATTGATTCAGAGTAAGGGGCGGTAAGCCCCCGTGTTTGTTCTGATGCGGAAATCGGACTCCGATAGCCGATTCAGATATCTGACTCAGATTCAGATGGCGGTCAGCCGTTGGCGGGTTGCCGAGCCCGTTTTCTGTCTCCGAATTACGTGACTTTTACAATTGCGAGGGCTCATGCCCGCCTTGCCCCATCGAAGCTTTAGCGAAGATGGGAAGCAACCGCTCCCTAAAGGGAGCGAGTCTCGTCCGGTTACGGACGGATCCCCCGATAAGGATCCTTAGCTGCCTCACTAGCCACTGTCGTTCGTTGCGATGTGCTGATTCTTTTCGAGAGCGTGCGTTGCGCTCGCTGCTACTGATTTGCCGCCAGCGCAGTGCGCCCTGACTTAGTTTTTAGTGAGAACGGCACCCACTTGTAGCTCTGCTTTTTGATGAACATGGTGTCGATCGCGCGTACGAAAGGGGAGAAGCGTTGCCGAATCTCACTTACGATTTCATTGAGCTGCTGGTAGTTCTCAACGCAAAGTTCCAGCTCGATCATGCAGTCGCCAAGCTGGCGAATGAACATGGAGATATAGGGGTTCGTTTTGCAAAGTTCTATTAGTTGCTGCTGAGAGTGGGGGTCGCAAGAACCCAGCGACAATTGAGCTTTAAAAAATAACATTCCCAGCGCGGAGTGGTCTATCGAGATTGGATAGGCCGCGATTATCCCGTCCTGCTCCAGCCGCTCGATGCGCTGTTTCACGGCAGCCGGATTTAACTTGAGGCGGCTCGCTATTTCGGCCTTGGTGAAGCGAGAGTCTTCTGCGAGCAGTTTTAGAATCTTCATGTCCCACTCGTCGATTTCGACTTCCTCCGCTGGGCCGCCAAAGAAGAAGTGATCGGTTCCGAGTCCAACCAGAAAACTTTTCCTGAAGCAGAGAGCGTCGACGACGGTGTATACGCTAAAATTTGTGATGATATCGCTAAACTCGAGAAGGATTTTCTCCTGCGTCGCATAGAAATCAGCGGGCCCGCGCGCACCTATGGAAAAGAGCAGATCCCACTTGCCATCAGTTTCGCCGATCCAGGAAATGTGCGGATGTTCTGAGAGGTGCTTCACGAATTCAGAGACGCGCTTGTCGTTCTTCTCGAGTCGCACGTAGGTCTTGTACACGAAGACGCCGAGCTTGCAAAAATTCACTGCGGTGGTGAATCCAGTAAGAATGCCTTCGTCTTGCAGTCGCTTGATGCGGTAAATGATGCGATCGCGATTTAGTTTGAGTTGTCGCGAGAGATCGGCGATCGACTGACGCGCGTTCAGGTCGAGCTCATACAGAATGCGTTTGTCGAGGGGGTCTATATCCAACATAAATGCCGCATTGCGTTATCCCACGGTCGCAAAAATAGTCCTAAACCGGAAATTACTCAAGTCCTTCGCGCATTTCCATACTTTAGGGCGGGTTTGAAACAATAATTTATTCGTAATATGTAGAATGAGTCTTCTAATGCTGTATTTCTACTGAATATTGCTCATGCATGTGCATTTTTAATAGAAATTACCTTTTTTCTTCCTCATTCGTATTTGTGGTGCTATAACGCCAATATCAAGCACGAGTAAGAAACTCAACTTACAGGAGCGGCAATGGAAAATAATCAAGGGCAGCAGCAATCCAAGGCCATCGAGCTCAATTTGAAGAAGCTGTTTCCTGTTTCGGCCCTCACCGATTTCCGCAGAACCTTTTGGTTGCTGACCGCCAGCATCATGATGAGCTTGCTGGCGGCGTTGATGAATGTTTTGCCCGCTTCGTTCCTACCCGATCAGAATATGAACCATGTCCTGACGAACGGCGTGCGTTACCTCGCCTTCGCGTTGTCGGGCTGGTGGTTTGCCAAGTTTGTGTACGAAGCTTTGCGACGACACTGCCTCTACTACGGGATTTACGACGGACATTTGCTAATCACGCAGGGCATACTTCTCAAGCAGCGCGGGTTCTTTCCGCTTTCTCGAATCACAGACATTTATCTCGAACGGACTCCGATCGACTTGTTGTTCGGTTTGCATACCCTGCACATTTCGACACCGACGTCCTTATCTGAACGATTTGCTAGAATAGAAGGTTTGAACTTATCTACCGCCTTGGCGTTGCAGCAGCTTTTGAGCTCGGTGCTCGAACATGCGGAAGAGAGAGCGGTCAAGCATTCGACGCTTCATGAAAAGGAGCGTTTTATGCCGCCGACTCCCTCGTTCGCTGCCGCTGCAACTTGGTAGATCGTTTTTCGTGGGGGGAGGGGCGCTGGCAGGTTCTTACGCCAGCGCCATTTTTTTCTGAGAATTCTATCGCCCAACTTCTATGCCACGCGCGAGGCGGGGAGTGCGGAATCACGCAGCCTTGCTCAAGCAATCGCCTCGTTCTTGTTGATGCGTTTTAACAATCGCTCCGTCAGTACGTAGATATCGCTGGGGCTCTCGATTTTTTCTTTCTCGAGGGCCACGCTGAGTGATTGGCTCTTCGTAAATTTATAGATCTCCGGATGCTCTTGCACCAGCTTCACTACTTTCGCGGGCTCTATAATTGCGCGCGGACTGAAGTTGAGCAGCAGCTTGTTCTTAGTGACCTCAGCTTTGGTAATGCCGCAATGTTTTAGCATACTGCGATAGCGCATTAGTTCGATAAGGTTCACCACTTCGAGCGGTATTGGGCCGAAACGATCCTCTATTTCCATCGTCAGTTCCTGCGCCTCTTGATCGGAATTAATAGAGGCGAGTCTCTGGTACAGTACGAGTCGTTCTGAAATGTCCGGGATATAGCCGTCAGGAATAAAGGCGTGCATCCCAAGTTTAACTTCGGGATCTATGCTCTCCTCGAGAGCCAACTCCTCGCCTTTTAAGTTCAGGACCGCTTCCTTCAAGATCTTGGTGTATAATTCGAAGCCTACCGCGAGCACGCTTCCTGATTGCTCCTTGCCGAGTAAATTGCCTGCTCCGCGGATCTCCAAATCGCGAATAGCCAGATTGAAGCCAAGTCCCAGGTCATCCAGCGACTGAAGTGCCTTCAAGCGCTGCTGAGCTTCGGCGCCGAGTTTTCGAGTGTGCGGAATGATAAGGTAGGCGTAAGCCTGGCGGGTGCTTCGGCCCACGCGCCCACGTAACTGATACAACTGCGCCAAGCCGAACGTATCGGCACGATCAATGATAATGGTGTTGGCATTAGGAATATCGAGGCCTGACTCGATAATGGTGGTGCTGACGAGTACGTCAATCTCACGCTTGAGGAACTTTTGCATGATGTCCTCAAGCTGAGTCTCATTCATCTGTCCGTGGGCAAATTGAAAGCGCGCTTCAGGCACAAGACGCTGCAAGTCGGCAGTGAAAATGTCGATGCCTTCGATGCGGTTGTGCACCACGAAGCATTGTCCGCCGCGCTGTAGTTCTCGCAAAATGGTGTCGCGGATCAGCGAATCGCTATGCTCTGCGACGTACGTTCTGATAATTCGGCGATCGTGGGGTGGTGTGCTAATGACGCTGATATCACGAATTCCCAGCAGGGACATGTGCAAGGTGCGCGGAATCGGAGTCGCCGTAAGCGTCAGCACATCCACTTGCTTCTTAAGCTGCTTCAATTTCTCTTTCTGCTTAACTCCGAAGCGGTGCTCTTCGTCGATGATAACGAGCCCCAAATCCTTGAATTCCACATCTTGGGAGAGCAAGCGGTGCGTTCCAATGATGATATCGAGCTTGCCCTTTGCCAAATCCTCGAGCGTTTTTTTGTTGTCGGCGGCTGAATAGAATCGACTGACCGCTCCGATCTTGACCGCGCTGTCCGCGAAACGGTTTACAAAATTCATGCGATGTTGTTCGACAAGGATCGTTGTTGGAACAAGCACCGCCACCTGACGCGCATGTTGCGTACACTTGAAGGCCGCGCGTAGGGCGACTTCCGTTTTTCCAAATCCGACGTCTCCGCACACGAGCCGATCCATCGGCTTGTCTTCTGCCATGCTAAGCAGGGTTTCCTGAATTGCTTTATTCTGATCGGGTGTTTCATCGAAGGGGAAACCGTCAGCGAAGCGATCATCTTCCGCTCCGGGGGGCTCGAAACGCCAACCCTTGGCCACTTCGCGGGTCGCATAGAGCTTGATGAGATCTCCTGCCAACGTTACGACGGAGTCTTTTACTTTCTGTTTGGTCTTTACCCACGTATTCGATCCGAGTTTGTCGAGTATCGGCTTCTGGCCCTCGGCGGCGGTGAACTTTTGGATCTTGCCGATATTCTGCACCGGTAGGTACAGGCGGCTGTCTGCATACTCGATATGCAAAAAGTCGCTTTCCATGCCTTCAATTTCTAGATGCTTCAGCCCGTGATAGACGCCAATGCCGTAATCGACGTGAACGATGAAGTCACCCTCTTGCAACTGGGCCAAAGAGCTCATTAAGCGTTTGAGGCTGGTGCGAGCTGATGCGGCACGACGGTAGGAGCGCTCGGCGAAAATTTCCGCTTCTGCGATGAAGACTAATTTTTCCTCTGGAAGCTGCATGCCGGCCGAGAGGTAGCCCTGCAATATTACGATGGGGTAGCGCAGCGGCGCATGAAGCCACTGAGTTCCGGTTAGCCCCGGAATGTGCGCATCGACGTTGATATCAAGCAGCATGCGCTGCAAACGCTCAGCGCGCACCGGTGAACCGACCACAAAAGCTACATGGAAACCATCACGGCGAAAGCGATTCAATGCCTGCGAAAGCGGTTTGAGCGCGTGTCCGGTGCCAACCTGACTCTTTGAACGAACTGCGAGTTCGGTATTCGGAGTTGCTCGAACATTATGCGTGGCCGATGTTCCCTCCTGCGCATTGAGTATGTCGAGCTGATCGAGATAAATGCATTTCTTTTCCCGCAGACCTTGCAGAATATGTTCAGGGGCGATGTAGAACTCTTCCTTAGGGGGAATAAGTTGATGTTCCGATGCTAGGCGAGCTTCGCGTTCTGAGATCAAATCCCAAGTTGCATCCAGGGATCGCTCGATTTCAATTTCATCGTTAATGAGAACCGTGGCGCGGGCGGGAATATACTCAAGGAAGCTTGCCAGCTTGGGAAATGCGAACACGTTAAGAAGCTCGAGGCCGGGAAAGTCTTCCGCCTTGGTGAGGGCATCAATGGCGACAACTACTTCGCGGGGAGGAGTTTCCAACATCTTGGCGCGCGCTTTGATGCGCTCCACGACTCGATCTCGTGCTGCGCTGTCTTCAAACTCGTCTACGGGAAGTCTCTCGCGTACCGGGGTGACGAAGAGTGTATCCAGCGTCGCCAACGATCGCTGAGTATCGGCATCGAACGTTTTAATCTTCTCGATGCTGTCCGCCACGAATTCAATTCTTACCGGATGCGGTGTGCCGACCGGGAAGAAATCGATAACGCTTCCGCGCACGGCCATCTCCCCGATTTCCTCAACAACGGAGACAGGCTGAAAGCCGGCGCGCTCGAGCTTCCGAGCCAGGGCGTCGCGCGATATAGCTTCGCGCAGGCGAACTTCAAAACTTAGTGAAGCAATAAAGCTCGCAGGGGGGATACGCTGAGCAAGGGCTTCAACGGGTACGACCACGATTAAGCGGCTACTGTGCTGTAGCGCTCGCAGCGTCTGTAAACGTTGAGCGGATACAAGGGTTTGGGGAGAAACAGGCTCAAAGGGCAGGGTATCCCAGGCTGAAAAACTCGTTACTCCTTGAGGGCCCTCGAAGAACTGCAAGTCAGCGGTAAGGTCTTCGCATGACTTTCGGTCTTTGCAAATTACCACTATGAGTTGGTGATTGCGGTGCAGTTCTGAGATGAGCCAGGCTTTTGCGCCGCCGAAAAGTCCAACGTAGCGTTGGGATTGAGTATTTGTTATCGTCGCCGTGATGATTCCATTCCCTTGGGATTCTGGAACGTGCGAAGACTGGTCATTGAGCGGGGAATCCTTCATGGCGCCGCAAAGTATAACGGTTTGACCTGCTGTTGACCATTTTTCACGGGCATTCTTTATGAAGTTAAACCAAACTCCCTCCCCGACCTGCCGAGCAGACACAAGCTCCGCGCGACCGGGTTGCGTTCGCCCTCTCCGTCACCAGCTGGAGCGCGGTGCCAGCTTTATTGAATACTGCCTTTTGGTCAGTTTAATCGCCGTAGTTTGTGTAGCAGCCGTCCAGGCTTTTCGAGCTCGTACCACTGACATGTTCGTGCACGTCGCCAGCGAGTTCCCAGAGTAGGCGTAACTACTTAGATTCATTCTTGTTTTTGTTAGCGAAGCAGCATTTACCTATTTCCGACTCTTGCCGATAGGTACATGAGGCGTGCGCCTCATATCGGGAAGAAAGACTGCTATCTAATCGCCTATTTAAAGGCTACGCCGTATGGACATTACCCAGCTCCTTCAGTTTGCTCATCAGCAAGACGCCTCCGACCTACATATCAGCGCAGGCGAAGCGCCGATGATCCGCGTAAGCGGCGACATGAAGAAGATTAAGGTACCGGCCTTAACGGCAGAGCAAACTCACGCCATGGTCTACGACATCATGGGTGACAGTCAGCGCAAAGTCTTCGAAGAATTCAGCGACATCGATTTTTCCATGCAGCTTGGTGAACTGGCGCGTTTTCGCGTTAACGTGTTCCGACAAAATCGCGGCGTCGGCGCAGTCTTCCGAAAAATTCCAACTAAAATTCTGACCCTTGAAGAGCTGGGCATGCCGCCCATCTTGGCGGATCTGTCGCGTCGCGAAAAAGGCCTGGTTTTGGTGACTGGTCCGACAGGCTCCGGTAAGTCCACCACCTTGGCTGCCATGATCAATCTCATCAACGAAGAATTGGAAGGTCATATCCTGACGGTCGAGGATCCGATCGAATTTATTCATCGCTCCAAGAAGTGCCTCGTGAACCAACGAGAAGTCGGGCCGCATACGCACTCCTTCAATAACGCGCTTCGCGCCGCATTACGTGAAGATCCGGATATTATTCTGGTGGGTGAGTTGCGCGATCTTGAAACGATTCAGCTAGCACTGACCGCAGCTGAAACGGGCCATCTTGTTTTTGGAACGTTGCACACTTCAAGTGCTCCCAAAACGGTGGATCGTATCATCGACGTTTTTCCGCCGAATCAACAAGCGCAGGTGCGCGCCATGTTCGCCGAGTCAATCCAAGCCGTCATCACACAAACATTGTGTAAGAAAATCGGTGGCGGCCGTGCGGCTGCACTTGAGATTATGCTTGGCTCTACGGCGGTGCGTAATCTAATCCGCGAAGGAAAAATTCATCAGTTGCCGAGCGTACTGCAAACCTCTCAGAATGTGGGTATGCAGACGCTTGAGATGCATTTGCGCGAGCTGGTTGATCGTAAGATTATTTCACGTGAAACGGCGATCGAGAAAACCGGTAATCCTGATATGTTCAAAGAACTGGATCAGGCAAATGGGCCGCGCACCGTGCGCGCTGTGGGAAAGTAAACAGGTAGGGGGAAGCCAGCATGTTAGATATTTCAAAACTGCTCACCGTCATGACGGAGCACGATGCCTCGGATCTTTACCTGACGGTGGATAGTCCGCCTATGTATCGAATCAACGGTGTGGTGCGTCCGGCGGGTAACCGACCGCTGCTTCCCAGCGACACCGAGGCGCTGTCCAACAGCATCATGAACGATAAGCAGCAAAAGGAATTTCAGGAACAGAACGAGCAAAACCTGGCGCTCTTTTACTCCTCGCTTGGACGCTTTCGCGTCAATATTTTTCGCCAGCGTGGCTGCTGTGGCATGGTCATTCGTCAAATCAAATCGAACATTCTGACGATTGAAGATCTCAATTTGCCGAACGTGCTCCAAGATGTGGCCATGACCAAGCGCGGACTCGTGCTGCTGGTTGGAGCGGCCGGCTCCGGAAAATCGACTTCGCTTGCCGCGATGCTCGACTATCGTAATACCAATAGCGCTGGGCACATCATAACCATCGAGGACCCGATCGAGTTCGTTCATCAGCACAAGAAATCAATCGTCACGCAGCGCGAAATCGGCATGGACACCGAAACGTACGAAATCGCTCTGAAGAACTGCCTGCGCCAGGCGCCTGATGTGATTCTAATCGGTGAAATTCGCGATTCGACAACGATGGAGGCGGCCATCACGTTCGCTGAGACCGGTCACCTTTGTCTTGCAACACTGCACAGTAATAATGCAAACCAGGCGATGGAGCGCATTATGAACTTCTTCCCAGCCGAGCGTCACAATCAAATCTATTTGCAGCTTAGTCTCAATTTGCGCGCAATTATCAGCCAGCGTTTGGTGAAGACCTTGGATGGTGGACGTGTTGCTGCAGTTGAAGTTCTGCTCGACAGCCCGCGTGTCAAAGACCTTATTCACAAGGCGCAGATTGCAGAACTTAAAGAGGCCATGGAGAAGAGCACGAACGTCGGTATGCAAACCTTCGATCAGGCGCTCTACGATCTCTATAAAGCCGGAAAAATCACCCTCGATGAGGCTCTCAAGAACGCTGACAGCGCGAATAATCTTCGCTTGCGCGTTAAGCTGTCAGAAGAAGGCCTCGACGATCGAAAGAAGACTGCCGCCAAAGCGGTTCGCAAGGAAGGCGGCGAAGAACCCGTGGTCGAAGAGCAGAAGCTCAGAGTCGACGTTTCTTAACGAGCCGTCGAGAATATCTGCCCGGCAAGCTGCGCTGCTTGCGTGTGAAAATGCATGAACGAGTCGTCAACCTGACTCTGTCTTTCTTTATAGCAAAGTATTACCGCTCCTTGGGCTTCTATGCAGATGCCGGGGAAATTCTCGACCGATTGAATCAACGTAGGGCTAAAGAGCTGCACGATACGTTCCGGCTGTGTTCCGCGTAACAGAAATTTCTTTGAGAACTCAGGGTAGTTCGGCAGATCGATGTCTTGATAGCCGAAGTTCTGGATAAACTTATGCAGGACAGATTCCGGGCATATCTGAAAGTGCGGAAGGTTGGCGCCAGGACGTATGAAAATGCAAAAGCTAAGGTGGCGCGTGTTTTTGTTTTTACCTCCGGAGCGATAACGAAGTAATCCAATGGCATTGGTGCGATCTACGGTTTTTTTCTCCGCCAACAGCAGGATTCGCTGAGTGCGGCCCCGAGAGAAAAACGGAAATGCGCTCTCTGAGCTGCCGTGCTGCGAAAGAATACGAAATAAGTTTTCAGACGGCTGTTCGTGGTTCGTAAATCCATGTGTCTGGCATAACTCGGCGAAGCGCTTACGGCGAAGC
>JAFLCA010000085.1 GCA_017302875.1 Deltaproteobacteria bacterium
TCTAGAAGTTCTTTCAGTCCGCCACCCAAATATTGGCTCTTAGTTTTATGGTGTCTGCAAATTCCCTCAAGCGCGCGACCACACATAACTGCTGCCGCAGTGAAAGCATTCGCTCGCAAACATCGATCTGCTTCCTCCAATGAGGTGCGCACGATCGGTGGAATGTGCCAAGATATGCTCCGACGTGGAGACGGCCAAAGTCGACTAAAGGAAGAAATTCCTTCTTCCTCGAATTCTAGGCCGATATACTCACCGCCGACCAACGAGGTCTTGCATCTAGGGCATTCAATTAGGCCAACTTTGAAGGGAGCCGGATCTTCCTCCGGATCATAGCTCTCGTGCGTGGCCAGGAGCTTACCTTCAACTATGGCTTTACAGTGATGACATTCTATCAGCATATCCGTCTCTCATCGGCTGCATAACATAATATTGAGCTGTTCCGATAAGGCACAGAAGACCCCTGCTGGACTAATTCTTAAATAACCCGCCAGCAACCCATCTCAAAAAGCCCATCCAACCCGCACCTTAGCAAAGGCAGGCAAAATTGCTACAGAATTTCAAAATATTCCCGCTAAAGATCCTCGCCCATCTCAGAGCATAGTGTCGCAAAAAGTTACAACCCCCCTCATCCCCTCACCAAATCGAAACCACCCCAAAAAAGTAAAGCCCCAACACTCCGTGCAGGAATGTTGGGGTCTTTTTACGGCTGAACCGTTCTAAAAACGTTTGTAGATTTTTCGGTGGTCAATGCTTTCTGAGTAGGCGTGGATTTCGTGGTGTAGGGTTTGGGCAAGGAAGCTGAGATAACTCTCAACTCCCTTGCTGCCCTGGGTTCCGAATCCTGACGTTGCTTGGTAGACGGGAACGAGGTTGCCCATCGTTCCCGTCCGCTCCGTGAGGAGCTGTAAGTCATTGGGAAGAACGTACATGCGGTCTCCCTCGGGAGAGAAAAACCGCGCATCTGTGTTCTCGTAGTGCGTAGCGATCTTGATTTGATCGAGGCTGCGCATGCGGTCGAGATTCGTGATGGCGAGTGTATCCACTCCCCCCACTACCTCTAAGGCATAACGCGCAGCGACTGAATCAAACCAGCCGATTCTGAACTGGCCCTGCCACTCGTTGAGTCCATTATGACAGGCTGGAATCGGCAGACTGTTGTCTTCCGTGACTAGGGGCCCGGCGCCGTGCCGTGTCCCGTAGCCGCGTAGGAGTCCGATCTTTTCAACCTCACCTTGGAAATCAGCAGCACTTAGGAGTGCCTCCGCGTTCTTGAAGGTGGTGTTTGATCGCGTGCAGTGCGGGAACGTTCCGTACTGTTGATCGAGGAGCACTCCCTGAGCGCCCTCGAAGACTGTGTCGTTGTGCGCGATGAGATCAGAGATCTCATCGTCACTGACGATTCGCACTCGTTCGGCAAAGCACCGGAAGAGATCTACGTAGAAAGACAGATCGGAATCGATGAGCTGGGTTCTGAGTTCCGTTGTTTGCGGAGACTCAAAACGCGCGGAATCGAGAACTTTGCGCTCTCGAAGCCAGGCTAGCTTCTCGATGAGACTGTCTGAACGAAGGTCTTTTGCGTATAGGGCTTTGTCGCCCAGGGTTTCAACGTCGCCCTGAGTGACTCCGATCCCAAAGCCGCAGCTGCCGTGTCGTGAGCCTCCGCGCGCGATCTCATGAATGCGATTCAGGAGACGATTAAAGGGAGTGATGATGGGCGCGTTCTCGCTCACCAGCACAAGTCCTTTAAGATTCACGCCGAGAGAGGTAAGACGCCCGGCTTCTTTAAGCCAAGCTTCCGGATCTACCAGCATGAAGCGCGAAAGCACAGTGGAGGTTCCGGGAACGAAAGTTCCGGAACCGAACTGTGCGAAGCAGTGCGTAGTTCCCTCGGGGGTTACTACGTGATGCGCAGCCTGAGAACCACCATTGAAGCGCACGACGTATTTAATGCCGTGACGCCGAACGAGGTGGTCGACCCAGGAACCTTTGCCTTCATCGCCGTAGGCGAGTCCGACAACGATGTGAGACCTGGTCATGGGGCACCTCTTTCTATTGGGCCTCATCCGGTGAGGGATGAGGGGGTTGGTGGTGGACGACTTTGAGCGAGGGGAAGGATCGTAACGAACAGCTGTGGCGATAGAGACAGCAGCGGATCCTTATCGGGGGATTGCCGCGCTGTAGCTATGGCGGGGCCAAGAGCAGTGCAGCGTTTCCGCTCGCAATGACAGGGGCGGAGCGGTGGAGAAGGAAAGTGAGCGAGGACAATGCGACGCATCAGGGGCGGAGCACCGGAGGAGGAAGCGAGCGAGGAAGAGGAAAGATCGTAGCGGAGAGCGGTGGAAGTTAAAACAGCAGTGGATCCTTATCGGGGGATTGCCGCGCTGTGGCTAAGGCGGGGCCAAAAGCAGTGCAGATCTTCCGCTCGCAATGACAGGGATGGAGCGTCGATGGCAAAAAGGGCGGGAACAAGCGTTTCCGCGCGTAGTGACGGGGATGGGGCCTCCGTGGCAGAGAGCGACGGCAGTGGGCGAAAAGCGGGAGAAGACAGTGGAAGACCTCTGGTAAAGGGCGGCAATGTCCTATTCTGTCATTGCGAGCGGGATATCTGAACAGTCGTAGGTCCTGCCCTAGCTAAAGCGCGGCAATCCCCCGATAAGGATCCACTGCCGTAGCTATTTTCTCTGAATTCCGTTGCGACTCCCCTTCCCGCGCAACTTTCCCTGTCTCTTTTCGATACGCTCTTCATGCAGAAACGCTATTACACCTACATCCTTGCGAATCGCCACCACACCACCCTCTACGTCGGAGTCACCAACAATCTTACTCGACGCACCTCAGAACATGGCAACAAACGAGGCTCCTGGTTTACTTCCAAGTACAACATCTCGAAGCTCGTTTACTTTGAGGTACACGATCGGATCGAGAACGCCATCGCGAGGGAGAAGCAGATCAAGGCTGGAAGCCGTTTGCGGAAGCTGGAACTTATTCAGAGCCTTAATCCTGGGTGGAGAGATCTGGGGAAATGACAGGGCCGCGGGATTGGGGGAAGGCGCCTCGCAGCAATCCCCCTGCACTAGCAAACAACCTGCTATTTCGCTATTATCTCGCCTCTATGACGAACACCGCCAAGCCTACTCCGAAGGAACTGACAGTTGAAGAACTGCAGGAATGCACGCGCATTCTCGAGGCAATTGTTGGCGATTCGATGCAGCTATTAAAGTTAAACAAGGAAGAGCGCGTACGCTTTCTTATGGCTGCCGGTCAGGCAATTCATCCTGACCAAAGCGAAGTTCGGCGACGGATGAAGGCGATGCGACGCGCCCGCAATGAGGCACGTCGCGAGGGTGATCGCGCCGTACGCGCGAGTACCACCATCCGTACCACGCGAACGCACTCTTTTTATGTTCCACCGCCGCGCTTGCTAGACTCGTCCGCAGAGAGCCAGACATCAGCACGTGAACTTACAAAGCCGGACACCTGCTATATCTGCAAAGCAGAGTTCAAAACCTTACACCATTTCTACGACGCGCTGTGCCCTTCCTGCGCCAGCCTTAATTACGAAAAGCGCTTCCAAACTTGTTCTTTGCAGGGAAAGGTTGCCCTCATTACTGGGGCCCGTTTGAAAATTGGATACCAGGCGGCTCTCTCAATGCTCCGCGCAGGCGCAAAAGTAATTGTTACTACACGCTTTCCAAAGGATGCGGCTCTACGCTACGCGAAAGAACCTGACTTTAAAGACTGGGGCGGACGTCTCGACATTTTTGGTCTCGACTTGCGTCACTCCCCTAGCGTTGAAGCGTTCACTCACTACATTGAGCAAACAAACGAGCGTCTCGATATTATTATCAACAACGCTGCGCAGACAGTGCGCCGCCCGCCGGGCTTTTACAATCACATGATGCCAACTGAGGATAAGGCAACCAGCGAACTTCCCCCTGAAGTACAACCTCTTCTTCGAAGTTACGAAGAATGCCGCAGCACCTTAATGCAAGTAAGCTTTGGAACTGACGCTCAGGATGGCACGAATTGGATCTCTGAATGGCACAAAGGAAAATTACCTGCGGCACTGGGCGTGGTAAGCGCGGCGCAGCTTTCACAAATTCCCTACGCTTGCGATGAAGCCGCAGCCTTGAATCCAACGCTTTTCCCAGAGGGGAAACTTGATGCGGACTTGCAACAGGTAGACCTACGCCGCATGAATAGCTGGCGCATGACGTTGGCAGATGTTCCCACGGCGGAACTTCTTGAAGTTCAGCTCATTAACTCGATTGCACCATTTATTCTGTGCAGCAAACTTAAGCCTTTAATGATGCGTCATCGTACCAACGACAAGCACATTGTTAATGTCTCAGCGATGGAAGGAAAGTTCGCACGCCATACCAAGACCGACAAGCATCCGCACACCAATATGGCGAAGGCCGCCCTAAACATGATGACCTACACCTCTGCTCGCGATTACGCGAAAGACGGAATATTCATGAATGCAGTCGACACAGGCTGGGTAACTGACGAAGATCCGGCAGAACTGGCTTCTCGAAAGCAGAAAGACCATGATTTTCAGCCCCCGCTCGATATTGTGGACGGGGCAGCACGGGTACTCGATCCGATTTATTCGGGGCTTCGCACGGGCACCCATATGTGGGGAAATTTCTTAAAAGACTACGCTCCGACTGAGTGGTAAAGACTCCTCCCCCCTTCTTCAGCCTCTATTACCGCTTGAATAGCAAATTCGATGGGAGTACTGTCTCCCCGTGATCACGTTGCAGTAATAGTTGTATGTTTGAGCAATTCCGTCGCACCGCACTCGCAGCAGCTTGTTTGCCTGCGCTCTCCTCCGCTTCTGCGCAGATCCAGAATCAGGGCGACTTGCACTATCGTGGCCCAGTCATAACTTCATACGTGCCAGAGAAGGAAGCCCCCGCCGATTGGAGCGGAGTGGCAGCTCTTGGAGGAGCCCTTTTTCTTGCCATTGCCGGAACAGCGACCGTAGTTGGATGGAAACGGCGAGCAATGGCTGAGACCATCGCGAAAGTTCCGGAATTTGAGAAGTGCATTCATGAGTTAGCGCATTTCAATGCGCTCCACGGCAATTTGAGCGGGATGGATACTGGCGTAGGCACGCGGGTGGGAAAAGCCACTGAATTTCCTAACCTCCCCTACCGTGAAGCCTTTCAGAAGGCATGGGACGGACACCTGATAGAACTCGGACTGCGAATCAATGTGCGACAAGAGGAGCTACACGACCGAATCATGCATGCGCAGCTCGAATTGTCGGTCAACAACGTCGATAAAGTTGCTGCCTTATTGCGTGCCTATGCAAATCCTAAGTGTCCTCGATCTAAAATTTCAAACACTGCGCTTGCCATGCTTTCCGACGCTTGCCAGACCTATGTGGTAAGTTTCCTCACGACATATGGACCGAAAGAATTCCCAAATGATTCGCTTTCTCTCGCCACGGCGCTGAGGGGTGCAGGCCGAGATGTGAGCGCGGGCACCATAGAATTTTATAGATCTATATTCTTTGGCAACGCCGAGGCGCTGAGACATTACGGACTCTTTCGTAATAACTGCATCAGCCAGACCGCTAAGGATGGAGACTATTATATCTCCCCTCGTTCGCTGAGCGCCGCCGTCGCTGAAGCTGAGATTTGTCTAAAGCTTGCTCGCTTCAAGCCTGAGCTAGAGAAATTTGCATTGCATGTGATTGACGATCTGGAATTACTCGTCGCACGCCTTGAGGCGGGTTCTGAGTATGAGTTCCGCGACCTCCAAGACGAGGAAGAGCAGGAGAATCCCTGGGATAATAGTGACACCGCCGGCGGCTGTGCCGTTGCAGAGGAAACCGAGGAGGTCACCCCGCGGGAGGTACATGATGAAGTAACGCTGCTCGTGGTTCGACAAAAAATCCAAAGCTGGAAGGAAAAATTCCAGAGCAAACGAGAAAGTGTGGGCTGATAGAGACTAAATAGAATAATCGCAGGCTGTTACCGCTTCGCCCAGCCAGCCTAGACTCCCCCCAATTTTCGCTACATCTTCAAAAATTCGCGCATAACCCTCCTAAGGGCTTGGTTTAAGCCAATCCTGGGGTTCGGGGGAGTCGAGTGGAACGCATACAGAAATTTTCGCCAAGTGATCCGGCAATGACGGAGTTGCGCGACCGCTTGCGCCAAGACGTCAACCTATCGGATCTCAACGTCGGCAAATCTCTAGCCCAAGATCAGGGACTGCGCTTGGTCGCGCTTGCCGGTTTGATAGAGGATATCGGCAAATCTCCAGCAGGTAGTGTGCAGAAACTCTCCCTCGCCACTCCGCAAGTGCGCGAGCTGTTGGCCTCGCGACTCGATTCTGGAAATCCCCGGCTGGTCGATAGCGCTGTGGAATTTATTAACGTCGCCCTCGAGGGACGCCCCTCCCTAAAGCCACAGATTCAAAAATGGTTGGCCAACAAACAGATTCCCGGGCTTTCTGGTGAAGAAGTCAGCATACCGGAGCGCCGAAGACTAACTACCAAATTTCTTGCGGCGGAGCTGCCCCCGAAACTTATCCAAGAAGCTATCGCTAGCTACGCTGAGCGTATCGAACATAGCCGCAAACATTTACTGCAGAATTCCGCCGAATGGGGCCGACAGTTCGTTGAACGAGTAGAAAGCGCAGTAAGTGCAGGCCGATTACCGGAATCTGCTCTGCGAGCAAAAGAAATAGTCGCAGGATTGCAGTTCCGAGTAGTGGACGGATTATTTTGGGGAACACCGGGCTTCCGAAATGCTGCGAACTTTAGCCAAGCCTCAGCGGTAGTGGCGCTGCATGCCCTCAATCCAAGCCGCGAGGACACTCGACGCGCATTTAACCATGAGCTAGTGCACGCAATTTCAGGGCGCACAGAACAGTTCTTGGTTGAAGACGGCGAGATTTTCGGGCGAAGCGGCTCGCGGCTCGGACTTGCTTTTAGTGGCCTTCCGCTTGACGCCGGACGATCTAGGGGCGAGCGCTTCCAATGGCTCAATGAAGCAATAACGGAATCAGTGAACTTAGAGCTACTCGGACTAACCGATTCTGCTTCATATCGAACAGAACGAGCGATACTCAAGAAACTTGAAGAGACAGTTCCGCGCGCTGCCTTTCTACAAGCCTACTTTGAAAACATGGAAGTAGGCAGCGCAGGGCCGCAGCCACTGCCGGGATGGAAGGAGCTATCGGCGCAGCTTACCAGCGCCTATGGCACCGCCTTCCTTGTCGCTCTTGATAAATGCGTTGATTTGCAGGGACCACAACTAGCTTTGCGCTACCTTACTCAAGGTCCAGAAGCTGTCGCCGCTTCTATCGTTGTTCGAAAGATTCGTTTCTAAGCGAGATATAAGAGCAGAATATAGACTAGGTGCTGCGGGGCAAAGAAGCACTTAACGCCATCAGAGTCTCGTGAGTTCCGAGCAGCGCCTCTTTCCCTTCGGTCGAACGCCTATGATAGGTACCGTCCGCTTGCATATCCCAGGCATGTTTCTGATCGCTGAGCATAATGCCCAAGATCTGCCAGAGCCTTTCGCGCAGCGAACGCTCTTCAACTGGAATACACACTTCAACGCGCCTATGTAAATTGCGTCCCATCCAGTCCGCCGAACCGATGTAGAAGAGCCCGTCAATTGGATCAACTGCTGCGTTACGGAAATAATAAATTCGAGAGTGTTCAAGAAATCGGCCCACTACGGAGAGGACTCGAATCTCATCGCTGAGTCCTGGAACGCAAGGACGTAAGCTGCACGCACCTCGTACAATCAAATCAATGGGTACCCCAGCGTCGGAGGCAGCATAGAGAGCCTCGATGATGTCGCGGTCTTCAAGCGCGTTCATCTTCGCAATAATACCAGAGGGCAATCCCTCGCGCTGATTACGCGCTTCACGTTGGATGAGCGAGATAAAGGCGCGCTCCATAATGAGCGGGGCGACGAGAATCTTCCCGTAGTCATCCTTGAGGGAACGTCCCGTCAAATAGTTAAAGAAGTAAATCATATCGCGAGTGAATTCAGGCTTCGCGGTGAATAGCCCCACATCGGTATAAAGGGTTGCTGTACGCGAATGATAGTTACCCGTGCCGCAATGCGCGTAGGCGCGCACACCGTCAGCGTCCTGGCGAATGACGAGAGTCGCTTTCGAATGAATCTTTAGTCCTGGGATGCCGTACATTACGTGCACACCGGCTTTTTCCAGTTGCTGCGCCCAGTGTATGTTCTGCTTTTCATCGAAGCGTGCTTTCAGCTCTACCAAACACACCACCTGCTTTCCATCTTCAGCCGCGCGAATGAGCGCGTTGATTAGAGGAGTTGCCTCGCCGATGCGATAGAGCGTCATTTTAATTGATAGCACTTTCGGGTCAGCGGCAGCTTCGCGTACGAACCTCTCAACTGTGGCAGCAAAACTTTCGTACGGATGATGCACCATCAAATCGCGTGCACGGATCAACGAGAACATCGATCCCTCTTCGGTCAGCGCGGAGGGAATAGTCGGAACCCAACGCGTGAAGCGAAGTTTTGGGATATCGAGATCGGCAATGACATTCAAGCCGGTAAAATCCAGCAGCCCATCCAGTTCAAATATGTCTTCGGGCCCAAGCTGGAGTTCATCAACTAAGAAGTTGCAGATCCACGGATCGGGATTAGGATTATGTTCGAGGCGCACCACCTCTCCCACCCGGCGCTGGCGCAGCTCTTCCTCAATTGCCTCCATCAGATCTTCTGCGTCTTCGTCATCAACTTCGAGGTCGATGTTGCGCGTGATTCGAAACGGCATGCTGCTTGTAATGGTCATGGCAGGAAACAGCTCTTGGGCGTGCTTTACCACTAAGTCCTGCATACTGAGGAAGCGATACGCACCATGCCCAGCAGCGGAAGGAAGCTGAATCCATTGCGGCACGTTGCCACTAATCTTTACGCGCGCAAAGAGCGGTTCACTGGCATCGTGATGCGTAAGCGTGAAGCCAAGCGAAATGGAGAGATTGGACAAGAACGGAAATGGATGACCCGCATCAACGGAAAATGGAGTGAGCAATGGAAATACTTTCGACTGGAAGTAATCTCCTGCAAAAGTCCGCTCATCACGAGTTAAATCGTTCCAATGTACAAACTCAATTCCCTCACTGAGCAGCGCGGGGCGGATATCGCGTGAAAAAATACGCTGCTGCTCTGCGAGTAAGGGCAACAAGGCTTTTCGAATCGCAGCCAACTGCTGGCGCGGAGTTGAGCCATCAGGGCTTAGGGTTGAAATCCCGGCAGCGACTTGTCGATTAAGTCCGCCGACGCGCTTCATGAAGAATTCGTCGAGGTTACTCGTGAAAATACTAAGAAAGCGCACACGCTCTAAGAGCGGAAGCGCGCGATCGGCAGCCAAACTAAGGACGCGAGAGTTAAATTGGATCCAACTGAGTTCACGATTAACAAATCGGCTCTCAGGAGAGTGCGTGGAGTCTTCGACAAGACGCAGCGATGCGTCGACGCGGGAAAGATCGGAAAGGCGCTTCGTAGATGTAACCATTACTAAAATTATAAGCGTTAGGGCCAGTTATCCAAAATTAGGATTTGATGAGGAAAGACTAAGGAGGCCTATAACGGCTCCCAAGCTGCTGCGAAAATCACACATTTTGAAAAGCTGCGTAGATTCAGAGTGCTAACAGCTAAGTGCAGTCTGGGAAAGAAGAGCTGGAGGTTTCTGGCTTACCGCACAGAGGGCCTAAAAAGGCCCATAAATGTTCCTAAAGCGGCTCAGGTTCTTGAGTGTTTCCACTATTTAGCCGCTCTGTACTACATACGGGCCACAGGGACAATTAAGTCGGAATCAAGCTAATGAATCGTAATTTCTACTCGTCGGTCCTCCTGTGCGCTCTCGGTCTTACTTTAGTTTCATCCGACGCATTCGCCGAGAAGAAGACGGGACGCAATGGATACGTGCGCTGCGCTACTCCAAAACTTTCCGCGCAGGAATCTTCAGAGGCAGACGCGCGGCTTCGCGTAGCAGAACTTGTACTCAGCACGACCGCCGCTACTCAGATTGAAGTGCCGGTCTACTTCCATATCATTCAGGACACCCTCGGAAGGAACTCTTCCACGCAAGGGCAAATCAACGCACAGATGAATGTCATCAATGCCGCCTATGCATCGGCAGGATTTCATTTCACGCTGCAGGGCATCGACATTGTGACATACGATCAGTGGTTTGACGGAATCACTCCGGGATCCGGACGCGCAGCACAGATGAAAGGCTACCTTCGACTCGGCGGCAGCGATGCACTGAACGTCTATCTGGCGGCTCCGGGTGGCGGATTGCTTGGATGGTCTAGTTTCCCCTCAAGCTACGCATATAACCCGAGCGATGACGGGATAGTGATGCTTTTCTCATCAATGCCCGGCGGTTCGGCATATCCGTATAACAGCGGAGATACTCTTACCCATGAGCTCGGACATTGGCTCGGGCTCTACCATACGTTTCAACCACCGGCTTCCAGCAACAACGGCTGTAAGGGAAAAGGAGATTACGTCTCAGACACTCCCCCGCAAAAGGTTGCAAACTACGTCTGCAAAAAATCGAATACTTGCCCGAGCCTGGCGGGTAATGATGCCATTCGAAATTTCATGAACTACACGCCGGACTCTTGCATGACAACCTTCACGAAAGGTCAGCGCGCGCGCATGCGAGCCGCATACTACACCTTCCGAGCACCGCAGTAAGCGCTGGGCTTATTGCCCCTCGCCTCGCATCTGAATCTCGTAGATTCCACCCGCAATCGAGTTGTCAGTCGTAGCGACGGCCAACTGCGCACTCAGCGTTCCAGTAGCGGAAGGTACGAAGGTAACATCAACACTCATGGAGCCTCCGTTTGGCGCAAGCTCTTGGGGTGTTGCAGCCACTGTGAAGTCCGCTGCAGCCGCACCTTGTTTAGAAACTCCAGTAATAGTCATCGGAGCGGCTGAGGCATTGACGATCGTAATACTTAACTGCGTCGAACTGCCGACAGCATGTGAACCGAAATCCAGATGGGTCGGCGTAACAGTTAGGTTAAGCGGATCGATCTTAATGGTAGCAACCGTAGCGCTGTTCCCAATAACTGGGACAAAATCCAGGTTCAAGGTTCCATCGGATACGCTGGCGATAAAAGTTCTATCAACAGCTTTAAATGAACCGCCTGCTTCTGCGAAAATATCGAAGGCGCTACGCACAGTATTACCTTCCAGCCTGATATCAAACGTACGTTGACCAGGCGCAGTAACCTCTCCGAACACTCCAGCAGGAACGATCTCGGCGAAGCCTAGCGTTACTCCATACGTGCGGTTCGAAAGCGGCGCATATTGATAGGAAAGAGTCGAACCTAACCACGAATGCCGCTCTGTCTGGTACAGCGCATCATCAAGCGTGCCTTCGATCGGACTGGCGTGATTTGCGTATACACGAGTGCTCCCGACTATCCATGGCTGATCGTCCTGCCAAGTCACACCACCCTCAGTATAGTCGTTGCCTTCAGAGCCAACATCTAAGCCGAAGTTAGTGCCATCACCTGTTATCGGATCATAGTTATTGTGAGGAACCGTGGCGCCTGGGTCGCGGATTTCAAGCACCGCTAAGGCTGCCGGCAAACTTCCCGGCTGAGCGACAAGCTCAATTTCCATAGTGCCGAGTCCAGCGGGCACTGCGATATTCGGGAAAGTCACAGAGTATTGACGATCCACGCCTCCGGCCAGCGCATAAATGTCAACGCCAGTTGCAACAGTGTTACCCTGGATTTTGATATCAAATACTCGCTGACCGGGACCAGTAACAATGGTACCACCAGCGCTTACTTCGGCGAAGAACATCACCACGTCCCAGGTGCCTTCATCAATCGCGAAATGATACTTAAGCGTGTCGCCATAACGCTGCGAAAGCAGCAACACCTGTGGATATGGAGTCTCCGACGCAGGAACCGTGATAGGCCCCGGAGCAATGTAAGTCTTGGTGCTTTCAATTGCGTTTCCTTCGTCAGGAATCCAGGTGCGTCCTTGGCTGTCACCGTACGGTGTTGCTGGAGGCAAAGCACCACCGGCATCTAAAAGAGCCACGGGTACAGGGGTTGGAACCGAGGTATTTGTGGCAGTCGCCGTTGCAGTCGCCGTAGCAGTCGCTGTTGCGGTAGCCGTTGCCGTGGCTGTCGCGGTTGCCGTCACAGTTGCGGTAGCGGTTGAGGTCGGCGTGGCACCAAAGGTCGGCGTATATGTTGGAGTATTTGTGGGAACAACCGTAGAGGTTGGCTCAGGAGTTGGCGTAGCGACTAAGCCCTGGCAAATTACGAGGAACTTATCTTGAACTTTGTTAAGCGCCTTTAACTGCTTCTGACGGGTCGCTTTGCTTAGGGACTTATTCTTCTTCACATCCTTTATAAATGCATTGAGCCCTCTCCACACATTCTTCTTAAGTTTGGTGTCCTTTTTTTTGTAGCCGATGGCGATTCCACCGTCTTTATTGCCGTTTATACGGCAACTAACCTTATTCTGACCGGAACGCCCTAATGCTAGGAAATCCGCGGAATTGGCTGAAGTCACCACGACGGAGCCGGCTGGAAGTTTTGGCTTAGAAGCGGCGAATGCCTCCGGAGCGTGGAAAGAAACACAAACGACAGCGACAGCAAGGGCTCGAAAGCAAGGTGATATATTCACGGTAATACTCCACACTCCGAAAAACGGGCTACACTTTGCACTGCGCAGTGCACCGAACCTATGATCTCTATCACAGGCGCTCGCAAATTCACCTAATTTGATCGTAAATTTGATCGTTAATGGGAGCAAGCAATCTGCCAACGGGTTCAAGTACAACCGATTTATAATAATCGTAATCGATTTCTAATTTATTGTCTGGTTAAAATTCTATGGTAAAACAAGTAGGTACGTTGTGATCTCTTGAATGATTTAAGATCGAAAGCATTTTTTGCTAAGGCAGTATTGGAATCTCTTGGTTTGCAGATCAGATAAAAGATAGTATGATTCACCAAAGATTAGTCCTTCTAGCCGGCTTATATTCTATCCTTGGCTACTTTGACATGTGGAAGATGGTCAGCATTTGTATAATCTTTGGGTTTCTTAGTTAGTTGCTTTGAGAATAACAAATTCTATAGTGGCTATTTTGTGATGTCAGTGTTAAGTTTGGCAAACAAATCGATTATCTATTGATACCTAGTATCTAACTATGAGTTATCAGTTCTAACCATAATATTGATCACTTTTTATAAGGTATCTCTTGCCAATTTACATCCGTCTCTTCTCACAATTTAAATACCTTTAAATTATAATGAGAATTTAGGCTAATTCGATACTCCCATCAAAATATCCTCAAAATTTTTCAATTTGTTTGCAACATACTTCTTTTTCATCAATAAAATCAATGGTTTGAAAATACCATCCACATCAATTTATAAGAAAGTATATTTGCCATTAATTTAATGTCTTAGCTAGTCTGCTACTTTTTTCAAACTTTTCAATTTCTATACTTATGTCATTGTGTCATCGGCTCTAAGATTGGTAGGTTAGATCATGAGTGAGTCCGTATCACCATAAATAACACGAACTCCTCCTTTCCTATTAACGATATCTCTGGCACTGAGTAAAGAATCTCTCCCTTTTTTGGTAATTAAGGCCGCCAATGGTCTTGAATAGAAACGAGACACAGAGAAACCCAAACATCCGTAGATTGAATTTGCTACAACTTTATAACATTTTTGTTGGATATCCAATATTAAAATTTAAAACGGATTGGTTGCTTTCTTCATTTTACGTTTACACTTCTTTCTTTGTTCCACAATATCATCAATCAAAACTGGTAAGAATCCCCATTACGATTTATTGTTACAGCTTTTTGTATTTTCAAACATCTCCTACAGTCCATCATCTTCAGGGTTTTCTTCATCCATTGCAGTGGTTTCTTTTTTTTATTTCTTTTATTTTAGCTATTTCTTTTTTGCTTTGGACTTATAATAAAAGTCCAAGGTCAGTTTTGGCCTTTCAATGATACTGAAACAAACATTATATTCTCTAATAATACTGGGATAAAGACTGTTGAAATCCAAAAGTAGAATATACTATGAATAGAAACCTTTTTCAGGTTCTAGCACCATACCCCCTTGATATTTCTTCCTAACTTAAGCTTATTCATCATCCCCTTTATTTTTCATGAATTTATCAGGAATTATTAAATCCCTATTTTTGCACTCATGCATAATTAAAAATTAATTTCTTTCTGCCCTTTTGTTTTCTAAACTTCGTTTCCACAAATTACCACAAATATTACTAAGCTGGCGTGTCATTTGAAGAATTTAAAAATGATTCATAATTTGGAATGTGAGCTCTGATTATTATCGACACTTGTTTACCAAAGCCAAAGGTTTATCCTAATTAAAGAAAGTTTTTGATTATTAATCTGAGATGCCTGTAAATTTTTTGTCAGGGCGAGCAAACTGAGCCATATTCTATAAGTCATACTATATCGACTTGACCATATCCTTTGAATGGAAGTAAGTATCTACTAATAATCGACCTGCGATAAACTGGTTGATTCTTTGAGTTTGATTACTTTTGCTAACATCTCTGGCTACTTTGAGTCGGCTGAGCTTAACTTTTGAGTTTTTGTCGAACTTGCTCAACCTGCAAATAAGAGAATCCAAAATAGCTGAAGCGTCGTGGCACACCAAGAAGTCTGGATCATACTTCAGAATATCAGCTTAAAATCTCGCAAATAGCACATTTTCTTCTTTGCATGAGGTGAATTATTCAGATGGCAGATTCCCTAACTGTTCCAGGTAAAATGTTCGATGAATTAGTTTAGGTTTTTGGTCTTTTATGCTCACTCTGTACTCTGGGCAATAGTGATAGCTGATTGCATAAATATGGGAATCGTCTTTGTTATTGAGGAAATATTTCTTTTTCGATATTGTGGCAGGGATAATTGATCTGATGGAAAAGCTCATGACTCGGACAGTGGGAGGCTCGATTCGATCAGTCACTTAAATTGACTCTAAATAATTGATATCTGCACAAAGTCCGACTTCAACATTATTGTGAGTATTTTCTGATAAATATTGTTTGTTTATTTTTATCCAACAGGGTCCCTTTATCCTCCTATTGACTATTAACAATTATAGGGCAGTGTAACTAGTTCCTATCACATACTTAAAGGTCTCTCCTTCCCAGTCAGGTTATATTTATTACTATAATTGGATCTTAAAGCTATATCTGACTTTAAAGTATTTCCTGCGATTTCGTGGCACTTCTTTAAGCTAGAATACATATTGCATATCGACCATGTGTCCAATATATTGATCGTCTGCCAGCCCTGCATTTTTAAGTTTCATTCTAATTTATTATTCTGCTCTGTTTAAATATTTTTAACTCATCTCGTTTTAATTATCTCCTTAATTTTTCAATACAAAGTATATTTCACGATGGAGTTAATTTGCCACGATGTTTAATGTCTGGCCATTCTACATTATGCCTGTCAAAAATAATTTGCTTCCGAATTGTTAGATCTCAA
>JAFLCA010000086.1 GCA_017302875.1 Deltaproteobacteria bacterium
ACGGACAGAAGCTCAGCAAACGGCTACGCAATTATCCGAGCCCGGAAGAAGTATGCAATACGCTCGGCGCCGATGCCTTGCGCTGGTTCCTGATCTCCTCGCCGATCTTGCGCGGTCTTGATCTTGAAATAGATCGTCAGGGCAAGGGCATCGCGGAATGCGTTCGCACCGTGGTCAATCCGATCTGGAATGCGTATTACTTCTTCACGTTATACGCCAACGCCGACGAGGTAAAAGCTGAGTTCTCCACCAAGTCAAAGGCTTTGCTGGATTGCTACATCTTGGCAAAAACTCGCGAACTCGTAGAGGGCGTTACGAAGTCGATGGACGCTTATGATTTGGCCGAAGCGTGCCAGCAGATCTTAGCGTACCTCGAGGCTCTGAATAACTGGTACATCCGACGTAGCCGCGATCGATTCTGGAAACACGAACTCGATCAAGACAAGAAGGATGCATACAACACGCTCTACACTGCCCTATGCACTCTGTGCCAAGTAGCTGCTCCATTGCTGCCGCTTACGACGGAGGAAGTTTACAAGGGACTGACCGGCGAGAAGAGCGTGCATTTGACGGACTGGCCAAAAACGGAAGCATTCCCGGCAAACCACGATCTTGTGTACGAGATGGATCGCATTCGTGACGTCTGCTCGAATGGGCTTTCAATCCGCGAGGAGCACAATCTTCGTACGCGATTGCCATTGCAGCGGCTTACGGTCGCGGGGCATGACAGCAAAAGGCTAGCCTCCTATGCTTCGCTCATACGAGATGAATTGAACGTAAAGGAAATCGACTTTTCCGACGACATCGAACGTTTCGCAGTATTCCAACTGCAACTGAATGCGCGCGAGCTTGGGCCACGCTTGGGTTCCGAGATGAAAGATGTTCTGGCTGCCTCCAAACAGGGCAAGTGGAAGATCCTGCCCGATGGCCGCGTTGACGTTGGCGGCAAGGTGCTCGATAAGGGCGACTTTGTGCTGAAGCTTGCCTCCAAGGAGGGTGTGGCAAGTAAGGCTCTTTCCACAAATGATGCCGTGGTCGTGCTTGATATACAGGTAACAGCAGAGCTTGCAGAAGAAGGCACCGCGCGCGATCTCGTGCGCCTTGTGCAGCAATCACGCAAGGAAGCTGGATTCCATATCGCCGATCATATTCATCTTGCATTGTCCCTGCCGGCGGAAATCGAGAAGACCGTTCGCAAGCACGAGCGCTACATCGCTGAGCAAACGTTGGCCGATAAGATCGAGTTCGCGCTCGGTTCAAACGGTTTCAGACAGGAGGGAACCCTAGATGGAAAGGCCATTACCCTCGCGGTAGCGAAAGTTTGATCTCATAGGAAGATTCATGTCCCAAGAAAAAGCGAGAGAGACCGCCAGCGGCCGCGTGGAGTTCCAGCTGCTTGATTCCGGAGTAGCTATTGTACGGCTTGGAAGCGCAAGCGAAAGAGTTGTAACCATCACCGCAGAGCGCATGAACTCCTTGGCTGAAGCGCTTGAACAGGTGCGCATCCAGCGTCCGAAGGGAGTCATTATTACGGGCCCCTCTCCAGAAATGTTTACGGCGGGCGCGGACATCAATTTAATTCGAGACGTCAAGGACCCGGCGCTCGGTGAAAAACTAGCACGCCAGGGACAAGAAGTATTCGGACTCATCGAAGCGCTGCCCTGCCCGAGTGTTGCGGCTATTAGCGGTGCCTGCGTCGGCGGCGGCTGTGAGCTATCGCTGGCCTGCACCTATCGAATCATCAGCGACCATAAGAACAGTTTGATTGGGTTGCCGGAAATTAAGCTCGGAATCTTGCCGGGATTTGGCGGAACTCAGCGCTTGCCCCGTATCATCGGACTGCCCAAAGCGCTCGACATTATCTTAGCGGGCAAAACATTGCGCGCGCAGCAAGCCTTACGCTATGGACTCGTAAGCGAAATCGTCCCCGTGGACAAGCTGCTCATCAAAGCAGAACGCATGCTGATAGCCGACGATCCTCCGGCTCGCACTAAGGTGAAATTCGTTGATTCTTTGATGACCTTTAATCCAATCGGGCGCAGCTTTGTTCGAAAGAAAGCCCTGCAAAATGTCCTTAAAGAGACGAAAGGCTTCTACCCTGCCCCGGTTGCCGCACTCGAATCAGCCTGCCATGGCTTATCGGTTGGTCTCGCGGAAGGATTGAAGCACGAAGCCAAAGAGCTCGGACGGCTTATTGTTACTCCAGAAAGCAAGTCACTCGTAAAAATATTCTTTCTGACGGAGTCTGCAAAGGCGATTGGAAAGTCCGCCAAGAAAGCTGTGGAGCATGTCCAAGCGATAGTTATCGGCGCGGGGGTTATGGGAGCCGGAATCGCCGGGGTGCTAGCGCGCAACGACTGCTCCGTAACTTTGAAAGATACGAGCGATGCGGCAGTACAGCGCGGCATGGATCATATCAAGAAAGGATTGAGCAAGCTCAAGTATCTGGGCGATCAGGAGAAAAGCTTTATTCTGAATCGCATCGAGGCGACCAGCAAAGAACCTTCGAACGTCGGAAGCGCCACTATTGCAATCGAAGCGATCTTTGAGGAAATGAGCGCCAAAAAGCAGGTGCTGGGAGATTTATCAAAGCTCATGCCGCCTGATGCAATTGTCGCGACCAATACATCCTCGCTTTCAGTCACAGAGATCGCTGAGGCGATCGAAGGCCCTGGACGTGTGGTCGGCATGCATTTCTTCAATCCGGTTGAGAAGATGCCTCTCGTCGAGATCGTACGGGCCCAAAAAACCAGTGACAAAACGCTCGTAATCGTGGCTGCGCTTGCCAGCAAACTAGGTAAGCACCCCATCATCGTGAGCGACGTGCCCGGGTTTTTAGTGAACCGCATCTTGACCCCGTACTTGAACGAAGCGGCGTTTCTACTTGAAGAAGGTTACTCGATCGAAAGCATCGACAAGGCAGCCACTGCCTTCGGCATGCCGATGGGCCCGATCCGATTGCTCGACGAAGTCGGGTTGGACGTGGCAGTACACGTACAAGAGACGATGATAAAGGGCTACGGCGAACGGATGAAGAGTCCCGCCTTCGCGAAGGCCATGGTCGAGGCAAAAAGATTCGGGCGCAAATCTGGCGCAGGGTTCTATGACTTCAAAGATTCTGAAGCTACCCCACACGCCAATGTGCGTGCAGTACTTGGAATCACGAAGCCAGCGCAGTCACCTAAAGATCTGCAGGCAATAACTTCACGTCTCGTGCTGAGCCTCATTAACGAGGCGGTGCTATGTCTCGATGAGGGAGTGGCTGGTACTCCTGGGTCAGACGCTGCAAATCAGATTGATTTAGGAACGGTGATGGGAATGGGCTTCCCCCCGTTCCGCGGCGGACTCATGCACTATGCAAGCTCGGTCGGCGCAAAAACTATATATGACGGGCTAAGCAAGCTCGAGCAAGCACATGGAAAACGTTTTGCGATAGCTCCAGGAATCAGGTCACGAGCGGAGAGCGGGAAATCGTTCTATCAGGCAGCCTGACGGCGTTCCCATCCCCACTTTTTCTGTAAGCGCTCGAGAGCGCCGCCGTAGGCGCGCTCAACCTGATCGATCAATTGCGCCATTATGAATTGCCCATCCTCATCAAGGACGGAGGGATTCGGAAGTGTGGAAAGAATACTGAAAGCGATCTCTTTATCGTTAATGAGATACTTAGCGGCTTTTGAAAATTTCTGCGCGGTCTCAATTACATTGAAAACGACATTGTGCTCGATAGCCTCACGAAAGGAAGGCCCCAGCTCCTTAATCACGCGATGAACGAGACCAGGAAAAATTTCACCGGGATAGTTGGAAATGCCGTAGCACCAACCGTCCATTTCGATTTTGAAAATTTCGTCGTAGCTATCTTTTACGGGTAGCATGCTAAACCTTCGAATCAACCTAAAAGAACAAAAACAGTATCAAACCTAGGCAGCAATCTTCGCATTCGTAACTGACGGAGGATATTCAAGTGCAGTGGTTCTCGTTGCATTGGCTGCATCAATTCCAGCAATGGTGTGAGATATCGATGCATCGCGAAGCACATCAAACGCAGGCATCGCCCACACAGACTTGGGTAGCATATCATTTCTTGCGGCCGGGGACGTCATAATATATTCAATCGCCGAAGTTGCCATCTCACCCATAACGAAGGTCTCAAGGACCTGCTTGCCGATATCTGCATCACGTTCTGCCGGGTTGAATCCTGCGCTGCCCCAGGTTTGACGGGCGGACTCTAAGGCGTTGGTAAAGGTGCTGGGAGCCGTCGCCGCAGCTAGTCCGTCTTCAACTTCGACCGACGGGGCAGTTTGAGCGTCTTGCGCACGACGCTCTTCGGCGCGGGCGACGAGTCTCAATACGGGTGATTCTGAATTGCTGTTACTCATGTAAAGCTCCCCAGCCGGAACGAAAGTAAAATGCGTTCGGCTTCATGTAAGTTATGCCTCGGGACAGCGCTAATGTGCTTCAAGAGCGCAATTAAAAAGCCCGAAAATTCAGCAACTTACAACTGACCTACAAGAATTTTACCATCTTCGCTGCGCTAAACAAAAAAATCTATGCATGGCCCAAGGGCCTGGCAAAAAAGAAGCTGCTACCTTTTTTTTCAGGCGAACTTTTGCTACTTTGCAACTTCTTAAAATCTTTGAGCTTTTTAGGCAGCTTGTGCGAGAACAGTTAGTGAGCGCCCTGGTCGAAGCGACCGGGCTTGAACAGCCAGTAGTTGAGAAGGCTTTATCCAAGTCGACCCAGGTGGATCATGGAGACTTCGCCTTCCCCTGCTTCTTGTTAGCAAAAGCTTGGAAAATCGCGCCTCCGGAATGCGCGAAGAAATTAGCCACGACCGTGCGCCTGCCCGCGGGGATCTCAAAAGCTGAGGCCGCCGGCCCCTATCTCAATTTCTTTCTTGAGCGTGGTGGAGCCAGTAAGTCCGTTCTGCAGGCCTGCCTCGCCTCACGCTTTGAGGTGGCCAAGAAGTCTCCCACGGGAGAGGCGATCGTTATCGAGTACTCTGGCGTAAATATTGCGAAGCCGTATCACGTCGGGCACTTGCGCAACATCATCATCGGACGCGCCCTTGATCGCATTCATCGTCACCTCGGATATCAGGTGACTAGCATCAATCATCTAGGCGACTGGGGCACGCAATTTGGATTCGTGTGGGCCGGCTGTGAGCTTTGGGGACGCCCCGAGGAAGAGACCGTTGACGGACTCGTCGCTATTTACCGCCGCGCCACCGCGCTGAAGGAAGCTCAAGCCAATAAAACCGTTGCCGCCGAGGATGCTGCGCTTCCCGATATCAATGAAATGGCGCGCGCGTATTTCAAACGCCTCGAAGACGGCGACAAGGATGCCTACGCTTTTTGGAAGTGGTGCCTCGACATTTCACTCGAATACTTCAAGAACCTGGATCATCGTCTGGGTGTGTTCTTTGATCACTACATGGGAGAGTCGTTCTTCAGCGACAAGCTCGATGCTGTAGAAGCGGCTATCCGAAAGAGTGGAATACTACAAGATTCGCGCGGCGCGCTGGGTGTCGACCTCGGGAAACAGCTCGGTTTTGCGCGTGTTTTTGCTGAAGACGGACGATCACTCTATATCACAAGAGATCTTGCTGCCGCCGATTATCGCGACAGAACATTCAAGCCGACCAAGATTTTGTACGTGGTGGATGCCCGCCAAACGCTGCACTTCAAACAGATTGTGGCAATTTTTGAGCGCATGAATCATCCGGTCGCTAAAAAGATTGTCCATATTCCCTACGGCCACGTGCCGGGAATTACGACGCGTGGAAGCGGCGGTCAGGACAGAACTTCATTGAAAGCTCTTCTTGATGAAGCGCATGAACGCGCCAAGGAAGCTTATCGCAGTGAAGTTTCCAAAAAACCGGAAGGCCTCGACGAAGAGCTAGTTGGAGAATCCGTTGGCCTCGGTGCCGTGTTCTTCAACTACTTGTGCCGCAGCAACATCAAGGACTTCCACTTTAGCTGGGAAGATGCGCTGAGTTTCCAGGGCGATACAGGTCCCTACATTCAGTATGCCTTGGCCCGCTTAAATAGTATTGAGGCGAAAGCCAAGGAAGCCGGTATCACGGTGTCAAATGACTTCGATGCCTCGCTCTTGAGCGATGATGATTCCTACGCGCTGGTATCTTATCTTTCTAAGTTCGAAGACGCCCTTAAGAAGGCCGCCACAGAGTATGAGCCGTTCCACGTGGCAAATTACGCGCTTGATTTGGCCAAGATGTTTTCCGGGGTCTATCGTAAACTGCGTGTAATCGGAGAGGAATCAAAACTGGCCGAGGCGCGTCTGGCGCTCTTTATGGCCGTCCGCAATGTTCTTCATACGGCGCTTAGCTTGATAGGCGTGCCGCCAGTTGATAGGATGTGAGGCCCGCTAATCGGTTCGTCCGAGAGGTGGCCTAGTCAGAACGTAGAAGTTTTTCGGGGCGTAGCTCAGTTTGGTAGAGTGCACGGTTCGGGACCGTGAGGTCGAAGGTTCAAATCCTTTCGCCCCGATTTTTTCCTTTCATGACAATCCTCATTCAACAGTCCGCTTGTGGGGCGTTTTCCCAGCGCTTATAGGACGCGCACTCTGCATACACTTCGACTGTGAACGGCGAACGCCGTAAGTCTAATCGCAATCGATACTCAGCAGATTACTGGACGATAAATTCCATGAAGTACACCGCGACAACTGGCGGCTCTTCCATACCAGAAGCTTCGTTGATGGCTTCAACGAGCTCTTCTTTGATATTTTCTTTACCTTCAACGGTGAGCACATCAGCAGCTTTCTTTGCTGACAGGACCCTGATGACCGCATCTTGAATCATCGGCTGTCGCTGTCCAAGCGCGCCAGGAAGCCCCTCTCCACCTTTCGATTCTTTTTCATGTCCGCCGCCGCCACCGCCCGCTTCGGCGTGACCACCAGCCTTGGCTAGAACTTCGGGATCGTACTCGACTAGCAATTTAACTTTCAAAAAGTTGGTAGTCTCAGAAAGATTAACGATGAAGGAAGGAAGCTCCGCGCTGGCAAGGTGGCGCTCCTCTTCACTATGGGCATCTTCTGTCTCAGCATGTTCATCTGCCGCTTTCTTTCCTGACATCAAAAAGAATCCGGCACCTCCACCGACCAAGACAAGTGCTGCGGCGATGATGATGATCAATTTCTTTTTGCTCTTAGGAGCAGCCGCACCGTCAGCGTGCCCGTCGCCCGTTTTGCTTTCTTCTTTCTCTTCTTTCGACATAGTGCAGAGCCTAAAGTAAGTGGTGGCGTTCTGCCGGGATGTAACCCGGAAATTTCTACTAAGTTATGATTCTGCTTGATGATTTGAGGATTCTTTCAATCCAGTCAACGCCCAATATAGAGCGCTACGAGAATCCGATGTGCCCCCGAATCTAAAACAGCAGTTGCCAATTATGCTCTGAGGGCGTCAATAGCGGCTGTGGCGTAAATGCAGGCCGCGTCGACCCTCAAAAATCGCTCCCCCAAACTGATAGCAGCAAACCCCTGGGAGCAAAACTGCGTCACTTCGGACTCACTCCAGCCGGCCTCGGGTCCAATCGCGAGAAGTACAGATCGCGCTTTCGGCAACGACATACGCTCGCTACGCGGCGCTCGCGTGTCCGCGATCATTCCCTGCGCACCTGAACCAGCCGAACGCAGTGCGGGCAGAACATCCTCCATAAAGGGTCGGAAAAACTTATGCAGATGCACCCGTGGAGCGATGGAATCGCCGGACTGCTCCAAGCCCTTCAAGATTTCAGCTTCAATATTGGCCGGCTCGAGAACCAGTGATTGCAAGTAACTCTTAACCACCTGTGAAGTGCGAATGAGATGGAGCTCGGAAACACCGAGAGTGGCTGCAAGCTGAATAACTTTCTTGGTCGTTTGCGGCCGCGCCACAGCCACTATCCAAGAGATCGGGTTGCGCTCCAGCGGGGCCTCATGAAGTGAAAGCGCGAGACGCACCTCTGAATCTGAGATTGATAGCACCGTGGCGCTACCGCGCTTCCCGCCAAGCAGCGCCGCCCGCACCGTTAGCTGCGGCGCCAGTTCATGCGCCGACAGAACGTGCTGACGACGAAGCCCCGTAAGGCAAGCTTCTCCCGAGGAAAGGACTTCTTCCTCGCGGATAATCAGACAATTCATGAGAAGTTCTACTTCTTGCAGTCTTTAGGACACGAGTCTGCGGTCTCGGCACAGGGACAACCCTGCCCCATACAAACCATTTCTTCGCATTGACCATTCCCGCACTGATCGACGCACAGACGACCGACTGCTCCCTTCGTTCCGCCCTGAATAAAGACTTTACCGTCGGGGGCGACACATTGCGCAGGAAAGGTTTTCATCGAACGCCCAGTCACTTTCACGCAGTCTTCATACGAGTTTATGGCCGGTTGCTGCGGTGCAGCGACTGCGCAGGAGCAACACAGCGCTGCGACGACGAGAAGACAAAAAAAGGATGAAATGCTAGTACCTTTCCTCATAGTAAATCTCCGCGATAGATTCAGTGCCATAGTAGGAGATTCGCAACGATTGTAAAAGGGACTGCAAATGATAGCGATTGTAGGCGCTTTAGATGAAGAACTTCAGGCTTTTCTGGGTCATGCGCAAGGATTACAGACCTTCTCCGAGGGCCCGTTTGTCTTCCATCAAGGGACTCTAGCAGGTCACCGCGTGCTTCTCGCAAAGTGCGGCATTGGGAAAGTGCTCTCCGCAATGACTACCCAAAAAATTATTACCAGCTTCAATCCCTCCCATATTCTTTTCACAGGAATCGCAGGCGCGCTGAATCCAAGCCTTAACGTCGGGGATCTCGTTATCGGAAAAGACTACGTACAACACGACTTCGATGCGATGCATTTAGGGTTCAAGCGTGGCGAGATCCCCTACTGCGGAATTCATGTGCTACCTGCTGATGCAGGCTTACTTGAATTGGCGCGCGACTTTCAGCCATCGGCCGGCAAAGCATTGGTAGGTCGGGTGCTCAGCGGAGACCAATTCATTACACAATCCGGAACGCAATCTCACTCGTACCTAACCGCAGAATTACAAGGAGACGCGATCGAAATGGAAGGAGCGAGTGTTGCCGTAGTTTGCTCGCTCAACAAAGTCCCCTTTCTGGTGCTGCGCACGATCTCTGATCGCGCTGATCATGCGGCTGCGGTAGATTTTCAAAGTTTTCTGCCGCTCGCTTCCCAGCAATCGCTGCAAGTCGTTCAGCATGTACTCGGGCGACTTCCGCGCAGCCTCTAGTCAGGCTACTCGGAATCCGAATTGACCTGGGCTTGCAGCTCATCAAGAAGAGCCCTTTGCAGAGGGGCAAGATTTCCTCCACGCAGGTCAAAAAAGAATGGGCTATCGCCATGCCCATGTTCGACGAGCTTTTCAATCTCCGGAACGGCAAGAACCGCTTCGAGGTAGTCTAGAATCAACTTGCGGCTGATTGGAGGTAAGTAAATAGATCGCTCGTTAGACAGATCGACAGAGCTGACTTGCATACGTTCAGCTTCAAGGTCTACGTCTGCTAAACACATCTCCGCGAGTGAAGCGATTGGCACTTTATGGCGCACCGCTAAAGCGATCATGCAATTATTTCTGGTCAATTCGAGCTTAGGAGACATGCGCACCACTTCGGCATTCTCGGCCGCAACGGGAAGCGACGTTGCAGTGCTCTCCTCGTCCACTTCCTCGTCTTCAAGAACCTCTGCGTCTAGTGCATAGGCAGGAAATTCGACGGTCCGCATAACTTGATAGTGCGTATGCCCCTGCTGGTGTAACCAGAAGAACGAATCGGCGAGGACTGTTCTGAGATACAAATTAGCCCCGCAGAATTCCGCCAAGGTTCCTCCCGGAATCTCCAGGGCAACCCGCCGCAACTCACCCGCACTAACCCAATTTCGATTCGGATGCATGCGAAGGCAACGCGCAACCGCCGCATCAAGGTAGTTAGAAACAACATCATAGTATTCGGCAGCCTGCTGCTCGGTCAGCGCCGGGAGCTTGATTCCCGAAGAAAGCGTGATTGGCTCCTGCCGTGAAGCCAGCATATGGAACCAATCGGCAAACGCCTTATCGTACGGGGCGTTAGAGCACAGAGACATAATGTAGTACGAGCGCTGCTCTGGTTGCACAGATACCGCAAGATCTAAGAGCGTATTACGAAGCCCTAAATATGAATCAGCGCTAGGCTGGACCTCACGGAGATACGCCTGCATTGGCGCAACCAAGTCCTGCCCTAAAAGCTCGCTCATCTTGCCAGCAAGATATACGCGCTGAGCCTCCGGATCGGCCTGGGCTGGGAAATCAGCTATATCTTGCTGGCAATGTCGCCAATGAAACTCACAAAAATTCAGATAGACGCTGATTCCGTCTGCCCCGCCGAGGGAACTCAAAACCTCAAGGTCCTCTTCTGAGAGCTCGTGCCGAAAGTTTATCTGCGCGGCCAATTCCGCCGTCAATGGGAAGCCTAGATCCTCTGCCGTTACTTTGCAGTGGGCGCATTCAGCAGCGAAGAGCTTACCGTATGAGATTTCCGGCAGGCTTCGCGCAACTGGTGCTCGGGGCGGCTCAGGCTCTGGAAGAGCCGCCTGTGGAGCTGCTGTCTCGACTTGCTCTGCTCGCTTCGCCGCAGTGCGTGATCTTTTAGGGGCAGCACTCAGCTCATTGTCGTGGCCAACTGCTCGAGGTGGCCGCCCAAGACGCTTGGGAGCCGAGACCGAACTATCAGGCTCCTCGACCTCTAGGGCCGCTCGCTTCGCTGCGCGTTCCGCACGCCGCGCATCACGAGCAGCAATTTCCGCCAACTCCGCTGCTGTTCTGACTCGAGGTGGACGGCCCCTGCGCTTCGGAGCATCCGAAACACCATCGGCATTTTGAGCAACTCGTTCAGCTTGTGCCGCCAACTCCTCTGGCGTTCGCACGCGAGGTGGACGCCCCCTACGCTTCTTCTCAACGACTACCTCTCCATCACTTTCACCAGCGCTGCTTCTGGCAGCCGGTGAAGCCTTCATCGAAACGCGGATTAGTCCGTAGAGTTCGTCCTGCAATACGGCCCCAACTTTTGCACGTTCCTGTGCTTCCAGCGATTTAAGCCCCTGCACATAACTTCGTATCTGCGCGGGGGTCGCGGTGAGGAGCTTCTTTTCAAATATTTCCTTTTCCTTCGCCAATTGATCCTTGAGCGGACCGGATCCTCGCGCCGGCAGTTCGGCAAGCGCTTGAGCATGACAGAACTCGAAATAGCGTGAGGCGATATCCGAGCGTTCCCGCCACCGTTTCAATGGCCACCCAGTAAGCGGCTCAGGGGCTTCCGCTTGCGGCTGCATGAGAAATCGATGCGTCAGCTCTGTCTGCGGCGAGGAAGGAGTGCGAGCGAGCTGAACGAGCCGCACATCGAAGGGGAATCCCATTTGGCCGCTAAGCCAAGGAAAGGCATCCGAGCTGAGCGTAGCTGCCCGGTCCGCCTGTCTCTTGGTGAGCCCCTCGAAATACAACGCAAGTTTTCCTTCCGCGTGGTTACGAAGAGACCGCTCGATGAGATAGGGATCAGCAGGATCTGAGGCTATGCCGTGCTTTTGTAGAAAGACGCGCTCAGCCGGCACCTGGTGCAGATTCATCCAGTTCAGAAAATCGCAGAAAGTCTTCACCTTCTGCTCCGCCGCCTCCCACTCGGCGTCTCCTTTCTGTCTCTCCGGATTGCTGCGCCATTGTTTGTAACAGTGCTGTGCATACAGCTGTGCGGCTTCAGGGGCCTTCGCATTCTCCTGACCGAGCAAACGCTGGGCGCCCCCATGCAGGTGCCCTGCACTGGTCTCTTCTAAATGCTCAAAGAGTCCCAACAGAAGGGTTTCGCGACCGGCACGGCGCTGTCGCTCAGGCAAGGTTGGAAGAAATTTTTCCAAATGCGCCGCGCCATCCTGAAGCAGAGCTGCGCGAAAGAGTTCTGCTTGTTCTAACGGAGCGGCTCTGGAAACAACACCCTTGCGCGATAGACGCGCCCAAACATCTTCTTCCAGTTGTTGTACGAGTGCTCGCTCCGCAGAAATTTTTTCTCGTCGCTCTGCTTCAGAAACGGGCGTCTGATTATACCGATATGCCAATTCATCATAATAGGAACGAACCTCCGGCAAACGCGGCGCCGTGAGCGGAATCGGATGAAAACGATGCAGCTCGGGATTAAATTCTGTCTCTCCCGCAGCAAAAAGCGGAGCGAAAAAATCCTGGTACAGGGCGCTTAGTCCTAAACCACGCTCCTGCCCAGACTTTCCACGTAGACTTGACTCAAGCAGAGCGGAAGGATCTTCAATCGCCGCGCGTCGGTAGTGTGCCATGCGAGCGGCAGACAATTCTTCAGCATCCAGTCCATCTTGAGAAACGCTAGCCAGAGCTTCTCTCCAGGCAGCGGAAAAAAACTCATTCGCGACAAGTGCTCGCATTCGCACGAGACTGTCGGTGCGAGGCAAATCATGGAAGCGCTGCTCGAGGCCAATCCAGAGGTTTCGTATCTCGGGCAGCATCGGTGCGCGCGGAGGCTCAAACGAATTCTCGAGCCTACGATCGAAGTTAGAAGCATGTGCTTCAACAAGATAGGGATATAGAAATTCGACGATCGCAAGCCGGGCATCCGGCCTGGCTGTGGTCGGAAGTGAGAATAAAAAATTCCTCAGTCGATGTTCCGGATTATGTAGTACCGCCTCATCTACGGCGTCCGGAGTCTTCGCACCGCCGTCATCGATGGTTTCGATATACTCGAAATATTTCTCAGCCCATGCCAGCGCCTGTGAAGGCGAGAGCGCATGCCGGTCGAACTTGAATCTGATATCTGCATCCAAAGACTCCGCGTGGCGTCGCACGCTGTCCAAAAGAGAGGATTGAGAGCTAAGGACTTTGGCCTCTGGGAGCACCGGGACGGGCTCGGGCCTGCCCACGAGAGCAAGGCGCGGCCCCTGCCTGAGATTGGGGACTGCGGGTTCGGATACAAGTGGCTCAGAAGTCGGACGAGCAAGCTCGGCTCGTGGAGGCCGACCTTTTCGCGCCCTTGGAACTTCAGTCAGAAACTCTGCTGGCTCGAATCCACTTTGCTGCACGTCAGCCAAAAAATCCTGCCGCTGGAGCCACGGTACAAAAACCGAGAGTAGAGCAGTTTGTGTAACAGCCAACTCCCGCCCCTCAAAGGTGGATAGATACTCCGAAACTTCTTGCCGGGTAATCTTACCGATAGCCTCATCAAGAAGTTTGGCGCGAACCTCAAATTTCTTGCGGACTTCTCCCTCTACATTCGCCATCGCAGGCGTGACGTGTTTTGCTTCAAGCGCCAGTAAATAGCCATGTACGGCAGCAGCAGCTTCATGCGCGAAGTCACGAGAAAAGCGAGGGGCAGAGCTGCCCGGATCCTTCGCGTCACTCGAGGAACTGTCATACAAGAAGCGATAGAATCCTATCGCCACTTCACAGGCTGTCACTCCTCCTCGACGCGGCCTAAATTCAAAAGCATCGCAGTTTAGAGAACACAGCCCGGCCGCCTCAAGGGGCCGCAACACACTGGAGAGAAGAATACCCCTATACACCGTTTGCGTACTCTGTGTTCCCGCACCCGCCAGGAACATTTCTATAACAAAATCGTCTACTCCCGTGATGAGCTCAGTTTGAATTTCCTCACCCCGCTGTTGACGCCCCGCTTCGGTAGAAAAACGCGCGCTTTCGCGCTCAAGCCAGGCTTCCCCAAACTCGCTCCAGAGAAAATCTTGGAATACATTCCATACCCCGCCGTACACTTTAGCCGATGCTGTTGCCAGTACATCCCGCGGCGGCTCTCCCAAGCCCGGCGGGCGCGTGCGATCGGACAAAACTTCCCACACTTCATGCGACAATCGAGTTTCTGGAGCCCGACGCGGTGAGGAATACAAATGGTAGCGCCTCAGATCGAAAGCGTGTGCAGCGCGGGTGCAATGTTGATGGTCTCTCAAAAATATCGCAGCGGTCTGCTCTGGGCATGCGCTCAGCAAGTCCTCCATTACAACAGTGGGGTTAGCGCTTAGATCTATGCCCTTTAACAAAGGTAGCAATTTAACGAGCTCAAATCGGTTATTCCAAAGATAGCTCGCGTACCCAAATACATCACTCAGTCGCTCATTTACTGCCGGGTCATTTCGCAAAGATCCAGCTTCAGTTTGCTCAGTAGCACCGCGCCGATCATACGCCGCAACAAATTTAAGAATGCTTGTGGAGGCAGGAAAGTTTCGCTCAGTTAGGCTTGGAGCTGTCGGATGTCGATCTGTTGAAACACTGCGCAGGCCGGCGCTGGCGACAATTCTTTCAAAAGTTGAATCATCAACGGGAGAAGCCGACGAAGCACTTTCAGGAAACGCAGAGTTTGAATTTTCGAGGGACGGCATTTAAACCTCAAACGCACGGATCGCGGTGCAGGAAAAGAGGAGGCCTTACTAGGTTAATACCACTAAACTCGCCCGTAACCGCGCGAAGTCTCTCTTCCCCCGAGACGGGGCAACCTTAGCTTAAAAGGAGGAGATTAGTCGAGCTTTTTACCGGAGCTATTGCACTGCGGCGGTCCCTTGAAGAAGCGGCGTATAAGCGATTTTAACTGTTCCCGATATGAACTTGGTGTTGTTCAGCGCAAGTACTTTACAGACATTTTTAGGACAGCACGCGCCTGCTCTCGAAAGGTGGTGTATTTTGTGCTCATAACACTCACGTACCCCTGGCGGTCTAAAATTCTTTCTCTTCCGTAAAGGACGGGACCATAGGGATCGACATGTTGCATAGGTAAGACGCCGAACTCTACCGACTTTACGTCATTAAGAGTTACCGCAGCTTGCGGCCATGTGGCCTGAAAATCCACGATAAAATCTTCAATTTCCCGTGCGTTGATCTTGGCCGTTTCCGGGTCGCCCTGATGTGCAAAGTATGCGGTGCCAAGGACGGTTTCGGATTCACGTGGAACGGCAAAGAACAAACGCTTTCGCGGCGAGTGGAGACCGACGGCGTAGCGCGGCTCAAGTTGCTTTGTGAGGATTACGTTAAAAGCGCGACACCACCCTGCAGCCAACGGAACGTTCGCAGGCACGCTGCGGTCCAGGAGGGACTCGAGCCAAGGTCCGCTGGCATCAACGACTACTTTGGCCTGCACCGCCTCCTTGCTTCCATCTTTGGCGATTGAAACTCGAAATAGTTTTCCATCGCGAGCCACCGCACTAACCCGCGAATGTTCGAAGAGACGTGCTCCGCATGCGCTAGCCTTGCTGCTCACGGCTTCAATAAGAGCAGCCGGACTAAGTAGCAGCGCATCATGCCACAAGAAAGCCCCTGATGTGCAGAGCGGTTCAAGGGCGGGAAGATGCTCGCGGACAAACGAACTCCCGACTACACGAGCCACTGGGATAGAAGACCTCTCGTGCTTTGCAATTAGATTATAGATTGCTCCAGCAAGCTTCATCGGGATAGCGCTTTTTAGGCCGCCCGAGGCCAAGGGCAGCAAACAAGGCAGAGGCGGGACAATATCCGGAAAGTCGG
>JAFLCA010000087.1 GCA_017302875.1 Deltaproteobacteria bacterium
AGAAGATATTTACTTACCACTTCCATGAAGCCATTCGTGACAAGGTAATCAGAAATATCAAGATTACCAATGTTTCGCCGGATGAGATGCAGCTCAGCTTTTCAGATGAGCAAGGTAAAAAGTATTCCTTAGCTGATATATTGAAACTCAAGGAAGAGGCGTGGTTCAGTCGCGGCGTCGCAATGTCAGAAGACTGTTGTGGGTCAATTGCGCGCAAAGCGAAAGAAATGCTGGAAGAGTTGAAGGAAAAGTTCCCGGCCACCTCTCATCAAATCATCGCATCGGCAATTAGTGTCAGGCATGCGCGAGAATTTGTGAAACCCGCTTTCGAAAAGCTGGGATTGAATGTTGGCCTCGTATCGTCAGCCCCAGAAGATATGGGTAGAAATGAACAGACGTTTAAAGATCTGCTTCAAGAAAAAATTCAGGTAATCGTACATGTGGGGATGCTCGGTGAGGGCTTTGATCATATCAAGCTTGGCGTCGCTGCTATTTTCCGTCCATACAAGAGTTTAAATCCGTATATTCAATTTGTTGGTCGAGTCATTAGAAATAATCCTCCGACAAAGTACTGCTATGTAGTTTCGCATCTCGGATTGAATCAAAGCGAGCGATTCGAGGAATTTCGACTTTATGACAATGATGACCAAGAGTTTATACAGTCGCTGTTGTTTCAATCGGAGCCTTTAAAGGGTAACGAAGACCAGAGTTTTGTCGAGCTCGATGAGGATGACCTATCAACTCCAGATGGTTCAAATTCTGACGTGAAAATTACCGAGGTTGGAACCGATCTCCTGAGCTTCGACTCAGATTACGTCAAAGAGGATGAGACTATTGAGCAACTGAGGCAGCAAATTAGTAAGTTGTCTGATGCGGCTCGCACAAAGTTGCTTGGGGGGTACAATCTCAATGCAGATACAGTCTCAGTGGGCAAAAAAGGTAGGCTTAAACCTGTTGATGAGCGCAATGCTGCGAAGAATTTGTTGCATGAGAAAGCCAAGAGTATTGCAACTGACATAATATCGGCTCTCCGGTTGAAAGCTTACGGAAGAAACTTTAATCCCATGGCAACTAACTTTGGATGGGTTGTGAAGAAGGTGAGCAAGTCGATCAATGACGGACTCGGGATTAAGTCTGGAAAGAGAAAAGATTTAAGTAATTCTGAACTCAGAAGTATTGATGAAAGGAAAATTCTAGAGACGGCTAAAGCGCAGTGTACGGAGTATTTCCGAGCAAAATTGGCCGAAAGAGCGAGTGCCAAAAACGATAAAAAATCTCGGACAAAGGGCGTGACGGCGAAGAAGGGGCGAAAATAAGAGAGGTGCTTCTGCATAAAACCAACAACGGAGCAGGATCACGAGATTTACGTAAATTTTACGTAAATGACTGCAACATCCTTCAACACATCTCAACACGCTTCAACAAATGGATCATGCTAAGTGGTGAAATTGTTTGATTGTAGCGCGTTGAGGTCGGTCGACAGGTTTCGTACCCTCCGAACTTAAAATCCTGGGTCCGAAAGGGCGTGCCGGTTCGATTCCGGCTCTCGGCATTCATAAAGGGGGACAGCTCCTTCCATCCCTATTTGTTTTCGAGTAACCCGGCTACAGAGTGTGAAGCGAGCTCTACGTGGTACATAGGACTAACCGCAATTTAACGGCGAAAGTTGCTTACTGGGGACCGAAGGAACCGTCCCCATTTCTTTTGCAAAAAAGCTAGGGTGTACCATTTTTGTTCCATTTTTGTTGTTTTTTACTAGTTCGGGTAGCCCCGGGTGCTGTAGTAAAAAGGCGGGCGGAAGAAAGAGGATCTTCCCTTACGTAACTGTAACAGTCCAGTCAACCCGCATCGTAGATGCACTACTGTGGAGGCGGTAACCTCAGTCCAGAGAGTCCGTCCGATGGGATGCCCTGCGGAAAGATCTCGGAACGAAGCGTCGCCGTTGTACGCATGTCGGCTACGATTCCGTCGATGTAACCGGGCAGCAGTGCGAGCGCGTCGTGAATCGGATTGCCCTTGGTGTTGTAGGCAAGGGTCGCGTCACGGAGCGCTTCCAGTTGCGGAACGTTCAGGCGCCTATCGATCGTCGAGTGGAATCTGCGGTTGCTTGGCTTCAAAAGGAAGTCCGTGCGCACCTGATCCGGATTCGACGACGAGGCCATTTGCTGTTTCAGTTCCGCGAGGTCCGTAGCAGCAATGGCAGCGAGCGTTCGAGCCATCGTGATGCGTGGGCCAACGGCCTTCAGCATCTCGTACGGATCGGCCGGCTTTGCGATGCCGTCATCGTCCGAGCAGTCGTAGACGCTGCGGTCGAGATCGAGCCACGCCTGCGCCGAACTCTGGAAGTTGTTGAACTTCTGCAAGGACATGACGCGGACCACGATACCCAGAACCAACAGGGCGACGAGCCCAGCAACGAGAGCATGAAATCCCTTCATCGGTAATCTCCTTCGTACGTTGTTGACTGGAGGAAACCTCAGATCACCCGACAGGGGGAACCTAATAATCCTCCTTCTTCTACCCGTATGAAGGGCCGCATAGATGCGGTCCTGTTTATAATTGCAATTCCTGGTTATAGCTATGGAGTTATGGAAGCGGGAAGTGACTTTGCGTGTGCAGAATACGCAGATTTCGTACGAGAACTCCTCGTGGTACATTTCGTACTAGAAATGCGCAGTCCTCTTAGGCGGTTGTGGGGATGTCGGGAAGTTGGGCGCCGCCGGAATCGAGAAATTTCAGGTGTCATCAGGTGTCAGGCGGTGCCACCCAGCTCAGCAGCAAGTCCAAAAGTGACCTAAGTGATAACTCCGACTATTCGACCAGTTTCTGGGAAAGTTGCTAAGCAAAGGAGGATTCCCTCTAAAAAAGTTTCATCAAGGATTGGGTGGCGCCACCATTTGCTAGGGCGTTATTGAATTTCGAGTGGCGCGGCTGCAGGCTTAATTATTACAAGCTGAAAAATAGTTTAAGCATCGCGAGGGTGATCCCAACAATCAGCGCGATCAGTAGTACTATGAATGCGCCGATTGATATGAGGAGCATTACGCGAATCCTTCCAATAGGATCTCCGCTAACAACGGTGTTGAGCTTGGCGTGACGCAACAGCTCAAGATTGCGCAGATTGGCCTTCCAGGCGAAGTCAAAAAGATCACCGAATAACGGAATAGCACCCACGAGAGAGTCAATTAAAAGATTACTGAGCATGCGAAACAGGACGGAGTTGGATACTCCTAGCCGTGCGGCATCAAGAATCAAAGCCCCAGAGGCTATGGTTGAAATAGCATCCCCAATTCCAGGAATGAGGCCGATAACCGGATCTAAGCCGATGCGAAGATCGGTGCCCGGCACTTGTATCGCGGAGTCAAAGATTCGCGAGATCCATTCGGCTCGTTTAATGGCGGAGTGATGGGACGGGCTCGGAGTATTTAATTCATCATCGGGCATGAGTAAATACTGCCACGAAGTGCAATTCAACTACAGGATTTAGATTGCCCTCCAACTTCGCCTAAAAGCTTCATGATTGAAAAGTAAAACAACTCAATAAAGAGGGACAGTTCTTTCGATCTCTATTTGTTTTGAGTAGCCCGGCTACAGAGTTTGAAGCGAGCTCTACATGGCAGATAGGGCTAATCGCAATTTAACGGGGAAAGTTGCTAAATGGGAACAGAAGGAACTGTCCCCATTTCTTCTGAGACGATTGCACCGGTTAAAGCTGGATTCCTAATTAAGAAGAAGGGAACTTGGTTTCTTACCCCTGAAGGGGAGTTGGCTCTGTCAAAAGGTGAAAATGAATTTCATGCGTCTGCGGCGAGGGCTTATGCTGACTGGCGAAAAGATCACCCACGCGAAATTAAAGAAGAAGTTTTTGCTCCATCGGAGGAAGAGCAAAGTCTTATAGATGTTGGCAAGGCGCTTGAGCAAACTGAACAACTTGCCTATGAGCAAATAGAAGGTTTCATCAACCGATTGAACCCGTACGAATTTCAAGACTTAGCTGCGGCATTGTTGCGAGGGATGGGTTATTACACCCCGTTTGTAGCACCGACTGGTAAAGATGGTGGCGTTGATATCGTTGCTTATCGGGATCCCCTAGGCACTCAATCACCAAGAATTAAAGTTCAAATTAAACATCGTGAATCAACTGCGCGAGTGGATGAAGTACGGCAGTTGATGGGGTTACTTCAGAAAGATGGAGATGTTGGAATATTCGTTTCTACGGGTGGCTTCACCCCTGATTGCAGGACTACAGCACGCGGCTCGCACGTTCATGTGGAGCTTATAGATTTAAATCGTTTTGTCAGTCTATGGCAGGAGTTTTACCCGAAGTTGACTGACGAAGATAAAGCGCGATTGCCTTTAGTTTCTATCTATTTTCTCTCACCCCAGGAATAGAACTGTTCTCATTCTGTTCTCACTGAATCAAACAATTGCAATCGGAACTGGATTTGTTAATCTTGCAAGTGAACCGCGAACCCTAATGAGGGTGAGTGAGAACAGGTGCTTATGAATTTTCATTCTCACTGTGTTCTCACTGAGAAATCGTGTTTGTAAGTAGGCTGAATTTATTGCGAAATTAGTTCGCACAACCTTCTTAAAATCCTGGGTCCGAAAGGGCGTGCGGGTTCGATTCCCGCCCTAGGCATTATCTTCCAAGTTGGCGCGCGTCGTTTACGCCCCGTCGTTCTTCAGAATATTCAGAATCACATTTAGGTTCCAACTTAGAATCGGGATGCTTTCGATTTATCTTTGAAAGAAGCGAGTGACCCGAAAAGTCACAATCGTTTCCACTTTTCCAAGCCGCACTACAGGAATTCAAGAGGACAGCCATTCACAATTGCATCGACGAGTTCTTTTGATCGCTTTATCAAGGATTCCTTCCGTTCCGGTTCGCGCACGCACCAGTTAGGAACTTCCAGCGCAGCGCAAAGCATCTCGAAACGAATGCCCGGCGAAAAATGCTCCAAACGCTCTGGGTTAAGGGAGCGATATCCATCGAGGAAGGATTGCCACCGCGCATCTCCGGCAGAGCTGTCTTCCCAAAGAAGCGCAACGCGAATCCGGGATATGTCGGAGCCGCCAGTCGCCCTAAAAGCCGCAAACCCAAAGTCAAGCAACGCCGGATTGACCTCTGGTCCGACGAAGATGTTCTGCGGCCCCAGATCTCCATGCACAAAGGTAGGCTGGGGGCCGCGCCGCAAAGCTTCAAGATAGGCAGATCCAAGATACTCAACGACTTTCGAGTCCAAGGAAGACGCCTTGGCTACCTGCTGAACTCGTCCAACATTAACCTCCTGGCCTAATGCAATGGGACCATTGGGTTCAGGACGCAGGGCTCCATTCTCCCAGATTTCGTACGAGGTTACAGGTACTCGGTGCAGACTCGCCACTAAACGGCCAAGCTTGGCATAGAACTCGGGAGCCCCATGTTTCGAAAATTGGAAGGATTCCCCCTGTAGTCTCTGCTGCACCATGTACGCGGGGCCACCGTCGGTGTGCGCAGCATCCAGTGTTCCAACAGCTATTGGTTTCGGACAGGCAACGCCGGAACTGTGGGCAAGGGCCAGTCTCTCGAACTCGCGCTGATATGAATTTACTCGTGCCTCGTAACTCCCTTCTCCAAGGCTGAACGAATAAGGGCTCACGACTTTGATAACAACGGCGCCGTGCTCGTTGCTATTCCCTTCGAAGGCGAAGCTAAACGCCCCCTCTCCTAGAAACGCCAATTTCTCCACTCCTATCGTCGGAGCGAGTTCGCAGAGTAATAGCTCCTGAGCAAACTCTTTGAGGCGAGAGCGCCCATCCAATCGTTCGCCGTGAAAATCTGCCGCCGCAGCCACAGGATTAAAGCCGGACGCAGGCACAGCCGTTTGTTTCGTAGAAACGCTCATACGGATAACTCCTCATTAAGGATATGGGCATTGCCTGTCAATGAGTCGCATTTGGGGAGAGAAGGGATATCGGGACGCTACCAACTTCCAAACTCCAACTTACTTTAGTTTTGACCGAGTTCGAAATAGTCGAGGAGTATCGTTGAAAGAGACTATGTGAGTGAGTTCTGGCTCTTCAAGATTGCAAATAAAGGGGGACAGTTCCTTCTATCCCTAATTGTATTCGAGTAACCCGGCTACAGAGTTTGATGTAAAGGAGGCTCTCGTCAGGGCCGATCGATTATTTTTAGCGGTAAGGGAATGTGCTCGAAATAAAGAGGGACAGTTCCTTCCATCCCTATTTGTTTTCGAGTAGCCCGGCTACAGAGTTTGAAGCGAGCTCTACATGGCAGATAGGGCTAATCGCAATTTAACGGGGAACGTTGCTAAATGGGAACAGAAGGAACTGTCCCCATTTCTTCCCCATTTCTTCCCATTTCTTATGGGTAAAGTCACCGCCGGGTATCATAAGCGGCGCAAACTAAGAAAAACTCCTAGCGCAGCTGTTCACGCCTAGCCTGCTTGGACAAGTGCGGAGGCTACCGACTCTATAAAAAACAGAAGCAACTTTCTCACTGCCCACGATAGAAGGGAGCGCATCGCCGATGCCGTTGTCGCCTTGCGTATAGTTTAGGTTGTTGAGGTGTAGGTTATGTTTCGATCCATTTCTCTCGTTCTATTGACCCTCGTGACGCTGAGTGCAGGGAATGCATTCGCTGAAATGCAGGATGATGCTGATGGGGATCATTATAATCAATGTGAGGCAATCTTTGCCGAATGTACCGACTCGGTACGCGAGGATTTGAGGCTCTGCTATAGATATACAGTAAAGGATTTCGTCTGCGACGATATTATCAAGCCGAATTTCCTTTCGTGCCTTGATGCGTTTGAAGACTGTGATCTTCCGCCGGCTCGCATTGTTTCTCAGTGAACCGAGTACCAAGGAAGGGCAGTTCACGGAAATGCCCTGTGAACAAAGGGGGGCAGTTCCTTCCATCCCTATTTGTTTTTGAGTAGCCCGGCTACAGAGTTTGAAGCGAGCTCTACGTGGCAGGGGCTAATCGCAATTTAATGGCGAGAGTTGCTAAATGGGGACGGAAGAAACTGTCCCCATTTCTTATTTCTTTAGATCGAACAATAGCTTCGGACCGCCGCTCGAAAACTGAAATATTTTTAGCGAACAGGTATCGAGCAATAGCGGAAGCGGCGCCTTGGTTGCGAAGCTGACGGTTGATCCTTGGGGCAGGTTTAACTCCGCTGAGGATGGAATTTCGAAGATCGTCGTCTTGCGAATTCCAAACGCTTCGGTCGTTAAAGTCGGAACAGCGGGCGTCGCGCAGCCATACGGGATCGCGCCGAGGCGAGCACCGCTTGGCGGCTCAATCACCTCGAGCGTAAGGTTGATCGTGTCGTCATGAATCGAAAACGTTGGGGTGTTCGAAGGGGCTACATTTGTGTTGGCTACCGGAGTAAATGAGGGGGGCGCGTCAACGATCCAGTCAGCGTCGGCGGAGGTCTTAAAATTCAGCGTGCGACCGTCAGTTCCAACAAATTTGAGGTGCGCCACGTCAGCACGTGGGAAATAGCGCGAAACGATCGCACCCCAGCGATCGTAATCAGTATCCATGAAATAGCCGGTGGGAGTCGCTTGCCCCGCCAGTGAGTTATGAATTAATTTGCCACCCACAAAGTAATTGTAGATATGCCGGCTCTCAACCGCGAAAAACGGCGCGGTCCCGAAATGAATTGGAAAGCCCTCGACTAAAATGGTCTTTTTTCCGGAAAGGAGCCCTTGCTCGCGGACCTGTTGATAGAGCTGGGTGCGAAGCTGATACGCTGCAGCCCAGTGATGATGCTCGACTCGCGCGACGGTCGCGAATGCTCCCGCCAAAATAGCGACGCCCAACGTCGCAGGAATTAGAAATGCGACACGTAACGTCACCTGCCCCGAGAGTAATCTGCGAAATGCCTCGAGTAGAAAGGCGATGCAGCTCACCAGCCCGGCAGTTGGAAGAAAATTATGACGTGGAGAGATCGCCCAAAGATACGCTGGAAAATATGCGCACAGAGCCCAGGCTAATGCAGCGAGTGAACCTAATAAATATCGCCAACAAGATGCTGGTCGATCGGAAACGTTGGCCCACTTTAGAAAAAGAACGATGCTTGCGGCTACTCCGAGTATCGCAATAACTGCACCAACCAACGGCTCTTTTCCATCGGTTTGCGCGAGTAGCGCTCTGATGTGCTCAATCAATGCCGGGCCGGCGCCAATCCGAACGCTCTCCCAAAAGCGCGCGATAATGTGCGGAATCCCGACGGGCGAAAGGGTCGGGCCGCTAAGGGGATGAAGTTTAAGATAGATATCAAGTCCTACCCAGGCGAACGGGAATAGCAGTAGGAAGGAGCTGGCGAATTTTTCAAAATGACTCGTTTGCGGGCATCTGAGGGAAGGGAGGCACCAGCTGCTAAAAACAAATAGCGAAAGAACGCCTTGTAGCGCCGAAACAACGACAACCGTTTGATCGTAAGTGAACAAAGCCGCAATAGACAAAAGGCAACATCCAGCCAGATCAAAATTAGAAATCCGCTGTCGATCTAAAACCTTTCTTAAAACTCCGAGTCCTAAATACATGTGTAGCAGCACGAACAATGTGCTCATTAAATTCATCGGAGCTGCGGAAAGCCAGTAATGTGTCTCTCCGTGGTTTGGATAAAAGGCGAACATCAAGGCGGAGACGAACCCGATCCACGCAGCAACTCCCAGGCGCAACAGGATTAAGAAAAACGTTGCGACGATCATCCCATCAAGAGCGGATTGAAGGAGATGAAGTTTCCATAAATCAGAAACTTCTGCGCCAGCCAGTAAAAAGAATGCACGCTGCCATATCATGTGGAGGTTGCGTCCCGGAACGTAAGAGAGCATCGAATCGAAGGTCTGTTTTACGCCGGCGTGAGCTAGCTCGAAGAAGAAGCCCGCATCGTCGCTATAAAAGCCCAGCTTGTCTGCGCCCCATCCAAAGACAGCGATCACGCTTAGCGTTAAAATGATTATGGAAACGATCAACGTGGGTGTTTTTCTAGTTGTCATTGTTAATCCAAACCACGGGTCAAAGTTTTTACTTACTACCTTGCTGAAAAAGTTCATCGCTACTTTGATCAGCTAGGATGCTAGCGAAAAGGTGAAGCCTGGAAGTGATCTTCCCCCACGTTCGCTGCATACGTAAGCTAGGTCCCCGCCAACATTACCTTGTCTTGGCACTTCGCAGCAAACCACTTCGGGGGCATGCCCCCGAACGCCGAACGCGGACGAAGATCGTTGTATACTCGTCGGCAATTCTCGAGTTCCCGCCCGCCATCATAGAGGTTTAGAAAAGGCTCCTGATTCAAGCTCTTCTCACGAACCTTGCGTTAAGGCGCTCGATGAAAGCGTTTTGCGCTGGTCTTACCGGCTGCTGGTATTCGAGGCGCACATTGTTCTTCCGTGCTCCTTCTACCGCTGCACGATTTCGAAACTCGGGACCCTTGTTTCTCTGGAGCGGGGCTACTCGAAGATATTCCCGAAGTGGAAGGTTCGGCGGATAGGGCTCCCGGAGCCACCCTGATCTTCCCCCGGAAACTGGAACGGGCTATTCGGGCAGATCCGTTCTATTGAATTGCCCCCTCGCGATTGACTAGCAAGCTGTTGATTGTACAATGCCCTTCGATTACTTAGCGGATAGCCTTATGAAGAACTGCGATTTTTTAGTCATTGGAGCGGGGATCGCTGGCGCCTCAGTTGCCAGCAAGCTCGCTCAGCACGGGAAGGTAATTGTCCTCGAGCGCGAGCGGGTGCCTGGATATCATACCACTGGCCGCTCCGCGGCTGTGCTTTCAGTCCTTTGTGTTTCGCCGAATGTCTATGCCTTGGGCACGGCTAGTCTCGAGTTTTTCAAGAATCCACCGGCCGATTTCTGCGATGTACCGCTTGGATGGGCGCGACCTTACATGATGATTGCCACGGATGAGCAGGATGAAGCTTATAATCGTTGCATCGAAGAAGCAGCGCTGACTCCCTGCCCGTACCGAGAAATCGAGACGGCAGAGATTTTGAATCTTTGCCCAGTCATTCGTCCCGATAAGGTTCGTCGCGGCATTTTGGACGAAGCCGGTTGGGAGCTCGATGTTAACGCCCTCCATCAGGGCTACCTTCGGGGGCTAAAGCGCCAGGGCGGAGAGGTCATTACGAATGCAGATGTTACGCGGCTTGAGAGAATTAACGGCAAGTGGGTTGTTGAGACCTCGGCAGGGCAGTTTTCGGCCAGCGTTGTAGTTAATGCTTCCGGAGCTTGGTGTGACGTTATTGCGCAACGCGCCGGACTCGAGCCTGTTGGTATTCGACCGCTCCGCCGGACTGTCTTTGCCTTTGATGCGCCTGCCGGAGCAGCCGTAAACTCTTGGCCTTTTGTCTATGACGTTGGCGATCAGTTCTACTTCAAACTTGAGAACGGTACCATTTTGGCGTCACCCGCTGAGGAAGTTGAATCTCCGCCCTGTGACGTACAGGCCGATTATATGGACATCGCAATCGGTGCCGACCGCATTCAGCAAGTGACTACACTCGACATCTCGCACATCCGCAATAAGTGGGCAGGTTTGAGAACATTTGCTCCCGACCGAGAGCTTGTCTTGGGATTTGATGCCAAAGCTCCTGGATTTTTTTGGCTAGGAGGACAAGGCGGGATTGGAATCATGACTGCGCCCGCAGTTTCTGATCTGTCTGCTTCCCTGATCCTCAATGGCACCGTTCCCGAGGCGCTAATTCAGCGGGGCCTTCAGGAGGCAAAAATCTCACCGAAGAGGTTCGCGAAATAAAAGGAAATAAATGGGGACGGAAGGAACTGTCCCCATTTCTTACATCCCCCCAATCACTGCGCCGTTCGCGAAATACTTTTGACGCATTTTGCTGCTGAAGCTTGAGAATGACCAAGCGCCTCCCGCACCGATGCCCTCGCGCAGGGGGAAGCGTCCGAATCCGTCGCTCATGTCGGTGTCGAAGATGCAGCCTCCCTGACCGTTGGGCCCGAAGGTAACACCGTAGTTTGAGAAGTCCGGCGCGCACCACGTGGCTTGTTCGTCTTGTCCACACACAGAGGCTTGATTCGCGCTCGTGCATTCCGCTCCTGTATTTTGTCCCCCCACGCAAAGACCCTGCGCTGGTGCGCAGTAGTCAAATTGGGTCGAGGTTCCATAATCCATCCAGCGCGTGGTGTACTCATGAAATTCAGGATGATCGTATGCATCTTCGATTTCCGGAATCATTTGCATGACTAAGGATGTTGCGACCCAGGGCCCGGTGCTACAGCAGCTCTGGTATACGGCTCCCGGCATTTCGCCGCCGTCAATTAGCGCGTAAGGATCTGCACAGGTGCGGTGTATCGTATGGGTTCCAATTACTGTCCAGTACTCCTCTTCGTAGTCGGCGAACGTTTGTGCGAAGTCCCAGCAGGTGGGTTCGCCGTACAGCGCTAGCCCGGTGATCGGGCTGCGAACGACTCCACCTTCCCCAAACCAAGGGTAGCTAACCGGTTTCCCCTCAATCATGAGGGTTGAGTGCAGTTGGCTCAGTGCCGTAATCGAACTTGAATTGAGCAGCACGCCAGCGAAAAGAATTGGTAGCACGCGTCCCTGTCCGTGTCCGCCGCCTGGTGAATATTTCTGCCCCATCCATTGCATCATGGCGGCAATGTCGATGCCCTGTTGAACAAAGGAAACCAGCAGCGGCATTCTTTCACTGATTGGCTCATTGAGCATAAGCCGCAACGCAATGTCGTTATTGCGCATGGAAAGATTCGCGCCGTACACTCCAGCTACTCCCTCTGAGCCAAAGTAGCCTAGCTGCATTCCATACGTGCGGTAGTTCTTGAGCGGCCTCAAGCCGTTGCCCCAGTGGACAAAATGATCAAGCTGAACACGATTGACCAGCTCACGGAATTGCGACAATGAGGGAATGCTGATTCCGCTCGGCGCTTCTAAGGAGGGAATCAGCGAAGTATTGAGATCGCTTATCCGATAAAGATCTTTGTGCGTACTAACATACGGAGGGCGAAAGAAGTCAGTCGAATTCTCGAGTGGGGCATCCAGAACTGTGAGAACGGCTGCTGTGTCGAGGCAAACTCCTCGGGTATCTCGGTAGGGGTTGCCACTGGGGAGCGATTCATCGAGTCTCCCGCAGGGTGTACCGTCAGGAGGGTTGACTGCAACCGAAACCGCCTTGACGATCGATACGCCAGCTTGAGCCTGGTAGGGGAGCGTTGGCACGAGACTTGGCGTAAAGCCGCTAACGCGAGAATCGAATCCTTGCAGCACTCTACTAGAGGGATTTACTTCCCAGCCATGGCGTTGTCCGTCGAAATCGGGGCTGATTGCAGTAATCGTTATCTTTTCGCCTGTACTGTCTGGTGCGACCCAGTAATCGCCATTACCGAACTGCCCAACTCTATAGCGTTTGTCGAAATAGAATGTGATTCCCCATTGAGAAATCTGATCGCTACGACCATCGTCTGAGGGTGTGGGGGAAGCCGTGGGAGTGGGTGTTTTCGTTGGAGTTGAAGTCGGTGTTTTTGTCGGCGTAGGCGTGGGTGTTTTCGTTGGGGTAGAAGTCGGTGTTTTTGTCGGCGTAGGCGTAGGTGTTTTCGTTGGAGTAGAAGTCGGTGTTTTTGTCGGCGTCGCGGTGGACGTGCTGGTGGGCGTGGGAGTTGGTGTATTGCTTAAGGGGGTGGGTATGCCCGCAGCGGGAGTTTCTACCTTTTCGGGAATGCTCGGCACGGGAGGCACGGTGGGAGCAATTGTCGAAGTCGGTTCGGGGAAGGGGGGTGGCGTGGGTTCGGGAACAGTGGGGGCCGTTTGATTGGGCGGTACCTCTAGACTTAGCAACTGCAGCTTATTGTTTTTGCATTGGGCCAGCCGCGCCATTGCTTTCGAAAAGATCGCGGCTGCCTTGTTCTTTTTCGCTTTCTTGGTTTTGAGCGTTTTTGCGTGAGCTTTTTGGATCAGCGTCACAGCTTTTTTGAAAGATACGACGCTCTCGCCTGGTAGCTTAACGATGTAATACTTGCTGTCGTCTATCTGGCGGCACTCTAGGTTTGCGAGTCCGATCGATTTGCCGAAGGTCTCAGCGGTGACTGGCCTTGAAGTGAGGCACGCAGCTGCAAGCAGCGGCAATATTGCACGCGAAATTTGTTGAAACAATCTGGGTCCCGTCTCCATGGCACTTCTAAGGGGAGAACACCAAGCAAGAATCATTCCATGGTGTTTTTGGAGGTGAAGCGGGGATGAGAGTTTCGAAGACCGAAAATTAGCGTCATGGAAGCAGGGGCTTAGGCGGGCGCTAGAGGCTAGTGGTAATCTGAATCGAGGCTAACTGTTTGATGATGCTACGCTCTCTTCGTTTAAGGGCTAGTGGGAGCGCCTACGACTCCTTTGTGTGCGTAATTTGCACAGGTAGGTAACGCTTGGCCGAGTTTGGATCATAACTCCTATTGTGCCCTCCGAGCGTTCCTAGGCGGGAAAGGGTGACTGGTTTTTTGTAGGGATTTTTATGCGTTCATTCTTTCTGCCCGCGGTTTGTTCGATCCTTTGTACTTTTGCCACAGTGGAGGCCTCTCCTCTTGCTGCTCCGATGTCCGGTGACGGGCAGAGTTCTGAGCAGATCGTTCAATCTACTCTGAGCGGAGACGACGCGGCAGACGCAACCTGTCAAGGGGAAGGCGTACCCATGCAGATCCCCGGGGTAGGAACTGTTTGCGTTCGCCCGCATCCTGACGGGTTTCCGAATACGTGGCTCATATGCCGTAAGGTGGATGGACTTAACTTATGCGCGACTTTGAGAATTCGTTGCGCCACAAATGGCAGCTGCAAGATCGAGGTGATTTTCGGGCCTGATCGATACGATTGCACTATCGTCCCTGACGTAGGGGGGACTTTTAAAGTCGAATGTAAAGCCACGCATGCATTCATATTTGCTGAAGACCCAAGTGTTTTGGGGTACTACATGTATACAGATTGTGACGGCAAACTATGCCTCTGCTTTGAGGCGCCGTTGGATCCAGGAGCAGTCGGTCCCCCGTTAATGCGCTGTCTTTCATTGTCGGATCTCTTGAGGCTCCCGCTGCTTCCGAAGATTCTTCCGCTATTGCCAGGTTATCCCGAGATTCCTGGAATGCTAGAGCCATAGACATATAAAGGGGGACAGTTCCTTCCGTCCCTATTTGTTTAGTTTCGGTCGCCCGCGCGGTGCCGGTAGCACTGGCTTTCCGAGCTTTTCCTCAAGTGCTTTTATGAAAAGTTCGCTTCCGCATGGCAAGTCTCGACTCGTGCGTTCTCGCAGTAATTTGATATTGGAGGGGTCCTCCGCTCCCTGCAACCACACCTGCCAGTTGTCGCGCTGTGCAATCTTTCCCCGCCAAACCGGACTCTGAGTCATATTGGGGTCATAAGTGTTGTTGCAATGACCCAATGCGCTTGACCAGCGATAGTCTTCCGCTCGAATGACCATTCCTGCCTTAACCGGATTGAGCTCAACGTAACGAATCGCGGTCCACATATAGTCCTCATCAAGAGGTGCAGAAAAGAATCGTTCCTGCCAAAGATGTCCCGTCCATCTTTGCCTACCATTCACAATCGTTGCATAGCGCATATGTGTAACTTTGAGAGTCTGAGACAGACTGGCTTCATTCCCCGGGACTATGACGTGATGTACGTGGTTGTCCATCAAACAATACGCAAGCAATTCATTGGCGTACCTTGCAGCATACGTGCGGAGGAGATCTAGGTATAGCAGGCGATCCTCATCGCAGAAAAAGACAAGACCCTTCCTGCTGCCGCGTTGAGTGACATGATGCGGGGTGTTGGGAATGACTAGGCGAGCTCTACGTGGCACAAAGGGCTAATCGCAATTTAACGGCGAATGTTGCTAAATGGGGACAGAAGGAACTGTCCCCATTATTCGTCCCCATTATTCCAGTCCCAGAATTCGCTCGACATCCGGCATAATTGAATACGGGTAATGAGAAAGTTCTTTGCCGCGCCAATATTCTCCTCGGGCAGGTGCTTCCCCGGGAAGGGTCAGCGAAATCACAAGGCCGTGCTTATTTGCCGACACTGAGCCAACTATTTCTGTCTTTCCCCTCGCATTCATGGAGCTAAAGGTTAGCGCGCCGCTTTCCGTCACAACGGTCGGAAGAATCTCGATCTTTTGATTCGAACGATCGACGAGAACCGTCGAAAGATCGTCGGAGATGAAAATTTCGCAGTGCCCGTTTTCGAGTTCTTCGCTCAGCAGAAGGGGACCGTTTTCACGGATAATATCCAGAAGTGGTCGCGCATCGGTAGCTTCCGTTAAGTCCCTCATGTACTCCTGAAATGGGTCGATTGCCAGGGCGTGTTTAATGATGGCAGCCTTTTGCTCAAGCGCTAGGGAAGAGAGACTCCCGCTAGAATTCGCAGTCACGAGAGCAGTCATGAAATCCTGCGGATCGTCCAGTCGTTCGAGGATAGTCACTACCTGCTCGTTTGGGGCACTTGAGATCTCCGAATGGGGGTTCGA
>JAFLCA010000088.1 GCA_017302875.1 Deltaproteobacteria bacterium
GTATCCGCACAAGGCAAACTTGCTAGCGCGCACGGCTAAATTCGGCCCGCCACCACCTGCCGCCCCCTCTTCCGGAAAGCGCGCCTGGAAGAATGAACGAATTGCGAAGTCGCAAATAGTAAAGCCGAGGATGCCCGGATCATTCCCGAGTGTGTATCGGTCCCACAAGTAATGTCCCTGGAACGCTGAGGAGTTTGGATCGCGCATGGAGAGGCGGTGAAAAGTTTCAAGCCAGCGCGGGCCGGCCTTGCTTTGATCGGCATCGGCCATAACCAATAAATGATCTGCGGGACCGCGCGGGAATCGAGCGACATGTCGCACTAATGCTGCACAGGCCGCATCGTGACGAATAGCTCCGATTGGCTGAACTTCTGAGTAATGCACCTTAATGACATGGATTTGAAGCTCGGGGTGCGCTCGCTTGAAATCTTCGATGTGTCGCTCGGAATTGTCCGGAACTGGAGAAACGCCGGGTTCGCGATCGGCCATGTTTAGGAACAAAAGTGCGTTCCAGTTTTCAGGTGGAAGATTCTGTTGAACAAGACTGTCAAGAAACGCAGGGATAGCTTCAGCTTCTTGAGCAGAGGCAACCGGAGCCAGCACCGTCATATCACAGCCGGCCTGCAACGGCGGCACAGTATCGAGAACACGATTCATGATCGGGCGATTGCGCGGTAAGCTCACCGCTAGTAACCGTACACAATCGCTAATTGCGGTTTCTTGGAATCCCGAAGCGGTAGCCAACACCCGGTCAATCGAATTGGAGAGCGCAGCTCTTTCGTCACTCGTACTTAAGACCCCAGCCGCTGAAAAGTGATCGACGCCCCAGACAGTTGAGAAGTTTGCGCTTGAAAAAGTTTGGAAGCCGATGTTGGTGCGACTGTCTTCAGGGCGCTGATGCACCGTCACCGGTAGGTATGGAACTGACTCAGGATTAGTCACTGTGGAAGAGTAAGCTCTTCTCCTGACTTACTCAAACGAGCAAAAACCACAGCCCATTCCGTCGCGACAAGCCCTTGATTTTAAATCCTCTTTTGGACCCTCGTCGCGTCGCGTCCTAGCGATTCGGATTACTCGTGCAGTACCCGGCTGCCTGATCCTTGCAGTATCGCTGCATCTCGGGATGCTCAAGGAACGACGGTGGCAGGAAGTTCTTACCGCATTCGGTAAGCTGGTCATTACAGCGCTTCTCGCAAGTCGGACAGGCCGTCAAAGGCGGCAACGGAGGCTCTTGTTCACAACGACATTTATGCAGTTCGTATGTGGCAAGCATCGTGCAGCGCTCGCCGAGAAGGGCTCTGCATTCACTCTCATGCTTCTCACGTTCCTGAGGATCACTCGGAGCGCTGCCCTGTACACACTTTTGATTGTAGAAATTAAACAAACAAATGATTTGAACCCAGAAAGCTCCAGCTTCATTCGCACAATCGGGCCACCAGGCAGGATTCTTGGCGTGCTCAGCTTCGTGTCGGGCCGTGCAGACATGCAACATATCCTCAAGCTTGGTTGGTTTTGAATCTAGCAGGCACTGCACGAGCTTCTCTCGATCTATTTTACCTGGCTTAAGACAGGGCATCGTTTTGGAGTCACACCACGATTTTGGGAAAACTAATTCGCATTCATTTAAATGACAGCAGGCAGTCTCTCCGCTCTCACAGTTACGCGGATTAATTTCACGGGGATCGTCGCTGCAAATGATTTTGACTTCTTTACAAGGCTCGTTTCGTGGAGGCTCCCCAGCTTTGAGATCGCAGCTCTGGTTGACTGCATCAAGGACCGCTGCGGTGTATTCGAAGGGTGTCTCTGATTTTGAAACTTCGCGGCTTTTCGACGCACCCGACGTACCTGCCGAGGTAGAATCCGCGCGGACAACGGACGGCGTCGCCAGAAGTACGATCGAGATGACGGTTGCCGCAGCGACGAAGACTTTGTACGAGCGTTTCATAAGCTTCCCTTCTAGTTCCCTGAAGTCCTTACTACTATCGGCTTTTTGAGGGTCCCCCTTTACCCGCATATATGCGCTGATATAGCGAATCCCTAAGCAATTGAAGCAGCAATATGGGCCTAGCGTGACAGAAAGAAGCGTTGTCTATTTAAGTTCTTGGGTACTACTTTCTGACGGGGGTCAGCATGCTAAATCGACTGATGAGCAATTGGGTATACGGCGGCGCATTAGCCGGAATATTACTTCTGTGCCTAGCCCCCCTGCTGGTCGGAACATGGAGCCTGCCGCTCATTCTGACGTTCCTGCATTTGCCGGTATACATGCTTCATCAACTTGAAGAGCATGATGACGATCGCTTCCGAACGTTCTTCAACTCGAAGCTTGGGCATGGCAAAGAGATTTTACAAACAGGCATGGTCTTTATCGTCAACGTGCCTGGCGTTTGGGGTGTTATTGCAGTCTCCCTTTACCTAGCCGCCAACGTGCATTTGGGATATGCATTGATCGCCGTGTATTTGGTACTGGTGAATGCCTTCGTTCATATCGCTGCCGCGATTAAGCTAAAATGTTACAACCCGGGAGCTCTTACGGGTGCGATCGTATTCGTCCCGTTCGGGGCTTATAGCCTGCATGTGATCAATGAAGCCGGCGGCGGAGCAGCCGAATTTCAAGTTATTGGATTTTTATCGGCGTTGGTAATTCACGCTGCCATCATCGCCTACGTAAAAATTCGCTGCAAAACGTTGGGCGTTACGTTTGGATGAGTTGGCGCTTAAAGTTCAATTGAAACTGCCACTTACCTGAACTGCGCAGAGCGATCAAACTACACTTGTGTGAGAAAACTGCCGTACCGATATATCCGGTATGCGCAAATCAGATCATTTTCAGAAAAGATCTTGGCCCAGTATCCGTAGTTGGAGAGGCGTATTCCTCATCTCTCTACTCACAATCTCGCTAAGCTCCTGCGGTGGGGATAGCGCTGCGCCGGGGCCAGTCGCTACACTGCGCTGCGCCGTTAAGACCGAGCACGAGCAAACTGCGACTGGGGTAAGCTTAGGTCTCAAAGACAACGTCATCGTATTTCTCGACGGAAGCGTGCAGCCCGATCCAGGCGTGAACGATAGCGGTGGACGCGGCTGGGATGTTTTGCGTTACTCTCTTCCCGAAGGAGCTTCGTTTCATCTTGATGCCGCTTCGCCCGCCATTAAGCAAATTTCATTCGGACCGATCGCGGGTCAAAAAGTGCAAATCAATCACGGGCAAAGTCACAAGTTCATAAATCTTGCGGCGGGTGAGTATGAGCTGGAGCTTCTTCCAAGTGGAGAGGCAGTAGTTGCTCTAGCTATAACCTCTGACCTATGCGGCGCTCCCAAGACTGCAACAAGGGATCAGGTGCTACCGTCGTATGTCGACCCCGGCGTCACCGTTAACTCGATGCCGCAATCAAACCTTTACGCGATCGATCCTCCAGCTTCTGTTAACTCAAGCGTGGCAAGCGAACTCGCATTTGCTGAATCGGTCATGAAAGTCGTCTTGCAGGCTTTCGTTTTCTCCCCAAACGACCCGCTGACTTGGCAAACCGCCAACCAAGCCCTGACTTCCGAGCTCACGACACTTTATAATCAAGGCTACCTGTTTCAGGGGGCTACGCCTGAGCAGGCCTTTCAGGTACTCACGGGTCTTTCAGTTGAGCCGGGTCCAGAGATCATACTTGGTTTAATGATTGTCGAAGTCAGTCTCAATTTAAAGGGAACCGATGGGCCAATAGAGCTGACCTATTCACAAATTCTTTCCACAGACTAGCGACCGGGTCCCCGCAGCGCCTACTTCCATTTTGGACGCTGATACGAGGCTCACGTGAGACGCAGCTTGCACAACAACGTATGCCCCAAAAAACCTACTTGGGTTTATTCGGCACAGGAATATCCAACAATTCTCGATGACGAGAATCCGCGGTCGGCCATTCCCGCTGCTTAATCGCAGAAGACTTACTACTGGACGATTGCTGAAAGATAGGGATTTGGTTTTGCGCATCCGAACTAAGGTCCGGCGAGAAAGCCTCAGGCATTCGCAATCCCGAAAGATCCTGCTGCTCCCGCCTGGTCGAACTTTGATCACTTACACTGAAAAACGAAAACGCAAAGGCCACAAGCATCGCGACCGATGCTGCGCCAGAGCCGCGGCGCATGCCAGTCGATTGCACCTGCTCGACTGGCGACGAATCGGCGAAGCTTGCCGCTTCTAAAGCGATATCCTGTTGAAAAAGTTTTAGCCTAAGCTCAAATCCAGTTAGTTCCTCAAATCGATCGGCGAGCTTGGAAAAGCTGTACGTTTCGAAAGGTATCGCGACTACTTCCTCTGGACAGCACTCACTATACAGAACAACAAGTTCTGGTCGCTCTGGAGTTGGGTCGCCGGGCTTTTGAAACTGTCGCAGCGGAGAAAAGGAAAGGACTGCCCCTCCCTGCTCTGCGACAATCGCCAGCATTGCCACCGTCTGCGTGGTCACCACTCGGAACGAACCCGCTCTCGGATCAAGTTCTAGGAGGGCCTTCGAAGCAGCGCCTACCGCGTGGAAATCAGGAAAGCGATGAAAGCCGGAATACTGTAAAGGTCCTCCGGTAAACCAACCAACAACTCCATCTTCCTGTCCGGCGAGCGCGACAGGAAAATCCTCGGGGACAGCGGCTCTCGCTCCCGCAGCCTTAACGATAGAAAGCGCGGCCTGAAGGTCAGATTGTTGTTTGTCGAGCTGGGGCTGCATGTATACGTCCGAGTAGCGGCAAGACTAGGAAATATGAATGGGAAAAGGAAGAGAGTGTTTACTAAGTCGTTGCGCCAGCCCCGAAGGGAAAACCAGCACAAAAATACAATAAATTCATGCCATTGAGCACAAGGAGCAATTCAGGAAAAGCACCTCCCGAACTGGACAACGACGGAGAATAGGTTAGATTGTGCAGCTTCCAGGAAGTTACCAACTCCCGCAGTTCCTTCGCATCATTTGTAGCCGAGTAGAGAATTCTTATTGCACTTTGGTTTCAGCCGAGGTGCAAACACTGATGTAGGTTTTTTCATCAGGTTGGCGTCATCTCGACCAAGTGTTGGTCCTGAACAAGGAGTATTGGAAATGTCGTCCACACTGCAACAAGCGTTAGATTCTTTGAAGGCCGGAAGGCCAGCCGCAACCGAGCGGCTCCACTCCCTCATCCGCATCGCGAGCGTCAGCAACGCTCCGGGCTTCGACACGGAACTCGATGCGGCTGCGGATTGGGTCGCCGAGCAGCTGCGCGAGATCGGATTGAGTGAGGTCAGGCTTCATCGCGTCGGTGCCACCGACCTGGCTGACGCTGCCGGGACGACCGAGGCCACCAAGGCTCGCCGTCCACAACTCGTTCTTGCCAGCGATGACAGTGCCGGCCCCGACGCCGAACTCGTGCTGTTCTACGGACACTACGACGTTCAGGAAGAAGGGCCGGCCTGGTCGATCTGCACGGCCTTTGATCCCAAGAGCGTCAACGGTCGCACCTACGGGCGCGGCGCGGGAGACAACAAGGGTCCGGTCATCGCGTTCATGGAAGCGCTGCGCGCTTGGAAAGTCGGCACCGGCCGGCTGCCCGTGCGAGTCCGCATCATCCTGGAAGGCCAGGAAGAGTCCGGCAGCGGCGCGATCATCGACTTCCTGGCCAGTGAGCTTGGAAAGGCGTTCATCGAAGGCGCATCCACCGTTCTCGTCGCAGACACGCTGGCGTCGCCGGATGGGCGTCCGTCCATCACATTCGGGCTGCGTGGCTTGAGCTACTTCCACCTGGAGGTTCTCGGCCCAGGCACGCAGACTCACTCGGGACATGGCGGCGGCAACATCCAGGATCCGGGCGGTGCGCTGGCGCACCTACTCGCTTCGATCTGGGATCCCAGGACGAGAACCTTCCTCGTTCCGGGGCTCGTCGATCGGGTCACCCCGCTCAGCGAGCGTGAAGGGCAGTTGCTCGACACGTCCCCGATCACCGCCGAGTCAATGCAGAAGGAGAGCGGCGGCGTGCCGGCGCTCATCCAAGTACCAAACTCGACACCAGCACGGCAGATGGGGGCCCTGCCCGCATTCACCGTGCATACGCTCATCACCGGGGCGCCGAAGCCCGGTGCTACACCAACCAACATACCGACCTCCGCAGAGGCGAACTTCTCGATCCGTCTGGTCCCTGACCAGAACCCCGAGGAGATCGGTCGGCTCGTCGAGGAGCATCTCAACGGGGTTGTGCGCGAGGTTCTGCACGACACCGTTCGCATCAAGCTGACCATGGAGAAGGGCTCCTTCCCCGTGCGCTTCAGCCCTGAAAGCCCGCAGATCGAAGCCGCGGCGCAAGCCATGACTTCGGCTTGGGGAACCGCTCCCGCCTTCCTTCTGGCAGGCGGCTCGATCCCCATCGTCGGTCACTTCCAGGCCCTGCTCCCGGCACCCATCATCTTGTGGGGCGGGACGAATGCGGACTCTTCGTTCCATGGTCCGAACGAGAACTTGACTGACCACAACTTCTTCGCCTCGGCGGAAGGAATGGTCCATCTGCTCTACAACCTCTCAACGGTTTCGCGTGCCGCCTAGCCATGTACGTTCTCATGGCGCGACGAGCGGCACTCCTTGGGTTCCCCCAGTGTTTGCCGCTCGTCTGAAACTAAAAATAATGAAGCAGTCCCCGCGCTTTCTTAGCAGCTGCGAGATCAGTATAGTGCGCTCCAGCCTCTCTTTTCTTGTGAAGTGGAAATAGAATTATGCCTACTCCTACGTACCAATCCGCACTTAAAAGCCCTTCTGAGCTAATCGTCGCCCGCTTTCAAGAAGCACCCGACCTAGCCGATGTAACGGTTTCCTTTGCCAAGGAGCTGGGTGGCGTTTCGCTTATCGCCCCCAAGGTAGATCGTACGGTACGCGATAATTTGAGAAGCGCCTTTTATGGCGCAACAACCTTCGAGAACATCGGTGGCCCGACACTTTCTGATCCCTTGGTGGCATTCGATATGCTCAGAGTTCTGACCCGCTCTCCCGTCATGAAGAGCTCCCCCGTAAGCATTCCCGCCGGACTCTTTAATTCACTAAGTGAGCGCCTCGATGCCGCAATCGAAGCGGTTGGCCCAGAAGGCTTGCGCCCATTCTTCCGCATCAAGCAGGTTACTCCGTCAATTTTCGACTTTCGTTGCGAATCGCGCGCTCTGCTATGCGCCACGATGCTGCGCCCGCAAGAACATGTCGATGGAAGAGAGTTCCGCGGTAAGTTCTTCTCGCGCGCAGAGTTCAAGGATTGGTACCGAACTGAAGAAAGTCCGCTGTGCAAATACGCCGACGCGCAAGGTCAACCGCTCCAAGAGTTTACGTACTACTCGGATTGGTCTGGCTTCAACTTTCCCGACCGCGTTGCCAGAGCCCTGATGGATGGATCATTCGGGTCGCTAACCAAAGCGGAGCAGTTCGTCGCCGACACTCTCGCGGCTCTGAAGTCTGATGGCCCCTACTACGTGATTGGATCCTCTGGCAAAGATTCGGATCCTCTCGCTCTGGAGGTGCATGACCATGAAGTTCGTCACGGTCTCTATCACACCAATCCCGACTATCGTGCTGCGGTGGAAGCGCTCCTCGACCGCGAGGATGTGAAACCAGTACTCCCGACGCTTTTTGAGTACTTTAAAGGTGACGGCTGTTATCACCCGGATGTCTGGCGCGACGAGGCGCAAGCTCATCTGGGCAATGGCGCTGAGTTCCTCCTCGGGCGTATACCGCTTACTCCTACTGACTTGCGTATTCATGCAGTTGCACAGCAGGAAATCTTAGAAATCTCGCGACAATACCTCGAGAAATAGCGCCGACGCTGCGCCGACTGCCCGCGCCTTGAGTAGCTTCAAGGCATTGATTACTATTGCTCAAAACTACTTTGGCCAACGCCCTTACTGTATGGAGAAAGGAGGCTTGGCATGAAGAAGGTTAAAGATCCGCCTGCGAGCGGCGAGGACCCAATAAGAACTTGGGAGAAGGGAGAGACCGCTCGTCGCGTTCTCCTCATTTTCCCGACTGTGCTGGTATGCGTTGTGCCTGCTCTGGTGAGATGGCCCGTACGTTACCTGTTGTTTTCGACCGCCTCCGGCAAGGCTCTCTCGATCAGTCCACTCGCGAAGGACATGATCGTGCAGATGAGTTCCGTGGTAGTGGTACTCATCGGGGGCTTGTGGCTGTACCGGCGCCTGTTAAAACAGCGCAGCGCCAGGGATCGTCTGATCCATGAAGGCAAGGTCTGTCCCGGCTGCGGCTACCCGATCGGCACAGGCGATCGTTGCCCCGAATGCGGTAAGCTCTATGAGAGATAACCGCTGGTTTACGCTACGACAAAAGGATTTGACCATCCAGCTGTGGCGTTGACCAAAGTAGTTTAGAAGACCCGCGAGTGCCTCCTCCCCGCCTGTGTGTAAGGATACACTTCCTTCTGCCAATGCTGGCGGAAGCCTTCCTCATCTCGCCCGTGAAAGACTCGTTGCATGAAGCCTGCCGGTCGTTGAAGAGCGAGATCTCGTCGAGACCACATCCGCAATTTCTCCCAATGCAGACGCGAAATGACATAGGTGGCATTCCCGGTATGCGTTGATTCGCAAATCACATAGTCGGAAAACACAAAGGCTTTATACATGCGACCCAGCGGGTCTGCCGGAAACACCTGACCGGGTTGCACCATTTCAGGCTTCAGGGATTCCAAATAAACCTGCCCCCAACCGCGCGGTTGCATAGCTACTCGTGGGCCTGAAACGCGTGGAACAGGCTCTGCCCGCTCAATTCGAAATCCGGGATCGCCATCGGTAGGAAAGATCTCAATTCCGCTATGTAAGTTATCGAAAAGCTCACGCGCCCGCGCTTCCGGCTCGCCAAACAGTCGAAAACCGTTGCCGTTGACGATGTCACCCACTGCCAACCCCACATAGCGGCGTGTTTGAAGTAGCGCCTCAGGTGTCGGAGACAGCACTATCGGCTCGACTTCGAAAGGCTTGCTCTTGCTCGTGCTACAAGCAGCGACAAAGCGGTTCTCTCCGATGTAGCGCATCAGCACCTCCCCGTCATGGAAAAGCGAGTACGCAGATTTGTCAGTTACGCTTGAATATTGCCGTGAAACGCGAGGAAGTTGAGTTTCAGTGCTCAGATGATCGACTTCACTCAGAAAACCAAGCTTGGAATGCTCGGCTTCCGTAAGATTCAGAGCACGAATCTCATCTTGCAACTGAAAGCGCTGCAAAAGAGTGACCACCGCCTTAAATCCATCTACCGTAGGATGGAGATTAACTGCCTCCGCTACCAGAGAATTCCTTATCTTCAAGGCATTCACCAAGCTACGACTCGGAAACGGTCGCTGCGACTCGCCCACTTTGATAAAGAGTCCCTGACTCAGAACTAACTCTGACCAGGCATCATCGGTGCCGGCAAGCATAAGTCGATCCGCAGCCTGCGGTGAAACAGAATGATCGGAACTAAAGACAAGCAGTCCCGCCTGCGCGGGCGGAGTTTTCGCGAAGGGAAGATCGGGATGCAGAATCGGCGAACCACCGCGGATAAGCCGCGCCTCAAGTACCTGAATCGGAGCATCCTCGGCTCCACTCACCAAACTCTCTCGAATAGCGTGCAAATACGAGAGTCGGAGATTAAGTTCGACACGACCAGCGGTTTCCCCCGTAAGCGCCGGCTGCGCAGCACGGAAACGTGAACCGGAAAGAACCTCATCTACCAGCTGAGATCGACCTCGACCCTGGCGATCCTGACTCTCTTGCAGATCGAGCCTGCGGTGCTGCGCCAAGCGTCCTTCGAGACCGCCCATCAAAGCATGCAGCTCATCGAGAGCTTGAAGGTGAGGAGGTTCTCGCGAAGGCTCTGAAGCCGGGCTCGATTGAGTGCCTTGATGAGTACTGGTGGACGGCATACTAGCTCTCTACATCTGTAGCTGCGTCAGCTTAGCAAATTGATCTCCGAAAGCCACCGGCGCCATCCGAGGACTGATGGACTAAACGGATTACGAAGCCCGCTCGGGAAACGCGAAGGCCTCCAGCCCTTGCTCCATAAACGCCTGCTGCTTTTCGGCCACAGGTTTGAAGGGATCCGAGTTGTGCATCTTCAGAATGTGCTCGTAGGTCTGCTCTGCCGTTACCACAATCTTCTTCTGCAGTGCCGGATCCTTGATCGTATTCATCTGCACCTTGAATTCAGAATACCCTGTGCAGCCCGTATAATATTTTACGCTAACGCCGGGTAAGCCTTCTTCGATAGCAGCGCCAATTTGCAAGCCACCATTCGTAATTCCGCCGAAGAACACATGCAAAACGCCAATAGCCAAGCGAGGATCCTCTCGCTCAAGCTCGCGCACAAACTGAAGGAAGGCCTTCGTTTCAGGAAGTGCGGCCGCTTCAGTAATCTCCTTACCGCCGCAGGCTTTTAAATCTTCGCGAACAAAAATTAGTGGCTCCTTCTGCATCGGCCCAAAGACCGCTGTAATCTCCGGTGAGCCTGCAGCGTGTTCCGCCAACACCCTATCCAGCTCTTGGTGCATGAGAACGCGTTGCTGAAGATGGAGAACGTACTGTTCGCGGGAAAGAGTTCCGGCAAAAGCGGACTCGATAAAGACGCTCCTCTGTACCGCTTCATGATATTTCCCAAGATTTGCACTGAGCATCTTGGTAAGCGGGAGAGCATTCTCCGGTGTCACCGCTGCGGGTGGATTTGCAGGTGGCTGCGATTCTTTGGTAGCCGCGCATCCCTCCAAAAATGCCGCGCCAGTCGAAACAATAGCCATGGCGGCAATGCGCAAATAACGTCCGGTCGCACCGGTAAAAACATCTGGAGTTGTGGGACTGTGAGCTTCGCTAGTGGATTGAACTTGATGCAACGACATGGGTACTTCCTTGAAAAACTACGCGTGCTGGAAATGGCCGGAGCATAAGTCAGGGCACGCGCCGATTCAACACTTTCTTGCTATCGTATATGACCGGGCCTCTAGCTAGCCGTGGAGGTTTTCAAACAAGCCGATCTACCGAGAACTACTTCATGGTGGCGTTTAATTCGTTTATGGACTTGCGATACCCGTCCAACGCCAGATTTCCGGTCGCCCCTAGGTGGGTCTTGGATTTGATATTTTGAACCGGATCAACCTTAGACAGCGCGCCAAGATTACTGCCCACTTGCTTATAGGCATCACGGAAAGCAGCGCCCTTAAGTACCAGCTCGTTCACAAAATCGGTCGCGAAGATCTCTTTATCTTCAAAAGCGCGTGCCAGCCCCTGCTCGTCCGGCTCAAGATTCTGCAATACCAACGCGGAAATTCGCAAACTCTCCTGAGTAATAGAGAAAGTCTTCATCACCGCCTCTTTACCGTTCTGAAGGTCCTTATTGTAGCCGGAGATCAAATTCATACCCGCGCTCTGCGCCTGCAACTGCAAGGCCTGCACCATGCTCACATTCGCGCGCAATACCTCCATGATATCGAGATTACGCTTCTGCGGCATAATGCTCGAGCCCGTGGTTAACTCTGGATGTATCTTAAAGAAGGAAAACTCCTTGCTCGTGAAAACCACCAAGTCATTGGCGAACTTTCCTAGCGTGAGCATTACCTGGAGCATCGCGGCGATGGTAAAGGCGTCAAACTTTCCGCGGCTATTCTGGCAGTAAAGCGAATTAACTTGTACCCTATCGAATCGAAGTAACTCTGTGGTGCGTTCGCGCTGTATGGGAAGCGCTGTTCCAAAACCGGCTGCCGATCCCAGCGGATTTTGGTTAATCAGAGCGATGGCGGAATCGAGTACTCGACAGTCATCAAGCAAGGATTCAACCACTGCTCCGGCCCACTGCCCGACACTGGAGGGCATGGCGTGCTGCATGTGAGAAAAACCCGGCATCGGCACGAATTCGAACTGCGAAGCAAACTGGAGTGCAGCATCAGCCGTGGCAAGCAGTAGTTTCTTAGTTTGCTGAAGTTCGTGCCGCACGTACAGACGCATGGCGACAAGAACTTGATCATTACGCGAACGTCCAGCATGCACGCGTTTGCCAATATCGCCCAATTCCTGGACAAGGAAATTCTCGATTTCGGTATGAACGTCCTCGTTCTCTTGCCGAATAACAAATTTTCCTTGGGCGTGAAGCTCAGGGATACGCCTTAGCTGGGTTATGATCTTCTGTGCGCTTTCAGTATCGAGTAGCCCGACTTCGGAAAGCATCTGCGCGTGCGCGATAGACGCTTCGACATCGAACGGCAAAAGTATGTTATCAGCTGCTAAATCATTCACGATGTAGCGATTGACGGCAGCTTGTAAATCAGCCCGCTTGCCCTGTGACTTTTCCCAAAGTTTCGCCATGAATGCTTTCCCGCACTGAAAATATTGTTGCCGAGAATTTAGTACATCCCCGAGCACAAAGGAAGAAAGATTGAGCGTCTGCGGGTACAGACAGCGCCGGCTGCCCTTTGAGACAACCGGCGCTGCATGAGCTTAGTGTTGAGGCGAGAACAGTCTATCCAAGTGCGATGCAGCAGCTTCTGCCAAGACGTCGCGCTGCAAGGCAAAGCGATCGGAATAGAAAGCTTCTCCAAGCTCTCCATTCATCAAGTGCTGTGCCACCGCAGAAAGCATTTGCTCCTCTGTCGGGCTACCTTCGACGAATATGATTTTGTCCTCTTTGCTCGCACCGACTCCGGGGCACTCTCCAAACAGCCTGGAGAAATACTGGTACGTCACCTCCCCTGCACGAGCCTGGCGCGAACCAGTCACGACGACGTGCAAGTCCTGCCATTCCTCGCAGCTAAAGCGCGGACGCAGAGACTCCATGTGCGCGTGTAGTTTATCCAGCACCGCCGCAGCCGGGCGTTCGGTGATTTGGCGAAGCGAAGGTCCGACACTGCGCGCCCACTCCTTCAGCATCTCCGTGCTTATGCGCCCTGCACTTAGCGCCTGATAGAGAAGATCCAAGGAAGCCTGCAAAAGAAGTTTAGTTTCCGGTACACAGATCTCTTCAAATCCAGGGCCCTGCAATTCGTCCAAGGAATTCTCGAGAATTGCATGCTGCTCAAGAAGCGCCGCTCTATCCGTGCGCGAAAGCTCCTTCTCTTTTAGGCGCTCACCTCGCATATAGGTGGAGACCACCTGATGCGCGACCGCTTTTAATTTGTGGTACACCGCAGGAATGAGGGTGGTCTCCTCTCGCGTCCCGCGCCAGTGCGTTACCAGTTTCCCATCTACAATCAAGATAACCGGGAACTCTGTTCCCAAACGCACCTTGGTGCGTTCCATCGCGCGTTCATATTCACTATGAAAGCGATGGTTTGCCTCGCCAAGCGAGCCGCTGCGAGGCATATATTCTTCACGGCGCGCGGGTAGATCTCCGCTGTTCAGCGTTTGTGCATCCTGATTCATGGTAACTCCTATTTTTCCTGGCTGGTTCTGCGACAGGTTCAGCAGCAGATAATCATGGCGCGAAACACTTTCAAGGAAGTCTGCAAAATATTTAGTAGTTTTAAGGGCGTTTCAGCGCAGTTGAATAGCAACGCCAAAAATCGGAGAATGCGGCCCTTATGACGCTTAAAACTGCCTCTCTTCCAGAACTACGCCAACAGAGCTCCGATCGAATCGTAGATCTGTCTGCTCAACTCGAGGGCGCCAGCCTTCCCTATCGCGGCAAGTTTCGCATCGCCGCTGAGCGCCTTGAACAGTATCTTGAGAAACGGGTCCTGCTTGAGAACGCATCAGCAAAGACTGCTCAGATCGAGAGCTACGGATCGACGCTATGGCAGGAACGATTTACGCGCTTAGCGCAAATTGAAGTTCCGAAGGGCTGCTCTCTGACCGCCGCCCAACTTCGTGACGCCGTGTGGCGCGCCATACCACCCGGAAAGTTCAAACGCTTCCAAGAAATCTTTAGTGATCCGCATAACTATGTAGTGCCGCAATTTACCATCAATCGCCGCGGCGAGATCCTCTTCATCGGCAATCCCGACTTTTCAAAAATGTCAGTCGCTGGCTGCTTGGTCAGCATTGACCGTATTCCGGACGAACTGTGCGAGAAGGTTCGCTTAGTGGAGTTCACGAAAGAGGAACGCCGCGATCCCGTCAAACGCTTCTATCGAAAAAACGATATTGTAGTTATCAATCGACTCAAGCGCCTTTGGGATTGCTGCGAAGCCGTCTCCAAGCGCGACTTCCGCGTATTTATCATTCAGAAGCCTGAGTCGGAGGCTACCAATCGCTATAAAGACACCGGCCCCTTCCCGGTTGGATTTCACGGAACTATTCTTTTTACGCGTGAAGATCTTTCTGATCGCGTTACAAAGAAAAACCCCCTCCTGGGACCGAAGTATTCCAACCCGCGCCGCATTGCGCACTTCGTTACCGCCTATGACGCATATCGCAGAACTCTGCACGTAGATCTGGGGTACGACGGCGAGCAAGCGGAGTTAAGCGCTTTGCGGGTTGGAATTGAAGGTTCGCGCAAGCGAATTGATTCCGAGTGGAAGAGCGGTGCCCCAAAGTACCAAGTCGAGTCGGTGCGCAGTCAGGTAAAGGAATCTCTTTCGACGGCAACAGAGGCGCTCAGTAACGGGGTAAATCGCCATAAGGCTCGCGCGGTGGAGCTACTGGCCAAGATGGTCGACTCACGTGATAGCACGGGCCGCCTTAATCCGCGCGCCACTTCTGTCGTAATGGAACGCGCAGAGCGCCACCTTGGCAGTCGACTAGGAGAAGTTCGTGCCAAGAAAAGCCACAATGATACAGACGAGAGTTTGCTAAACGAGATTATCAACGCCGAAGAAGCCGTTCTTGAGCGTTTTCGCCTGAATCTTCTGCAGAAGGCTGATGCAGTGATGCTGCCCAAACGTGAATCGCGCTTGCGTCAGATCGTTGCGGCAGTGCGCACAAAGCCGGCAGCCGAAATCATGACCGAATTGGTTCCCGAGCGTGCTGGGCTTGAAGATATTACTGCTCGCCCATTCTCAACCTTTGCGGGATTACTGCGTGTGGGGTGCTTGGAACTCGAAGGTGCCTTGCAACGCCGACAGTTCAAAGATGCCGAACGAGCCGCCGTCAAACTGCATATCGTGACAAAGCTTTTCTCGGCCAACGTGAACATTGAGCGAATGAAGGATTGCTTGGTCGATCCTGAGTTTGTTCCGGTGGACTATATGAAGCGCGAGATATTGGGACTCCGTCAGGTGCTTAGGCAACAGATTTTAGCGGGCGTGCATGTTGAAGAGTATGAGGCTCGCTTTAAAGCGCTCGCGCGCCAAGTTGATACCTTGGATTCCATGCTGGACAAACGACCAGGCCTGCGCGCCTCCACCTCCGATCGAACAGAATACTTCCGCCAAGTGAAGAAGAGTCTGGATTTGATTGTCCCTGAACGCTTGGCCTGGGATTTGGTGCCCGAGCGTTGGCGTAAGGCCTCCGGGCAAGAGCCTACACAGAAAACACCAGCGTAAGCCCTGCAAACGGCGGCAACTGCTCATACTTTTTAGAACCACCAA
>JAFLCA010000089.1 GCA_017302875.1 Deltaproteobacteria bacterium
CCTACATAGGCGTACTTGGTGAGACGTACGTTGAAGACTATCCGCAGGTAGAGGTGCGGCGATAGCGGAAGGTTCCCAAGCTGTGAATAGGCTTATCGGCTGCTGCTCAAATCGGCATCGCCTCATTTGCAGAAAGCTTCATCCATCCGCGTGCCACGCGGTAGATGACCCAAATGCCTACGACAAACATGAGCGGGATTCCTACGATCATTCCGATTACGGTGAGTATTAATATCACGGATATGGCTGCCCATAGGAAAGCGAACCAGAATGTTCGAATTTGCCAACGGAAGTGGGACTCAAGCCATGTGCCGTTGGCTTCGCTGCGTTTGATATAATTTATTATCACCGCGATGATTGAGGGCCAGCCCGTTACCATCATACCGACGACGGTTGCTGTGCCGATAATTCCCGCACCAACGCTTAGGGCATGAAGTCCATAGATAAGATGGGTCAGACGGATTAGTTCCGGTGAGGGAGAAGAGGGTTGGGGGGTGTTCATCGCGGTCTCCAAAGTCAGGCAGATAGTTAGTCTCGGCGTAGCCCGACTTGGCTCTACTATAGAGAATCGTGCCTGCTAGTCCAAGCTAAAACTCGGCGCGCTCTTACGAGCTGATCCATATGGTGAGGTTATTCAGATGCACCATAATTCAAGTCGGTGTCGAGAAGGCTTCGTGCACCAAGCTTTAGGCTGGCCCATCAGAGAGAACGGGAGCTTTCACGCTCTCTAACCTTCTTGGTGCGCCTCGGTCTCGAACTTCGTAGAAAGTTAACTCAATATGCTCCGCTTGAGGGAAGCTTTTTAGCTGCACCGTTAGGTTAATCTGCTCGTTGTCGTTGCTTGAGGGGCTCAAAAGTATCGGGTGCACATAGAGGGGGTTTTGGCCCTCAGAGTCGTTCCATGAGAGCAGATTACCATTCGCGTAATAATGAATTACGGCGGCAAGGTGGGCGCCCGGAGTTACAGCAGGAGTTTCGATGGATAGTTCTACAGCATCGCTGAGCTGTTTGGCGCTTAGCAGCATTTTCTCTGAATAAATTTTGGAAGGTTCTCTATGCACGGAGGTGACTTCATATTGCGGCGACGGGGGCTCGAAGACTGAGTAATTGAAACGATCGCCATTGAGAGCATTAAATTTTACAAAGAGTGGCTTTGAATCTTTTCTAAAGGAGAAGTTTCCTTCGCCCCAGATCATGCGGCGGACGCCTAAAAAAGTGCCCCCTGGAGCGAGAGTGCCGCCGACATCGCCTGCGAACTTGGGATCTTTCAAAAGTCCTGGGCAGAGAAGCCTTGGCGCATACTGGGTATCTTGGAACGCGATTAGGGGAGTGGAACTACCAATAGTAGGTGGGAAGTTCTCTAAAATTAAGGTGTCATGCTCAGGAAAGGATGGACAAAGCTCGGTCAGCATTGCGGCTTTAGCTCTGTAGGCATTTCCCCAAAAGTGGTTCTCACTAAAGCTGGCAGCGGCAAAATAGGCGACCGGTAGGCAGCCAAGACCTATGACAACAACACGCAGGGAATTCCATCTTGCAGCGTGAAGGAGCCAGTCGAGCAGTACAGCCACCGCGAAGAATAAGGGGATCGAGGGAAGAAGGTTGTGACGTGCTGCAGGATGCCAAATCCAAACCGGAAAATAGCAGCCGACATAAAAGAAGACTGCAACGAGCAACCAAACCCAGCGTGGGGATATGGTTGGCTCCTCGCGACGTGACCATAGCGCGGCAATTCCTATGGCGGCGGCAGCAGCGCAGGCGAGGATGATTTCAGTGCTGGTCGCTTGGGCAAAGAAGCTTTGCATCAGCTCGAAGAAAGGATCGCCGAACGACTTGCGTGTGGTCGAAATCGAATTTCTCAATATGGTCGCCGGGACATCTCCAGTCAGGGTGGGGGACTCTCCATCTTGAATGGCCATCTTCATTGCGACATAGAGCAGCGAGAATATCGCGTAGGGAATGTGCATGAGAGCGAACGAGAAGCCAGCGCGTCCACGAATATAGAAGCAAACAAAGACACGCACCGCGATGATCTGATAGACAAAAAAGAACGGCTGCTCGTAGGTGAACAGAGTGCAAAGCAGCGCGATAACGTCAAAGATCCAGACGCGGACAGATTTTGGGTTTCTGACGAGCGCCACACTGGTGCAGCAAAAGATGAATAGCCAGAAAGACGACATCAAGTTTTCAGATAAGTCGTTCATCCAATAGTGTGTCTCGCCGTGCAGCGGCCAGAAGCCGAACATCGCGGCGGCGAGAACAGCTGCTGGAGCTGCGACACACATTGCGCGCAGGACTAGGTAAAACATTCCGACCAGCAAGCCGTCTAAAACGGAAAGCAAGAAATGCAGTTCTGGTAGGTGTGTGACTGGGTTGCCTGCCAAGCGCAGGAATGTGTGAAACCAGATCACGAAGAGATTTCGTCCGGGGATGTATGAAAACATCTCCTCAAGAATCGTTTGCGGTTGCCCGGCAACGACTTTGATGAACCAACCGCTGTCGTCGTAGTGGAATCCGAGATTTGAAGCATAGAACCCGTATGCGAGGGCGGTTATGACGGAGAGTACGGCTGCAAGGATCCAATCGGCTCTCGTAAAGAGCTGGCGAGAGAGAAACTGAGCGTGGTTCTGAGATTGCTTAGAGAGGGAGTTGTTGTGGTGCACGGAAAATCAAAGTCAAAAGTTTTCGCTAGGATATAGTAGAACTTTGGGTGGTTCTAGGTGGAGAAATGCTTTCGAGTCGTGTTGTCTCGGTGCAATTTTTGGGGCGGTGGAGTCGCTCTCGTCGGCGAACGGTGCATTTATGAGTTTGGGGAGTTGGTCGCCCAGCCCTCACTGAAGTCAGTTTCTACTCCCTATATAAGAGGTGCGTGGCGCGGATTCGGGGGCGGTCAGTGCGGGGTGATATCTCGCGTCATTGTTCGCGTCATGAAAGCCCTTAGATTGAGGTTTAACGAGCCGTTTATCCCCAATAACTACGTATTTTCAGAGACTTGTAGCCTTTCCCGAATAAAAAATTTGTGGTTATTTTAGGTGCCCCATGGTGTAGAAAGATGGGGCATTGCACCGCTTTCCTTTTTTGGCGCCGTAGTTAAGACCGCCAAAGATTGAGGGCGTTACTTTGAAACATCAAGTAGGGAAAAATATGAAATTGAAACAGTTACTAGCAGGTCTCGCGGTAGCGATCGTAGGGACGACATTGGCGGTTCCGAGCCGTCTCGTTGCCGACGCTCATAAGGGAACGGCTTCTGCGCTCTCCGCGAAGGAAATTCAAGCTATCGCTGAGGAGGTCTACATCTACGGATATCCTCTGGTCACGATGGATATGACTCGTCGAGTCATGACCAACGTAGAGAAGCCTGCGGGCACTCATGCTCCGATGGGACAATTCGTCCGCATGAGAGAGTACCCGAACGCGTCGTTTAGGGATGTCACTGCGCCTAACGCAGATACGCTCTACACAAGTGCTTGGATCGATGTTGCTAAAGAACCTTGGGTTCTAAGTCTGCCTGATGCACATGATCGATATTATCTCTTCCCCATGCTGGATGGCTGGACTGAAGTGTTCCAGGTTCCTGGTAAGCGAACCACGGGCACTGGTCCTCAGAAGTATGCCATCACGGGACCAAACTGGAAGGGCACGCTTCCCGATGGAGTTAAGGAGTATAAATCTCCAACCAGTATGGTTTGGCTCTTGGGACGTATTTACTGCACTGGAACACCGGAAGATTACGCGGCCGTACATAAGTTACAGGACGAGATTTCGCTCGTGCCCTTGTCTTCGTACGGAAAGACGTATGTTCCGGCTAATGGACATGTCGATTCAAGCATCGATATGAAGACCCCAGTTCGAGCGCTGGTTAACAACCTTGATGTTGCCGCATACTTCAACCGTCTTGCCGCTTTAATGCTGGACAATCCGCCTTCGAAAGCTGATGCGCCAATTCTCGCGAAGATGGCACAGCTTGGCGTTGCCCCTGGAAAGTCGTTTGCGTTGGATCACTTTGATGCTGATACGCAGAACGCTCTGAAGGAAGTTCCAAAAGCTGCCTTTGGAAAGATCATGGGTTGGTTCAAGGAAGGCATCAAGGCTGGAGACAATAAGGACATCAACGGCTGGGTGTTTACTACTGAGACGGGTATTTATGGCACCAAGTACTTGCAGCGTGCGCTTATCACTGCAATTGGGCTTGGCGCTAACCGTCCACAGGATGCTATCTATCCGACCAGCGAAATGTCGGTTAGCGGCGTTCCGTATGATGGCGCGAATAAGTACAAGTTGCATTTCCCGAAGGGACAATTGCCTCCGGTAAATGGCTTCTGGTCGCTCACGATGTACAATGCAGAGTACTTTTTCGTGGACAATCCACTTAATCGCTACGCCATCAGTGCTCGTAATCATCTGAAGCAGAATGCGGATGGATCGACCGATCTCTATCTGCAACATGAGTCTCCTGGAGCGGATAAAGAGTCTAACTGGCTCCCAGCTCCATCCGGGAAGTTCATATTGATGTTGAGATTCTACTGGCCGAAGGAAGCCATCATTGATGGTTCCTGGAAGATTCCGGCTGTAGAAATGGTTAAGTAAGTCCTTTCACTTTGAGGAGGTGAGTTCTGTCGTTCTATGCGCGACGGGATTCACCTCCTTAGTTTTATGTAGAGACGCCTTCAATTCTCGAACTTCATAGGCTCTCGAGATAAAGTTTTCTTCCTTGAACAAGCGAAGCGTTCTTCACGCGGTACTCTGTCTCTTCGTAGTTGCGCCTGCACTATCTTTGCGAGCCGACGAAGAGAACAAATCTATTCCTGATTCCTCTTATGAGGTCGGAGATGAGATGGGGGAGGAGTTTGAAGAGCAGGTGGCGCCTGAGACCTCCGTCGCGGATATCCTTTCCTCCTCCCAGCTTTCTTTGAAGCTTAGGAACTACTACCTCAATCGCTCTAAACCTCAGACACTCGATTCTTATGCGTGGGCCCAAGGCGGAATACTTACCCATAAGATCGGGCGAGTGGGCGGTTATCTCAGTATGACCACAGAGCTCATGGGTAGCTTTCCCTTGGACGCGCCGAGCGATCACGGGGGCACATTGTTGGTCGGGAAAGATGGAAATTCGATTGTTTCGTTCGGTGTCGTTAATCCACGACTGACGGCACAGGGGCAAGTCCTGTCGGTATATCGGCAGCGCTACAGTCTGCCGTTTGTGAACGACCAGGACAATCGCATGCTGCCCAATACGTTTGAGGGATACACGATTGGTCAGTCGGCTGAGACTTCCGAGAGATTTCAATATATCGCCGGCTACATCAACAAGATGAAGAAGCGCGATTCCGAAGATTTTGTCCCGATGTCCGATGCTGCGGGAGTGTCGCAAGTTGATCGCGGCATGTTCCTGGGGGGAGCGCGGGTGTTTGTACTGCCGTCTTGGTCGATCGGCGCGATCAATTACTATGTAGAAGACATCTTTAACACCGTGTACTCGGAGAGCGTGTACAAGTTCAAACCAGTGGAAAGCGTTGAGAATGCTTTTTCTGTTCAGTACTCCAATCAATCCTCGAACGGTAAAGATCTTTTACGCGGAGAGAGCTACTCGACGGGATTTTGGGGAGTACAGAATGCCTCGAGTTATCAAGGCTTAGTGTTTAAATGCGCGTACAATCGTAATGAGCGCAGTGCCGACATTCGTTCCCCGTACGGTTCGTATCCTGGCTATAATTCCGTAGTCGTTGAAGACTTTAATCGTGCCGGGGAACAGTCTTGGCAGGTTGGACTTTCCTATGATCTGGCTGGCGTCGGGCTGCCAGGATTCAAATTCGCAACAGCTTTTGTGCAGGGCAATTCCGCAATCAATGAGAGCACGGGGGAGAGTCTCTCTGATCGCAATGAGACGGACGTCACCCTTGATTACCAAATCGCTGAAGGTGCTTTGAAGGGGCTCTGGGTTCGCTTACGCAGCGCGACTATTTACGATGACCAGGATGGAACGATTCAAGACTATCGAGTAATCGTAAATTACGATCTCAATATTTTGAATCCTGCCGCACATTCTTAGGTCGCAATTGTGGTGACAAAAGACCTTCTAGTTCCCACCCGGCAGAAAAGGTAGAAGGGCTACAAAGCCTTTTACTAAGAAGGCATTTGCCAAGTCGACAAAGAACGATCCCGCCAGAGTAATGAGGAGCACCGCTTTCGGAGCGGGGCCGAATCGCTTCGTGATCTGTTCCATAGTTGCCATCGCCACCGGCATGGAACTAATAGAGAAGCCGAGGAACCCGCCAACCGCTACGGCTGCGTCATACGTTTTACCGAGTACTCTAAACAGAATGAAGTAGGCGACTGAAATCGAGACGATGCCTTGCAGGACAACCACCGTCATCAGCGGGCCGATAATGGCGCCGATCGCTGAAAGCTTCAGACTCATCAAACTCATGGCGAGAAATATCTGAAGCGCGATGTCGCCGATCCCATCAGTAATATCGAGGGGCAGCTCTTTGCGTCGCACGTCTGCAATATTGGTAATAAGCATGCCCGAAAGCAGCGCACACAAGAACCCGGGAAGCAGGAAATCATGGCGTTCTGCGTACAGATTCAGATTCTCTCCCAGCCACACCGCCAGGGTAATCAGAAATATGATGCGGATAAGAAGTGAAGTGGAGAGCGGAGTTCCAACTTTAGTCGCTGACGCTTTCGGATTTCCACTTGTTTCCGCGGGAGTGTCGCAGTGCAAATTATGTCGGCGAATAATCCAGCTGGTCACGGGTCCTGAAATTAGAGCGCCGAGGGCAACAGCGATGGTGGCTGAAGAGATAGCTACTAACTCAGCACCCTTTAATCCCATCGAACTAGCTTCTCGCGCCCAGGCGAGAGCAGTTCCGGGGCCACCGACGAATGAAATGCTTCCGGCGAGGAGTCCATAGAAGGGATGTGAGCCATTCAAAACGGCAACGCTTATGCCGACGATGTTCTGTAAGCAGAGCAATAGCACCGTTACCACGCAGATCCAGAAAAGGGGTTTTCCCCCAGCGAAGAGTGCTCTGATCTTGGCAGTCAGGCCGAGAGAGACAAAGAAAATCAGAATCAGAAAATCCCTTAAGCCGGGAGCAAAATTAATGCTGATTGAGCCGTATGATTCGATAATCGAAACGATTATCGAGGTCAGTAATCCGCCAACGACTGGCGCGGGGATGTTTAGTTTTGAGAGCGTGCTCGAGCGCGCGGTGAGAAACTCGCCCACGATTAGAGTTATCAACCCGATAATTAAAGTTATCAGTTCAGGGACCTGTATGATTTGCATAATTCCTTTTTCGGGGCCGCGAGACGTCGAGCGTCCAGTGTAGGGGATTCCCGCTGTGTCTTTTGTACAACGAGTTTTTACTGATGTCGACCTGTCGAGGGGCTGGCGGCGTCTCTTATGCATTACCTTGGCTGCCGCGGCCCGAATTTGACGGAGGCGGGCGAATCTTTAGACTAGTATCTAGCAATTAATCGCTGCTTCGATTTTCTATGAGCACTCGGACTCCAACTATTCTCATTCACGGCCTCTGGTTTAGAAGTCCTGTCATGTGGGCGTTGGGGCGGGATCTTGAGAAGATTGGATTGGACGTGCGCTATTATAACTATTCAACCACGCGCGCGCCGACTTCGGCCTCTATTGAACGTCTGGCCGAGTTAATTGATCGGGCCGGCCCGCGAGTCAACATCGTGGGGCATAGCATGGGAGGCTTGCTCGCAATCGAGGCGGCCCATGTATCCAAAGCGGGAGCAGGAACTATTGTAGCCTTGGGCAGTCCGTTTCAAGGCAGTGCAGCTGCGCGGTGGGTGGCGCGGTCGAAGATCGGGTCAGGCCTTCTCGGGCATGCTGCGGACTTCTTTGAACACGAATTCCAACTTCCAAATCAAGAACGATGGAAGGTGGGCATCATAGCCGGATCGACAGGTATGGGACTTGGCACCTTAACTCGCGTGTTGAGTGGTGCGCATGATGGAACGGTTACGGTTGAAGAAGCTTCGTTGCCGGGAGCCTCGAAGCTAGTCGTGCCTGCTTCACATACAAGTATGCTGTGGTCTTCGCATGTGAAGGAGCAGCTTAAGCAATTTCTCACGGCGGGAGAGTTTCGCTCTTCTGCCTCGTAAGGGCTGCGTTATTTGCAGCGCTTTCCGAAGTTGTCCAAGATGATCTGTTTATCGGACTCCCCGGTTAATCCATCGAGGTCAAAATCAAACCAGCTTGATTGCCCTCCGCCATTCGGAGTTGTCACCCCCGAGGTAGCGCTGAACTTTTTCCAGCCCTTTAAGTCCTTCTGATCAACGACTTTGTCGAGGTTTCCGTCGCCCGGGCAGGAGACAACTGTTTTCTCAAGCGCTTGAAGCTCCTTTACCAACGCATTGTAATTGGTCAATTGCGCCTTAGTCAGGGCAGGTGCGCCAGACTTCAGCAAATTTTCTGCGGCGAAATCAACCTTTGGTGCAACGCGGTCGTCACTGATTCGATAGAACTCCGTGGTGAAGGTTGAGCCTCCAGCGCTACAGTTCTCAAGCTCATTCTGCACAAGTTTGTAGTTTCGATTTCGAATTGCCCGTTGCGCGATGTAATAGGTAGCGGCCGGCTCATTTAAGGTTGCGAGATAGTCATTAACTTGGCAGCACGAGCTGTAGCTGTCCGGAGAGACTACGCCGCCGGCCCCGAACCATTGTCCCCCTTGGTCCTCGCACACACCTTGTGTCGGTAGTATCAGGGTGCAGGTGTTAATGCTGGCGATGTAGCAAGGAGACTGCACGGTGGTCGTCGCAACAAGGTTATTCCCCTGCATGGTGAAGTTTGACTTGCGTATCGCGGACTGTTTGGGATTCTTGAGGTAGGGCATTAATGGTCGCGAATCCAATACGTGGGACTTTGGCACAGCTCGGCGAACATCGATTCCCGCGACCTCTCCGAACAGATCGAATAGATCGAGAGCGTTCGTCATATACGAGACCTGGCGACCCGGGTTCTTAACCATCGGGCCTGCCACGACGAGTGGCACCCACACTCCAGTTTGGTAAGGAGTTCCCTTTGCGCGAGTCGGATCAAATGGTGCGCGGACGCTGGTAGTCCACGTGCCGTTATCGCCGATGATAACCACGACGGTATTGGTTTTCTCTGGATGATAGTCAAGCGAACCGTCATCATTGTAGCTGGCCAGTCCGGTCTCGACCAAAACACGCCCAATCTCGTGATCAATTGCTTCCACCATTTGAGTGGTAATCGCGCGATTCTCTGCTTCGGTATCACAGTTGAATCCGTTGGTATCGATTGAGCCATCAGGAATAAGGTGCGCAGGAGGAGCTTGCACGGGATCATGAATTGCCGAGAATCCTAAGCTTGCCATCCAGGGCTTGCGTGCAGCTTTTTGCTGATTTACCCAGGCGATGGTGCGATCGGCTTCCTGAACGGTGCGGTAACTGCGGCCGCGCGGATCCGCGGGCGGAAGCGTTGTGGTCGTTCCGTCTTCTTCATTAATGACCCAGCTGCCGGTGTAGTAGGCATTCTGAGTGTCAAAATCAAGGTAGGAGGGACTGGGGGACTGACAGGTTTGATTGGGATCTAGAATTCCACCGCGCTCCAAGCAAGTCTTGCCTGGCTCTGCGAAGGTTGGTGTTGCTAACACTTCGCAGGTAGCGCCGCCATCAGTGTAGCAAGCGCCGGTGTCAGCTCCGATGGTTGCATTTGACGCGGTGCTTGGAATATAGCCGCAGCCGTAGGTATTGCTGTTGCCGGAAGGACCTCCGATGCCGCCGGCTGTGGTGTCGATCGGATAGGGGCCGCCGTCGAGAAATCCTTCGAAGTGATCCCATCCCAGTTTGCGGTAGACTTCATTCCCAAAAGGATTTGTGGATGTATTCACTTGTGAGCCGGTCAAATGCATTTTTCCGAACAGCCCACTGACGTAGCCTTTTTTCTTGAGAATTTTTGGAGTGGTGTATTCGTAGGGAGAGACTTGAGAGTTCGCCAAGTCGTCGCTCGTGATCGCAGTCAAAACGTTCGTACGAATACTGTAGCGCCCATCAAAAAATGACGCGCGACTGGCGCTGCAAGTTGGATGTGCCCAGGTATTGCGGAAGCGCACTCCAGCCAACGCAACGGTATCGATATTTGGAGTCTTCGGTGGATTTGCTCCACCGTACCCGAATATTTTCATCTGATCGATGCCGACGTCATCCATCACTAAGAACAGAATGTTGGGAGGCCTTTTGGCGTGATTTGGCTCAGCAGCGGCCTGTCCGAAAATGAAAATCGAACTAAACAACGTCAAGGTGCAGGTCGCCGTGATTCTAAAAAAACTCGAATTCATTGCTGGGCCTCAGATGGTATGCAGAAAAAGATGGGGGACTCTAAAACGCGGCGCTCGAATTTTGGTGGAAAGAGAATTCATTCAGGAATCGGTAATCAGGGTAGCGTTAAGACATGTCTTCGCCAAGGAATTAAGATGCCTCGGGATCGGGAGCGGATGCGCAAAACGGCGGTCTGGGCAGTCGAGCACTACTCAACAGGCCCTACGAGAATCTCGGAGTTTTGAGGGTTGGCTTGTCAATTCCGACCGTTGAGGTTGCAGGGGCAGCGGTATTCACGTACTTTAAAACGTGAACTCATTGCGAACAGTAAGGGTGCGTTAAAATCAGCTTTTAGCGCAGGATCTGAGTGGTCGGGCCGCCTCTCCATTTTTGGGAGAAGCGCTGTGCCCGTAAATCGTAATCTACACACTTCTTTATCGTTCAGCGCGTGCCCTCGCCCTGGTTCCGCTTCAATTGAAATAGCAGTAGAGCTCCGCTTTGCAAGGCGGGCTTCATGAGAATTGCGATTCTCTGTCATTCCTCAGCGGGTGGCTCCGGCATTCTTGCTACCGAGTTGGCGATGGGCCTCAGTTTGGAAGGGCATGACGTGCATGTGATCGGAGAGCGCCCGCCGTTCAGAATGGCCGGCGGAGCCCCCGAACCAATCTACCGCGACTTAGGAGACTCGCCGCCAACGCAGAGTTTTTGGGGGCAGGTGGTGGCAACGGTGCGCAAAAGCTTCGCGATCAGGCCGCGTCTTTCGAAGCCTGCTCCTCGCCCTGGGAGTTTGCATTTTCATGAGCTGCTTGCGTTTGAATATCCCTTATTCGAGCAGTCTTCCTTTCCAACGTTACGGGCTGCCAACACGTTGGCGACCTTAATCGACAAGTACAAAATAGAGGTAGTGAATGCGCACTACGTCATCCCGCACGCAACTTCAGCTTTGTTGGCGCGAGATAGCGGACTGGATTGTCGTATTATCACGACGCTGCATGGCACCGATGTTACAAGAGTGGGGCGAGATCCGGCGTTTTTCTTTACCACCAAACATGCCATCAACGCTTCGGATTCTGTGACCGCAGTCTGTCAGTATTTAGCCGATGAAACTCGCAGTACCTTTGGTATTTCCCGTCCGATTTCCGTGATTCCCAATTGGGTAGACTGCGGAAGGTTTAAGCGCAACCCTGATCCTAAAGTGCGCGCGCAGTATGCCCAGCCTGAAGAACAAATTCTGGTTCATGTGTCGAATTTTAGACCCGTCAAACGTTCCGTAGAAGTTGTTAAGATATTCGCCGAAATCGCGGCGAAAATTCCGGCCCGATTAATCTTGGTAGGAGAAGGCCCAGAGAAGAAAGCCTGCATTGACTTGGCTATTTCGTTGGGGGTTTTTGGGCGGCTTCTTTCGATCGGGCCGATGGCCAACGTAGAAATGATCATGGGCATTGCCGATTTTCTGTTGCTGCCTTCTGAAATGGAGGGATTCCCGTTGGTGCTGTTGGAAGGCATGGCGGCTGGAGCGATCTGCGTAGCCTCTAACGTTGGCGGCATAGCGGAACTGGTATCAAACAATGAAAATGGGCTGCTCTTTAGACCTGAGGATGGCAGCGGAATGGCCGATTCGATTCTTGGGATTTCACGAGACAAGCCTCGGGCAGAAGCACTTCGAGCGAACGCGCTCCGCACGGTTGCAACTCAGTACACTCCCGAGCGCCTAATTGGACAGTACTCCACTGCATATGCGGCTCTCTGCAGGGCAGGGGCATAGGGGCATCTGAGCTGCAATTGCTTCGCCTTGGGAGCAACTGTTAACTATCGCTTGGTCATTAACAAAGCATCCTTGACATGTGTAGATTCGGGGCACACTCTAACTTTGTGTGCGCTGATTTTCACGTTCTTTTCCTAGGAATTATCTTATGCGAAACCGGATTATAATTTTTGCGCTGCTGGTTCTATTCCCGTGCTCTTCGATTCTGGCCGAAGTCAGCGATCCTCTCTCTTCTTGGAATAATACCCCCGCGAAAGCGGCAATCGTCGCCTTCGTTGAGAAAGTGACGACCCCTGGCTCTCCGGATTTTGTTCCTGAGGCAGAGCGCATTGCCACGTTCGATAATGATGGCACGTTGTGGAGCGAACAGCCTCTGCCCGTGCAGTTATACTTTGCGCTCGATCGAGTGAAGGCCTTGGCTCCGCAGCATCCAGAGTGGAAGACAATAGAACCCTTCGCTTCAATCTTGAAGGGAGACATGAAGGGCGCGCTGGCGGGAGGCGAGCACGCGATCCTTGAACTTGTTATGGCAACGCATGCTGGCATGACGACCACCGAGTTTGAGCAGATAGTAAAAGATTGGATCGCTACTGCACGTCATCCGGTTACCGGGAAACTTTACACCCAGATGGTGTATGAGCCGATGTTGGAGCTTTTGGCGTATTTGCGGGACAAGGGTTTCAAGAATTTCATTGTTTCAGGCGGCGGCATTGAGTTCATGCGCCCTTGGGTTACGAAGAGTTATGGCATACCGCCCGAGCAGGTCGTAGGCAGCAGCATCAAGACCAAGTTTGAGATGCGAGATGGAAGGCCAGTAATCGTGCGCTTGCCGGCTATTAATTTTGTGGATGATAAAGGCGGCAAGCCGGTAGGAATTAATCAGCACATCGGTCGGCGTCCGATTGCAGCCTTTGGGAACTCAGTCGGAGATCAGGAGATGTTGCAGTATACCCAGGGCGGGAATGGGCAGCGCTTTGAACTGCTCGTGCTGCACGACGATGCCGCGCGTGAGTTTGCGTATGGGCCGGCAAGAGGTCTGCCTGATGTGAAGTTAGGCGCATTCACTCCGGCTCTTGATAAGCTGGCAGAAAGCAATGGATGGGTAGTCGTTAGTATGAAAGGGGACTGGAAGACGGTATTTCCCAGTGACGCAGCAGTTTCTGAAAAAGCTAGTCACTAGTTGATGCTGGGCGCTCTAGAGGCCGCGCATACTTTCTCGACTTGTTATCTCCTATAGTAGCTACTAAGGCATGTGGGCTAACCACATTTGGTCGATAAATGCGCTGCCATAATTTCCGGCATCGGCGCTCGTACCGTGAAGCGCCGGAAATCTTCCTGTGCCGTCACTCGGATCGGTGTCGAGAATACAGCCGCCCGAGCCGTTCGGACCGTAGGTTACGCCGTAGTGTCCCCAATCCAGCTCACAGAGCCCTCCCGGACAGGCTGTATCTTCGTTCGCGCTGGTACAGGCCAGGCCATTTCGAGTTCCACCGCTGCACAACCCGTCTGCAGGAGCGCAGGGATCTGGCTGCGTGTGAGCGCCATCGGAAACCCATCGTGCGGCATATGTCAAAAGATGCGGATTGGGCCAAATTGATTTAATAGTCGCCATCATTTCAATGGCCAGCGCACTTCCCTTATAAGGCTGTGAGATACAGCAGTATTGATACGACCCTCCGGGCCGATATCCGCCGTCGATGTAACCGTAGGGATCACGCTGGGTGCGTGAATTGTTATCGCGGACAAGGTTGTCCCAGTATCCCATTTCGCTGGCAAGTGTTTGTCCGTAAATAACCTTCGATGCGGTGGAGCTGTAATAAGTCCCGTAGGTCTCGTCAAAATCTGTCGAGGCGACATTCTGCACCGCACTTTTCATTTGCGAGTTGTCGAGGAGTACCGCCGCAAAGGCAAGTACGGGCAGTCTTCCGAGCGTATGCCCGCCATTTGTCGGCCATCTCACGCCGCCTTGGTACATGCTCCAAATATCGATTCCGTACTGAACGAGATATGTGATTGCCGGGGCCTTCTGTTCTATCGAATCGTTCAGCATGACACGCAGCAAGGCTTCATTGTTACGCGTTGCGATGGAGGACCCATAGTCGGGACCGTTGTCGACGGGATGAAGATAGCGGCCGACCCAATTCTCTTGGTGATCGAGCTGAAGCCGCTGCAGCCCTGTGGCAACAGAGCTCAAACTTGGAACCGATGCTACCGGGGTCAGAGCGGGAATACTGGCCAGATTTAGACTTGCGGCGCTAAACAAAGTTTTTGAGTTGCCGAAATAGCCTGGACGGAACGTGAGCGCGCCCTCTTGCGGAGGAACTTCCATCAGCACGGTCAGCACTGCTGCTGTTTGCAGACAAGGCCGACAGGTGCTGGCATTCGGATCGACACTAATACTCTTCACCACAGAGCTGGCTGTTGAGATTTGGAGCGGGAGCAGCGGGACACGCGCGGCATCGAAACTTATCGCGCGGGAATCAAAGCCTTGGTTGACTTTACTCGCGGGGTTTACTTCGAAGCCGTGCCGCGTGCCGGTAAAGTCAGGAGAAATTGCCACAATGGTCACTGGCCCAAGAACCCAATAGTCGCCGTTGACGAATTGGCCATAACGCGTCGATTGAGAAAACGTAAACGTCACCCCGTACTGAGTTAACGATGTTGCGAAGCTTCCGGGCACAGCGGTCGGCACGGTCGTAGCAGTCGGCTGCGGAGAGGGAGTTGGAGATGGAGTCGGCAAAACTTCGGCGCAGCCCTTTCGAACCTTGCGCAAACAACGCTTGCTGCCGACCGGGGAGAATCCCAAGGAGCTTAGTGCGGCCTTGTTCATCATTTTCCATTTCCGCACGATAGTTTTTGGCGTTGCCGGGCGAATTCTTATTTTGGAACCGGAACATGAAACTTCGAGTTTGCGAACTCCTCGATCCTGACAGCGCAAGACGAGATTCTCCTGCGCGCTTGCAGGTACGCGGAGAAAAGCTAGCTCTGTAATGAATACAGCTATATAGGTCAGTCGACGCAACATTTCAGCGCTCGAGAAAACGTGGCTTCTCATCTATCGACCAAGAATTGGATCCACTTAAAACAGGGCAGGGCAGCGCCGGGGGCTAAAACTAGCTAGCAAATTCAATAACATTGGTGAGTTAAGCTGAGATTTCTAGGACGGGGGATAGACGGCGCCAAGTTTGATTTGGCTGAGGGATCAAAGTCTAGCCGGGCCGATTAACCAGGACTTCTTTCGTGTCCGGAGTGAACGAAGAGAGCCAGCGGTAAGGAATGTTTCGGTGAGAAGGAAGCCAAGACTGCAAGTTTCCGACTCGCGAAGTCTTCAACTTATATTGGTGATGACCAGACTTCGAACTAGTCCGGCCACAGATATTAAAC
>JAFLCA010000009.1 GCA_017302875.1 Deltaproteobacteria bacterium
CTGATTGAGCGCCTCAAAGTCCGCAATCTCTTGCAAGGCTGCGTTAGCATCGAGAGTACCAGCACGCACTTGATGGGCGGCGATGAACGCCTCACCTACACCAGTCCGCGCGGATATTTGTTTATTTTCGATCCGCTTAAACAGCAGAAAGCCTAAAAATGCTGTCCGCAGGCTAAGTAGCCAGCGCGACAGGCTTTTCGCTCACACTCAAATTTGATTTTCTCCAATATTTATAGTATGTTATCGGGATATTGGGAATTCAGTATCACTAAGCCGTCGGCATGACACAGCGCGATACAGTTCAGCAGCGGGTGGTGCGAGAGGCTTTCGAGAAAGCCAAGCGCCCGCTGCGTCCAGAAGAAGTTCTCGAGCGCGCGCAAAAGCGCCGACCGCAAATCGGAATGGCAACGGTGTATCGCACCATCAAAACCTTGCTAGCCGCGAACGAGCTGTGCGCCGTTCAGCTCCCAGGCGAGGCGACCTATTACGAGATTTCGCGCGATGAGCACCACCACCACTTTCACTGCCGAACTTGCAAGCAAGTGTTTGAGGTGGAGAGTTGCCCTGCAGCAATGTCTGAGTTCGACTTGCCTGGGTTTACCGTCGAGCGTCACGAAGTAACCCTGTTCGGCCTTTGCAGAAAGTGCAGCAAGGAAAGGCCAAACTCGGCGTAAGTTCAAAAAGAAGAGCAGCTCGTTTTATGACCCCGAATCGTATTTCAAAAATCCACGGACGTCTCGACAAGATTGGGGCCTGTCTGTCCTTCGCCTGCGCGATTCACTGCATCGCGATGCCGTTCATCATCACGGTACTGCCTTTATTGGGGCTCGGTATTCTCGCACACAGCAGCTTTGAAACATTTATGTTCATCATCACAATCTCTCTTGCCACTGCAAGCCTGTGCTGGGGCACGTATATACATCGCGAGACGCGCGTGCTTTTGTTCCTCGCAGCTGCAATTCTGCTCTTCTATATCGGCGGCTTCACCACTCATAGCGAACACGAAGCTGTGCTGGTAGGTTTTGGCGGCGTGTGTCTGGCGGTCGGCCATTTCATCAACCTGCGTCTATGCAAATCCTGCCGTGATTGCTGCGAGCACGAGCATGTAACCGAGCTCGCCGAAAAGTCAGAATCCGAAGCAAAAAGCCTGTAAATACGCGCATACTTGAAAAAAATCAGCCTGGGCGCTACTGTTGTCGACGGTCTACCAAAGCGGAAAAAATCATGGAAAAAGGGTGTATCCTGATAACTGGAGCAAACGGCGAAATTGGCCATGGCCTGATCCGGTATCTGGCACACGAAGGCCTCTACAAGATTGTAGCGCTCGACCGTAGCCCGATTGATGACTACCAAAAGTCGGTCGACTTCTATAAGGGCGACATCCTCGATAAGAATCTGATTGATGAACTCAATCGTAAATATAATTTCACGGCCATCTTCCACTTAGCCGCCATCCTTTCAACCGGCGGCGAGAAAGAGCCCCTGCCCGCCCATCGCGTTAACGTCGAAGGCAGCCTCAATATCCTTAACCTGGCTGACGATCAGTCGAACCGCACGAAAACTCCCGTCGTAGTTGTATTTCCCAGCACTATTGCTGCCTATGGGTTTGCAACTCCGGAGCAACGCATTGCTGCTGGAAAGATCGACGAGCACCGCTATCTCGATCCGATCACCATGTACGGCATCAACAAGCTCTACATCGAGCATCTCGGTAACTACTACTCAACTCGTTACCGCAGCTTCGAAGATACCCCGAACCTTACGCGCCTTGATTTCCGCTGCGTTCGTTTGCCGGGCATCATGAGCTCTGAATCCCTGCCTTCCGGTGGCACGAGCGACTTTGGACCAGAAATGATTCATGCCGCGGCGCAAGGCAAACCGTACGAATGCTTCGTAACCGCAGAGACCCGCTTGCCCTTTATCGTAATGCCTGACGGCGTGCACTCGCTCATTTCAATTTCGCGAGCCAGCCGTCGCAGCCTTACCAAGCCTGTCTACAATGTCGGATCCTTCTCAATCTCCGCCGGAGAAATTCGCAACGAAGTGTTGAAGTACTTCCCCAAAGCAGAAATCACCTTTAAACCGAACCCGAAACGTCTTGCGATCGTGGATAGCTGGCCCGTTGACGTGGACGACTCTGCTGCGCGCAAGGACTGGGGCTGGAGACCGGAATTCGACCGCGAAGGCGCGTTTAAGAACTACTTAATCCCAGGAATAACGCGCCGCTACGCAAGCCAGCGTCCGCAGCAATCCTCGCCCCCACTACAGAGCACAGACCGCGCATAATTGGAGTCCCATGTTCACCTCGGTTCAGCAGCTATTCGAGAATGAAATTGCCGCTATCAAGGAAGCGGGTCTTTATAAACGTGAACGCATCATCGAGTCGCCGCAGGCGGCCCGCATTCGCGTTAATGGTCGCGAAGTTCTCAATTTCTGCGCCAACAATTATTTGGGGCTCTCAAACAGCGCGGCACTGAAAAGAGCAGCGCAAGAAGGTATCGAGCAATACGGCCTGGGACTATCCTCGGTGCGCTTCATTTGCGGCACCCAAACCATTCACAAAGAGCTTGAGCAAAAGGTTAGTGCGTTCCTCGGCACCGAAGACGCCATCTTATATTCCTCGTGCTTCGATGCGAACGGTGGATTGTTCGAAACCATTCTCGGTGAAGCCGACGCTATCGTAAGCGACTCGCTCAATCACGCCTCCATTATCGACGGCATCCGCCTTTGCAAGGCCAAGCGTTTCCGTTACGAGCACAATAATCTTGCTGAATTACGCGCCCACCTGCAGAAGGCAAAGGCTGAGGGCTGTCCAAAGATTTTAGTGGCGACCGATTCCGTCTTTTCAATGGACGGCGATGTGGCGGATCTGCCGAAGATTTGCGATTTGGCTGAAGAGTTCGGCGCGATGATGATGGTCGACGAGTCGCATGCCACCGGCTTTTTTGGCCCTACCGGTCGCGGCGCCGTAGAGTATCACAAGGTTGGTCATCGAATCGACATCACCACGTCAACGCTCGGCAAAGCGCTTGGCGGTTCTGCCGGCGGCTTCACGACCGGCAAAAGGGAAATTATTGAGCTCCTTCGTCAACGCAGTCGTCCCTACCTCTTTAGTAATTCACTGCCGCCCGCGCTCGTTACCGCCTGCATCGCGTGCCTTGACCTCTTGAGCGAAAGCACCGAGCTGCGAGACAAGCTTGAGAGCAATACAAAGTATTTTAGAAGTCAGATTAGCTCGCTTGGCTTTAATATCCGTGCCGGTGTTCACCCGATCGTCCCGATCATGCTCGGAGACGCCAAGTTGGCCGTACAGTTTGCTGATGCAATGCTTGAAGAGGGTGTGTACGTAATCGGGTTCAGCTTCCCCGTCGTTCCGAAGGGCCTGGCGCGAATTCGCGTTCAGATTTCCGCAGGTCATTCACGGGACGACATTGATTTTGCCTTGAGCGCCTTCAAGCGCGTCGGCGAAAAACTGGGATTTGGAAGCTAGCCGGATCCGCAACCCTGCCAGCAACTAACCTCGTATTTTGCCTAGAATCCCCCGGAATTCACCGGCCAGCTTTTCAGCTGATTTCGTAGATTCCATTGCGTAGAAGTTCCATTTTGCAGGGATTCCACTATTCGCGCCCCAAACTCTTACAAAGACCCGCTTTCGTCCGAAGTATTGCTGCAATGCCGAGGGAGCTTGGAACGAAGCGAAATTCGGCAGGTCGTTTATTCTGCTTGTTCGAGGTTTGGTAATGTCGATGTTCAGCGGTAGCGTAAGAAAGCCCGTCCCACGCCCGGGAAAGACGACGTCAGCACCGCGACGAGCGGCTGGCAGCGGCATCGATCCAAACGATACCAGCATCGAGGGCACGCTAAAGCATGTGCTCCATGAAGTTGAGCTGAACGAAGTCGGCTCAAAGAATCACAGCTCTACCCTGTCAGAGGAAGACAAATCGCAGTCGGATGCTCCGCTTGTACGGCTTGTAAATTCATTACTTGCAGAAGCTGCCCGAATGAATTGCTCCGACATTCACATTGAACCTTTCGAGAGCATGTTGCGCGTTCGCTACCGAGTTGATGGGGCGCTGCGGGAGATTCAACGCATTCCGTTCAAACTCTCAAGCGCCATTGCCTCGCGCCTAAAGATCATGGCTGACTTGGATATCTGTGAAAAGCGACTGCCGCAAGATGGCTCATTTAAATTCAATTGCAATGGAGTTGAGGCGGAATTTCGCTTAAGCACCCTCCCCTCGGTCTTCGGAGAGAAAATCGTACTCCGAATTATGGCAGCTGCCGCAGTGAATAACGACCTCTCGAAGCTCGCCATCCCGGCTGGTCAGCTTCGACTGATACGAGACGCCATCAATAAGCCGGATGGCTTGGTGTTAGTCACCGGACCGACCGGTTCAGGCAAGACCACCACCCTCTATGCCGCACTTAATGAGCTGAATGATATCTCGGTTAGTGTGTTCACCGCGGAAGATCCGGTGGAGGGAAAGCTGCCTGGCGTAACCCAGTGTCAAGCAAACTCAGGAATCGGCTATAATTTTGCCAGCATCCTGCGATCTCTTTTGCGTCAGGATCCCGATGTAATACTAGTTGGAGAGATTCGCGATCAAGAGACCGCGGAAATTTCCATAAAAGCCTCGTTGACTGGACATTTAGTTCTCTCCACCTTGCATACCAATTGCTCGGTCTCCACGATCTCTCGACTAATCAATATGGGAATTCAGCCCTACTTAATTACCTCATCAATCAACTGTATCGTTGCTCAACGCCTCGTAAGAAAAATCTGTCAAGATTGTAAGCAAGAGTTCAGTCCGCCACGCGAGTTGACAGACAGGTTGGGCACGGCGGGTAGCCAACTGCAGGGAGCTACTCTATGGCATGGCAAAGGCTGTCCCAAGTGCTTCAATTCCGGCTATCGCGGAAGAGCGCCGGTCTACGAAGTGCTGGTACTCTCAGATGAATTGCGTCGCCTCATTTTAGCGGGCGCTTCGCGTGAAGAATTACGGCGAGTGGCAAAACAAGAGGGAATGCTCTCTCTTCGTGAGGCCGGACTTCACCTTGTTCGTGAAGGTGTTTCGACAATTGAGGAGGTTCTCGGTGCTACCAATGAAGAAGAAACCGTAGTAACAGAATCTCCCACGCCCACCAGGCCGCCAAAACTTGCGCCCCCGGTCGAGGCTCCGCCTCAAGTTGCATCCGTGCTCGCTGGAGTCGACTCCGCGCTCGCGGCGGTCAATGCAATTCCCACGAGCGATAGTGGCGAGCATATCCAAACGCTGAGCCCCGCCAAGCCCGCGCTGCCAGCGCAGTCTCATGCCGCTCCGAAGCCGCCAGGCAGCCGCTGGGCAAATAAATCTGCAACGAAAGTATCAACGCTAAACTAAACGGGGAATAAGTTATGGAAACTAATAAACCACACTTTCTGATTGTTGATGACGATCCAGTCGTGTGCGAGCTCTTATCCGCAATGCTCGACTCCTTCGGGTGCGAAGCGGAGGTACTGATGAGCAGCCGAGCGGCGATCCTAATGCTGGATCGTCCGGACGCTGCTTCGCGCTTCGATGGCATTTTCCTTGACGTCGTGATGCCAGATACCGATGGTATCCAGGTTCTAAGTGCCATTCGCCGCAACTCGCACACGCAGGAACTGCCCGTCATCATGTTGACCGCCATGGATACGGCCTCCATCATGATGAACTCCTATCAGAAAGGGGCCAGTTACTACATGACAAAACCATTCTGCTCTCACCAAGTCGTTTACGGGCTCGATTTGGTGTTAAGTGCATCGCCAGAAGGAAAACCGCTCCATCGGATCCACGAAATTCCGGAGGATTTTTGCCAATAAGTTACACCAATCCTGCAAGCATTTGGATAACGAGAACCCTACCTGTTGATGGAGCTCAAGCGCGATTCGAGTGTCGTCCAGGCGAGCTCACTATCCTGGCGGATCGAGACGGGCAGGACCTTGGCTACTTCGAACAGGCGTTTCGGGCTAGTCAGCAGCTAACCGGGATACGCATCCTGCGCGAAGATGCTTCGGTGGATCTAACATCGATAGAGCGTCTGGGATTCGAAGACCGTCTTGGCGTTAACTTATCTATTCCCGAATATTTACGCAGCATCGGCCTAACTGAGATGGAAGTTGAGAATGTGCTGCTGGAGTTCGATCTAGATCGGGTGCGCTACTTATCGTGCTCTCAACTTCCCCTGCCGGCTGCGCGACAACTCCAGATATTTGAACTATTGCGTAGAGATTGGAATATACTTTTCCTCCGTGACCCATTCCAACCTTTAAATGGACGTTGGCGCGAGGACTTTGCCCGACGGATCCTAGAAGAGGTAAAACGACGAAGTGCAATAGCAATCGCTTCAAGTGTAAGCTTCACACCGCAAAGCTGGCACAAGATCGGCATTTGCCATATCGATGTCGGTCAAGCCTGCGCGGAAGCAACTGCACGCGCAGTTCGCGAGCGCGAAATAAGAGAACGTAACCAAAGCATCAGCACGGAAAAGGTAAGCACAGAGAAGGGCGACACTGCTGCACCGCCTTCACAGCCAGGTGTGGTTATCACACCCACCGTGGTCAGTACCTACAAAGTAGTTGCTGATTATGTGTTTGAGCCCTTAGCGTCTCTATCGAACCTCCTTCGAAACAACACGTCAGCAATGATCGTGCTCGCACTGCTCCTGACCACCGGACTAATCGCTTCCATTGCTGTTCCTGGCCTAAGCGAGCGTTATGCTCTCCTGCGAGCAATCGCCGCAAAGTCTCCTCAGCCTCAGCAATCCAACAAGGTGCATCAAAGCGAAGCAGTAGACTCTCAGGCTTCCTCATCGACATCATCTCCCGAGCGGAGCACGAGAGAGGAATCATCAAAGCCCGACAGTGAACTCACCAGCGAAGAGGCATTCCCTCCGCTCGCCGAGGGACAGCAGCAAAGCGCTGAGCCAAATATTCCTACCTGGTCCACTCTAAGAGTCAGCTGTCTTGCCTTTCCGGATGCTTGCCCGGGGAAATTGGAGCTGTTTATGACCCTAGGCTGTCTGTCGACCGCCGCAGTACCTTTTGGCAGTGCCGCTTCGTGAGCCTGCGGAAGCGACTCCGTAATCCCCGCAAAGAAAACTATTTTACTCTATATTTTCCAATGGTTGGCGCCAAGCTATTTGAACCCCGTCCATACAGCCTCGGCTCGATTCTGCCGATCTTCTTTGCGATCCAAGAAACGGGATAGGGCGTGTTCAAAGTACTCTCCTTCACTAGTTTGCAAGCACTTTTGCTGCTGACCTGCTCCTATGCCTCGGCGGCGAACCGCGACGTGTGCGCAAACTGCGGGTACACAACTGTTCAAGACGCAGTAAACAATGCCTCCAACGGCGACGTCATTCGTATCGCCGAAGGAACTTACACGGAAAACATTCAGCTCAACAACAGCGGATGGACCCTAAGATTTGAAGGTGGGTACAACGACACCTTCAGCGCTCGCAATAGCGAAAGTATTCTTCAGGGATATCTATATGCCGGGGCGTTGAACTCGGGAACCTTGGAGATCGATGGATTAACCATTCGAAATTCTGCCAGCCAAGGGGTGGTCTCGACGAGCGGCTCAACAAACGTGAGCATCACAAATTGCAAAATTCACGATAATGCTGACTATGGCATATTCATGCATTCCGTCGCGAATGTCGTAATTAGTAACAATCAAATCTATTCAAACGGCGGTTACGGTGGGATCAGGGTACAGCGAAATTCGGGCGTCGGAACAAGCACGATTACCGAGAACACCGTCTATTCCCATAGCTGCTCAAGCTGCGTTGGAATCGATGTGTTCTATGCAGGGACCGGCGACAATATTAGCAACAACATCGTCTATTCGAATCGCACCGGGATCAGCATAACTGCCAGTTCGGCATCGGCTGCTCCGGTACTCACCGGGAATCAAGTTTTCTCAAATTCCTACATCGGAATCTCGCTCTGGTCAGGCACCGTCACGCTCCTTCAAAATCTGCTATACCGTAATGGCCCCTGGGGCGTTCAGTACTATGGAAGCGGCAATTCGACCGTTAAGAATAACGTTTTTGCTTCGAATGCTCTCTATGGTCTACATTTCGTGGCCGGCTCGGGCGCTCCGATTATCCGCAATAATATCTTTCATAAGAACTCTTACGGCATTTACTTTAGCGGCAACACTTCAGGATACGGATCGACCAGCCTCTATCCATCCGATTTTAGTTACAACGCGTTCTTCCAAAACTCCGCTGTACATTACTCGATTGTTCAATCGCTAAATAGCGAGGTTCCTGGTTCCTACGGCGATATCAATCAAATGGATTGGTCCTCTGCCAACATGTTTATCGACCCGCGTTTCGTAGATGAAGATAACGATGACTATCGCCTCACAGCAAGTTCGTTCCTGATTGACGAAGGCGCGCCGGACGATATTTACCCGGCTGAACCCACACCGAATGGCGGACGTATCAACATCGGACATCTGGGCAACACAGCGAACGCAAATACGACGGGGGCAGCCCCGAATCTTTCTAATGTTACCGCGTCGCAGGCAGGCGATACTGTGACGATCAGCTTTGATGCCACGGCGTCTTCGCACTCCCTGTGGGTGAGATTCGAGTACTTCGATGGAAGTAGCTACCAGCCCATTACAGCATCGGCCATCAGCGGAACTGATTATGCCGAGGGATACAAGAGCGGACGATTGATCGCAGGAGAAGATCGCGAGCTCACTTGGACGGGAGTCGATACCTTATTTGCCGGAACAAACAGAACGTTGCGCCTCAGGATCACCGCACAACACGGCGAAGCGAGCGTCTCAGAAGAATCCGCTGATTTCAATGTAAGCTTCGGTCCTACGGCAACACCAACAGCAACGTTTACATCAACTCCGACGGCTAGTCCGACTCCTTCCCCTTCTCCTTCAGCCACGCCGATCAATTCGCCAACCTCAACTCCGATTCCAGAGGCCAGCGCTACCGCGACGAGTACTCCGACTGCCACAGCTACCCCCTCCCCGTCTCCGAGCTCTACTGCGACGCCGCCGCCAACGATAACGCCAACGCGAACCCCAACAGCAACGCCAACTGCTCGGCCACCGGTAGCCCCAGTTCTGACGGCGAAAAAAAAGGTGCTGCGCCTAGGTCAGATTCTGTCGCTCCCTTTGACAATACGCGACGATGACAGTTCGACCGTCAACGTTAACGGCTACGTGAAATTTGGAACAAAGAAGCGCTCTCTAGGGACAACTCCAGTCTCACTTCCAACAACGAATCCTCATTCACTTACATTTCCTGGGCTGACCCTCAAAATAGGAACATGGCAGTATTGTGTAAGGGCGACAGACTCCTCCTCGCTATCGAGCCCACTACGCTGCGCTACTCTCGTCGTGCAGCCAAGGAAGCATCGCTAGTCAACAATCTGGTGGTGCTGGCAAGCCCCTGCTGGAGATGCAATTTGGTAACATGGGCGAACAATTTAGCCCTAAAGGAGCGGCACATCTCTTGCTTGCCTCGCTAACATCTACCCCTGTACGTATAGCATTCCTACGTTGTGACTTTTGTGGTCGGTCAGGAGAGAACTATGAGAGCTTTTTCGTCCCTCGCCCTTCCTCTCGTGCTTGCTACTTGCATTTCCGAGGCGGCAGCATTAACGAACCTGCAATATTGCGAAAATCTGATCGCCCGCTGTCGGCGGGATTACTGCAATCTAGAGCAGCGTTGCGAGGACTGCTACGATAATGCTGATTGCAATTACCGATGGATTCCTGAAACCAGATCTTGCCTCAACCCAGGATCTTTACAAGATCAGAACCCAGGAAAATGTCCGCGCATGATTGACATCAATGGGATCATCACCGCCTCCTGCGATCATCTCAGGGCAGGAGGAAACCCAGCTTCGAATATGATCGCTGATACAGTTTTGCTTGAAGAAGTAATTCTCAGCATCGAGGATGAAATGAGTACCTGCGCAACCAACGCGGACACTAACTAGAGCTCGGAAACGGGTCTATCGATACGCATCGGAAATAGACTAGAAACTAACCCCTGAATTTTTCGACCAAAGCCCAAAGCTTCTTGGAATCCAAGGGTTTTGAAAGATACTCATCCATTCCGGCTTCGAGACAGCGACCACGATCCCCCTCGAGCGCATTCGCAGTCATCGCTATGATGGGAACATGCGTGCCTGCGGATTTCTCGCGCTCGCGAATTTGTTTGGTTGCCTCGAACCCGCTCATGCGCGGCATCTGGCAGTCCATCAAAATAAGATCGAACGACCCCTGCTCTAGCTTACTCAGGGCATCCATTCCGTCGTCGGCGACACAGACGTCGTACCCCTTCTTCTCCAGTAATCTTACGGCAAGCACTTGATTGACCTGATTGTCTTCGACCAAAAGAATTCGGCTACGCTTGTTGCCGAGGCTCACTTTCTCCGAGCCCCCTGCCGCGGCCCCTTCGATAGCTAAGACGTGCTGAGCTGCGGGCAGACCCACGTTGGCAGTGAAGTGGAACGCACTACCAACTCCAGGCAAGCTGTTCACCCATATCTTTCCGCCCATCAGCTCGACAAACTTCTTACAGATGCTAAGTCCGAGACCAGTTCCGCCATACTTGCGAGTAATCGACCCGTCGGCTTGAGTGAACGGCTCAAAGATTGATTGATGCTTCTCCTTCGGCACGCCGATACCGCAATCGGAAACGCTAATATGCAAGCAGGCTTCGGAATCTGTCACGGAATCAACTCCGCAGTACACAAGGATGCCACCGTGCGGCTTGGTGAATTTCATCGCATTGCCGATCAGATTAATTAAGACCTGCCGCAATTTGCCTTCATCGCCTCGCAGGTTGCTAGGTACCGTCGGGCTGATCAGCGTGACAAATTCCAGGTTCCTGCGCACGATCTCTGAATCAAGAATCCGCGACACCGTTCCCAAAGTCTCACTGAGACTAAACGTTGACTCGTCCAGCTCGATCTTTCCGGCTTCAATCTTCGAGAAATCCAAAATGTCATTCACGATGCTAAGCAGTGAATGCGAGCAGTCCTTTACCGTTTGCAGATACTCGCGTTGTTCCGGGCTCAGCGGTGTATCGAGCGCCAGGTCGGTCATTCCAATTATACCGTTCATCGGCGTGCGAATCTCATGGCTCATATTCGCCAGGAACTGCGTCTTCGCCACACTGGCGGCTTCGGCCGCCTCTTTCGCCTTCATCAAATCGCTCGTGCGCTCCATAACGATACCTTCGAGACTCGCCCGATGCATTTCGAGAGAGGTATCGCGGCGCTGAATCTCCGCCAACATTTCATTGAAGCTATCAATGAGGCGCCCGATCTCGTCGCGCCCCGCCTTTTCAACCCGCAGCCCATAGGCGCGTCGACTCGACACCGTCTTGGCTGCCTCGACCAGCTCGAGAATAGGACCTGAGATGAAGCGCTGACTTTTTCGTGCCATGAAGAAGGTCAAAAGCAAAGAGAGCGTTAACACCATCAACGAAATGAGTGCATTTACTTGGATCTTCTCTGAGAGCGCCTTGAGGTCGGAAACAATCAGAACCGCCCCGATATTTTTCTGCGCAAGCAGAACATCCGCGGAGGTGTAGAGGTAGCCCCCATAAAACCAAGACTGATTTCCGCGTGGCGCCTGTATCGGAACAGCATACGAGTACGTAGGCGGCGCATAGTTTGCAAATATCTTTCCATCCGCATCAAAGATTGCTGCGTATACCACGTGCGGATTTGCGCTCAGTGAACGCAAAGTCTCAGCCGCAGAGTCCGGATCGTGGAAGGCCAGAGGCGCCGTGCAGTTCGCTCCGACCACGTCGGCAAGAATCGTCATCTCCTCGCGGACTCGCTCGCGAAAGGCAAACATCTCTGTCCCAACGTATCCGGCACTGGCAAAAAGCAACGCGACAAAGCTCGTCGCCAGCATCAGCAGCGTAAGCTTTCGCTTGATCGAAAGGTCTCTAAAATTTGTCATCACCCGATGAAGTCCCGATCCCCGTAATACAGGAGTAATATCGGCAGCTTGGAGATTGGGTTATAGCTCGAAAATGACTGGCCGGAGATCTGCCCGCCGCCCGAAAATAGCTATAGCTTCCGAGGCGTTATGCGGACAGCTCGCAGACTGCCCAGGGCCGCAAGTTGTGCTAACCTCGCCCGAAAGGAAATCGCATGAAACGCATCGCAGTATTTGGTGGAGCTTTTGATCCCCCTCCCGTCGGACATCTGAGCAACGCCAGCGCTGTGCTCAATTCAAATCTTGTCGATCAAGTTTGGTTTGTTCCAACAGGCGACGTTCGGGACAAACCTGCTACGGCACTCTCTCAGCATCGTATTGCTATGATGGAAGCATTCGTAGCTGAGAATTTTAAAAATGATTCTGCGGTACGACTTGAACTAAGCCAGATTAAATCTCCAACTCCCGGCTCCTATACGGTGGACCTAATGACTCGACTTCGCGAAGGAAACGTGGGGATAGAATTTCTTTTTGTAATCGGTAGCGAACTGGTGCGGGATCTTCCCTCTTGGAAAGATGCGGAACGACTTAAGAAGGAAGTTCGCTTCCTGGTCGTTCCGAGACCCGGAACAACGCTCGCCCAAGCCCCTGGATTTCAGCTAACTCATATACCGGAGCAGTTTTTGCTGCGCTCTTGGGCATCGAGTACGGCAGTGCGCGAACTTCTTGGGCAAAAGAAAAGGACGGCAGGGTTTTTAACCCCTGCCGTCCTTTCGTACATCCTTCAAGCAGGACTGTACGGCTCTCGCTCTAGTTGACCTTCACCTTAGAGTTAGTCTGACCAAGCGGAATGCCGGTCTGATTATTCGTTACGACGATTCGTACGTTATAATCCGTTCCTCGCTTCAAGTTCTTGATAGTGCGCTTAAACTTGTCACCTGAGGCACGTAGGGCGTATGCCTTTTCCTTATTAGAGCCCTTCGCTTTCAGATAGGCCGTGGCAGAAAGGTTCGACAAATTGACTGCCGAGCCTGGCCCACCGGTAACTCCTGAGGTAACGGTCACACTGCCGCTACCGCCAGAGACAGAGTTTGCCATTCCACTTCCACCGCCCGAAGCATATCCGTTCGCACTGTAATGATTGTTACAGAAATCGACCCAGAAATTGAAGGAACCGTTATAGAAGTCGTAGTCAGAGATTGCTCCATTCAGAATCGCGATGATGTTGTCGAGCACCTGTCCCAAGTTGGACAAGAACTGCGGCAACGGAATGGTTGGAATCTGTACTAAGCCCTGCAAGCAGTTTACCAGATCGTTGTAGTTCCAATTGAACTGATTAAAGTAATCGCCCAATCCTTGGAACTGCCCCATCACGCCGCTCAAGCAACTTCCAATATTACCGCCAATATTTCCCAAGCCTGAGAAATCGAAACAAGCTGTCAAGTCGCCAAGCCCCGGCAAGTTCGGAAGATTTGGATTGAAGCCCGGCAAACATTGAGTTGGATCGCCGACCATGCCACCGCCACCTTGCGTCATCGTCAGGTCAAAGCGAATCGAGCTAAGTTGATCGAGGAGATCTTGAAGAATTTGAGCGTAATTAGTCGTGGGAACATTCCCGTTACAAACCCAGTCGGCAAAACTCCCGAGGTCTCCGTTTACATAGGCGCCCTGTGCTTGGGCTTGTTTCGGGGAAGTGAGGCCCAAAGAAAGGGCGAGAAGCGCGGCAAGCAGGCCGCGGAACAATCCGGTTTTTAAAGTATTGCTGCTCATGATTTCCTACCGAGTTAAATCCTTTTAAGTATAACGGGCCAAGCCGGGCGCGAGCCCCCTCCCGGACGATCCACGAACTCTTCATCACTGTTATGCCCCGAAACGCACTACATGCGCCTTTTTGATAAAACTTTTTATCTAGCATTTTCAGCTAGTTATGCGAATTGAGCAGTTTACTCAGGGGCGAGGCTGTTAGGCGCGGGCTCTTTCCCGGTTGAATTGGTGCTTGGAGACCGAGTTCTGTCGAGCCACGACCTTTACGAGTGCGTAAAAGATTTGTCGGAACTCGGCTCGATTTGGACAAAACGTACGATTAAAGCGCCGCACTACCATGTCATAGAACTCATCACAGTTGCTGACGACGACCAGCTCACAGCGTTTATGAGCTTCGTGTTGGTCAATCAAACGACGACGACGCTGGAAGTAATTTTGCATCAGCCGTTCACGCGTAAGATCCATGAACTGTTGCCGCTTGTATCGATTCCCGCGCAGCTGACGCAAACGGCGGTTGTACTGAACATACTCCTGCCTACTATTGAAATCTCCAAAACGTCCGCGCTCGGCTTGGAAACGAACGCCGTGAAATTCTACCAGCACGCCATTTACAAAAAAATCCACCGAACTGCCGTTCCCGAGTGCGATTTGGAATGTTTGACCTTCGATGATCTTAAAACCAGGGACAAACAGCTCAAGCAAAGTTCCGCATACCGCTTCAGAGAGCGAACAGTAGCCTATGTTGTTAAAGAAGACGGAGGCGCGAGCGAATACTTTCTGTGAACCCTGCGATGGAGAGGGAGTTGGAACGGCTACAAGCTTTGGCTTAACCTGATGTTCTTGAGACACAATACCGTAAGGCTTAAAACCGATTAATAGTCCTTACGAGAAATAGTATCGAGCATTTTGGGGAATCTGACTAGAACCTATTTCGCACAACCGCTCACTCGTCGAGCACTCAGCTGTTTCGCCTGCGCATGGAAAGATATATCCCCTTCGCCGCAATCGAAGCTTGCCCCTGGGCTCGGAAGTCCGACTGCGGCGCTTGCAATACCTGACTCTCTCGAACCTCAAAATTTGCTTCTGCGATCGCTGCCATCCAAATTTCTTTAAAATCCTGCTCGGCAAGGGAGCGCGCATTTACGGTTAGGGAAAGCGCTCCATGTGGTTCTAGAACGCGGCATGCAGCCGAGATCAACTCAGCAAGATCCCGACGCAAAGAAAATACTTTTGTCCCGGCCTTTCCGAACGACGGGGGATCGAGAATTACTAGAGAATAGGGCCGCGCCCCTTCTTGAATACGGCGCGCTTCGCGGCCAAGGAAGGTCAAACAATCCTCGCAGATAAATCGCATCACACCCTGCCCTAAGGATTTATTGATCTCGAAGTTTTCGCGCGCCCAGTTCAAAATCGCCTTGCTCGAGTCAACCTGCACTACTTCATCGGCTCCACCGGCGTAGGCTGCGATCCCAAGCGAGCCGGTAAAGCAAAAGGTGTTGAGAACCTTCATGCCCTGCGATCCGCGTAAGAGTTTGCCGCGAAGTTCACGTGTATCAAGGAATATTCCGGCATTGACGTTTGCCTGCGGGCGTACAAGAAATGACAGGCCATGCTCTTTCACGACAGCTTCCGGGATCTCCTCGCCGAATAGCAGGCTAGCCCGCGCAGCTCCCGTGCTCTTGGGATCCTTGGAGTGCACTCTGGCGTACACGCTGCGCACAGAAGTCAGGTTAGCCAAAAGTGGCGCCGCAGTTTGTAAGGCGTTCTGAAGTTGCAGAGCCGAAGCTGCGTCATCCAGAATGTGTGCCAAACAAAAAGGTCCGATTCGATCGATAAACAATTTTGCGCAGCCGTCTGCGGCGCCGTCAAACACACGATAGAGATCGAGGGAGCTGAGCTCAGCGCCGCGCTTCGAACACGCCACTTCTATGAGCTTGGCCAAATTTTCCACGATTCTATTTGACCTCGAGGGCTAGGCCCTTCAAATAGTCACCCTCGGGATGATTGGGATGAACCGGATGGCACGCAGCCTGATGGAGCTCAGAAATCACGGTTATCTCTCGCCCCGCCTTTTTAGCTGCTCGTTCTACAACGTCGTAGAAATCAGCCCGTGGCAATAACTGGGAGCAAGAAAAGGTACAAAGGATTCCACCCGGCTCGATCTGCGAGAGGGCCGCAAGGTTAATGAACTCGTAGCCCTTTATTCCACTCCGGAGCGCACTGCGATGTTTAACAAATGCCGGCGGATCAAGAATTACTAAGTCATAGGGAGCATCCAGTTTCTCAAGAAACTTCATGCAATCCGCCTCTAACGTGCGATGCGCTGGATTTGAAAAGTTACGCTCGAGGTTTCGTTCGAGAATCGCGAGCGCTGCCGCCGACGCGTCTACCGAAGTCACGCTCAGCGCCCCACCGCTCAAGGCATACACTGAAAATCCGCCGGTATACGAGAAGCAATTTAGCACCCGTTTACCAGACGCCAAGGAGCCGACCAACTTACGATTGTCACGCTGATCGAGAAAGAAGCCCGTCTTCTGCCCGTGTTCCCAATCTGCAAAAAAACACAGTCCGTTCTCTTTGAATTCACCGCTCTGCGGCTCACCCCAGACATAAGCATTTGACGGTCCTTCGGCTGTGCCGAGATCTTTGCTTTTGTCGTATATGGCTTTTAGGCGCCCGGGTAATTTACGTTGCAACAAAGGAATCAGACGATCGCGCCAACGCGCCATTCCTACGGAGTGAAACTGCAAAACAGCGGTAGCCTCATAGAGATCAACTATCAGGCCGGGGAGATCGTCTCCCTCGGCGTGCACCAGACGAAACCCTGTGGTTTCACTACTGCCAAGAAGCCCGAGCTTACGACGCAGCTCGATCGCACGAGAGAGTTTCTTATCGAGATACGCGTCCGCGTCAAAGCTTTTTTCAAAGCTCAGCATCTTCACGGCAATGGAGCCGCCACAGTAATGCCCATAACCGACGACTTCTCCACCAAAGGCCTTTACCCCCACTACGTCCCCCTCCTGGAGTTCCGCGGAGAGCGGCTGTAGAGCACCGCTGAATACCCAGGGATGGCGACGGCGCAAAGATCCTTCCCTTCCAGGCTTAAGCTGCACCGTTTTGTGGTTCTCGATCATGGGTACCTACCTAGCATAGATTTGAATGGCGGTCATACTACCCCGCACGCTGCCTAAAGTGGGTACCACCCCATGCCACCAAAGCGCGCAGCACCGGCTTCAACGTCTCGCCATACGCAGTAAACGAGTATTCAACTCGCGGCGGCACCTGCGCATAGACTTTGCGCGCCAAAATCTTGTCCGACTCCAGCTCTCGCAGCTGCTGGATCAGCATTTTCTCTGATACCTCAGGCATCGCGCGTTTGAGCTCGCCATAACGCTTTGAACCTTCCAGCAAGTGCCAAAGGATTACCAGCTTCCACTTACCGCCAATAACCGCGAGCGCGCCCTCAATCGGGCAAAGCTCCGCACACTCTTTTCTTTTTCCTCGCGCCATACGCTATATTCTCTAAGGATATCGCTGTAACTTACTTTTTGGTTAGTACCATACAAATTCGTTAGTACTTGAATATTATACACTGCATGCCTACCTTACTACTAGAGCAGGAACAAAATACTTAAGGAGGCACTATGATTCGCTTACGAGCAGCAGAAGATCGTGGAAAGTATCAAGGCGGAGGATTGACCAGCTACCATTCATTCTCCTTTGGTGAATACTACGATGAGGATTTCATGGGTTTTCGCTCTCTACGCGTGATCAACGATGACATCATCGAGGGCGGAGTCGGCTTCCCCCCACATCCGCATCGCGACATGGAGATCGTGACCTACGTGACGGAGGGCACACTCGAGCATCAAGACAGTATGGGCAATAAAGAAGCATTGCGCCCTGGAGAGATTCAACGCATGACCGCCGGAAAGGGAGTCACGCACAGTGAATACAACAAGTCGAAAGAGGAGACGCTGCGGCTATTGCAGATCTGGATAGTACCGGAACAGCGCGGTCTACCACCGGGATACGAGCAGCGCAGCATTGGAGCCCCGGCTGAAGGCTTCAAAAAATTAGCGGCGCGCTCGGATCCGGATAGTATCGTTCATATTCATCAAGATGCGACACTCTACGAGGGCACGTTCAAGCAGGGCGCGACTGCGGAGCTACCATTACCGAAGAGTCGGTACGGCTATCTGCATGTGGTAAGCGGCGGCGTTAAAGTGGGCGATCTGACGGCAAAACCAGGCGATGCCTTTATGATCGCAAACGAGGAGCGCCCGCAATTGGCCTCGTTGGCAGACTCAAAGGTCCTATTCTTTGATCTGGCCTAGTAGCGCCTCGCCTGCCCCGATGCAACGGGGTCATCCCGGCCTAGCGTCCAGGATGACCCCGCCTTTTAGGGGATTCCGGCAGGAAATTGAAGCCTCGCCGCGCCCATGCTATACGTTCAATCTCATTACAACGTAGAATTCATGGGCAAAATAAAGAAACCTAAGAAAACCTCCGCTCGTCGCGCAGCTCCCCTGGTCGGCATCATCATGGGCTCTCAATCGGACTGGGAGACTCTTCAGCACTGCGTGGCCACGCTGGAAGACTTTGCCGTTCCGTACGAAGTTCGTGTCGTTTCGGCGCACCGGACTCCTGACCTCCTGTTCGAGTATGCAGGCTCGGCAGACACTCGCGGGTTGGAAGTTATCATCGCTGGAGCCGGCGGTGCCGCCCACCTGCCTGGGATGACCGCAGCCAAAACGACCCTCCCAGTTCTGGGGGTACCGGTGGAGTCGAAGGCTCTCAAAGGACTCGACTCACTGCTTTCGATAGCGCAGATGCCGGCTGGTATTCCTGTCGGGACGCTTGCGATTGGCAAAGCCGGCGCAATCAACGCAGCGCTCTTAGCGATTTCGATCGTCGCGAACACGCATGCAGAATTTCGCGCACCCCTCGCTGAATTTAGAAAATTGCAAACCAAGAAAGTGCTCAGGAACCCCGATCCGCGTAAGACTTCTCGACGCTAATCATCTATGCAACGTAAAGTCGGAATTCTCGGAGCTGGTCAACTTGGAAGAATGCTCGCCTTGGCGGGCTATCCCCTCGACCTGCATTTTCGATTTATCGATCCGACACCGTCCGCCCCCGCCGGTCAACTTTCGGAACAAATTGTTGCAAGCTTCGAAGATGATCAAGCGCTTGTCCGCTTTGCAGCAGGCCTCGATGTGGTGAGCTTTGAGTTCGAGAATGTTCCAGTCGCCGCTGTCCGCAAACTCGCGAAGCTTCTGCCGGTGCATCCAAACGCCGAAGCTTTGGAAACCGCGCAAGATCGCGTCAACGAGAAAAGTCTCTGTCTTAAACTTGGCATCGCCACCCCAGCTTTTGCCGCCGTCGAGTCTGAGCAACAACTTAAGTCAGCGCTGGGAGTAATCGGAACTCCCTCGATCCTTAAAACTCGCCGCCTTGGATATGACGGAAAGGGCCAGGCGATCCTCAAAGATCCGCAGGATGCCGCCAGTGCCTGGCAGTCCGTGGGGGGAGCACCCTCAGTACTCGAGTCCTTCGTGCACTTTGACCGTGAACTCTCGCTTATAGCCGCCCGATCCGAGTCGGGAGAGATCGCCTTTTATCCGCTCGTCGAGAACCATCATCGCCATGGTATTCTACGCAAATCAATCGCTCCCGCTCCACGAGTCTCCCCTGCCCTGCAGAAGAACGCGGAAGAAACCTCGCGTCGCATACTTGAGGAATTGAAGTACGTGGGCGTCCTAGCGATAGAGTTTTTCGAGAAAGACGGTAAGCTACTGTTCAACGAAATGGCACCACGGGTACACAACACCGGGCATTGGACTATCGAGGGAGCTGAAACCAGTCAGTTCGAGAACCATCTGCGCGCCGTGACGGGAATGCCCATCGGTTCCACCAAACTGCGCGGATTCTCATGCATGCTAAACTTCATTGGTGCGCTGCCTGACACCACCCAGCTTTTGAAAATCCCAGGCTGCCATGTGCATCTGTATGGAAAGGAGCCGCGCCGAGGCCGAAAAATCGGGCACTGTACCTTGCTGGCCGATAGCCACCAGGAGCTTATGGAACGCGTTGCTCTGGCGGAAAAACTCGTACAAGATGACGGGTAGCGCACAACCACACTCCGGATCCAATATATTGCGTTAGAGCACCTGCAGATTTTAGGCGCGCAAACTCGTTCGATCGGGATATACTGGGCGCGCCTTCTTTAATTCGGATTTTATGAAGCGAACATCCCTTTACTCACAAGAGCGAGCCTTCACCCTTATCGAATTGCTCACCATCATCGCGATTATCGGCGTACTTGCCGGGATGGCTATGCAGAGCTTTAAGCAGTATCGAGCCCGAGCAGCATACGCGGTTGCCGAACAGACCCTGAATGACGCGCGAATTGCCCTGGAAGCGGCACTCTCCGAAGCAGACGCTACCTACGCCTTCGATCTTAATAATGTGAGTCAGAGCTCTCCGGGGCCGATGGCAGACGCAAATGCGCGCACCTTGTTTCCCGGATTAAACTTGCCGAAGGACATCAAAATAACCGTCAACCATGACCAGGCCTGCCTTAGTGGCGCGTGCTTGGCCAGCTCGATTTCGGTACGCCACTGCGTGGGCGAAGAATATGTTACGTGGCAACGTTACGGTGACGGCATCGAAATCAAACTGGATCACGTTCTCGGCGGCGGCTGCGCTTAATCCCCGCGCGCGCCCTGCCGCAATCTACAAAGTTCTCAGTCTGTGCGTTCCGACGGATGCGGAATCACGTAACTCTTGTAGCAACCCGCCACGAGACGCGCACGTACCGTCACATTCTCCGGATATTTTCCACCCGGCTTTCGGAACATCGCAAACGTGCGCGCATTCGGATTAGAAGCGTCGTAGCTAAGGGCTGCGCTCTCGATAATCGCTTGCGTACTCGGGTGAATCAGCACCACCTGCGTGATTTTGCCGGTCCAAATCTGAGGAAAGAGTACTCGCAGAAGGCCTGAGTTCTCTCCCTTCGGCTTCCACAGAAAACGATCCGTACCGTCATTGGGACTAAGCGTTTCATCCTCACAAGACGGCTCCACGGGGTTACTATCAAATGAGTTGATATTTATATCATCGATGGGAATTCCCGTTGGAAGGGCTACCGAGCTTTGAGCTTCCGTGATCGGATTATAGAAAAGGAAACTGTTATCGGATTGCTGAATCGCAAGCTCTTCCCCAGGAGCGGTTAAGAAATTGCCTACAATCAACTCCCCTTCGCCCGGCAATGTCACCTGGCGCTTCACTCGTCCGCGCATATCGACGAACGTAACAAGTGTCGATCCCGCGCTGCGCTCCGCAAGGGCCAGAAGATCCGGGCGCTTCTTCTTTTGGCGAATGGGAAGTGGGCGAATATTTGCGTAGGAAAAGCCCGTCACTCGAAACTCTCGCGACTTGCCGTCCAAGGGATTTTTTAACTGCACGAGCGAGCCCGGACCGCTGGGATTTGCGCTGAGCACTGCAAGCCAGTCGTTCTGTCCCAGCACGTTCACGTAGAAAAAAGATCCGCCGACTTTTCCAAAATTCACTTTAATAGCCTTGGCCTTCGATCGGGGACCACCTGCGGCATCCCTGAAGAAATCCGGACGGATTTGCCAACGATAGGTAGTCTCCGCCTCCAATGGTTTCTTCACGAACGCAGCATCGGCATAACCGTTGCCATTGAAATCGCCACCAGAAATCAAGCTGTCCTTCGTTCCCCCCAGTTCACGGCTCACCGCCGCACCGGTTTCTGGAATTACCGTCCACAACGCCGCCTCGGCTCCGAGACTAATAAAGCCGCGCTGCGCGATCGTTGTTGAGGCCCAATTGGCGATCGCTAAATGATTGCCTGCGACACCTGCCGTTATCGACATTTGCGGAATCGCGACGCCTGATGCGGTATAGGCAGACCAGGCCAGAGAGTCGTCGCCCTGAATTGAGATCAGCATAATATCGGAGTAGCCGTCCGAGCTGTAATCCGAGCCCTTTACTGCCTGAGCAGCAGCGTCTGCCACAATCGAGAGAATTGCGGTTGCTGCGAGGACGGCCAAAACCCTTATTTTCATGTCACCCTTCCCTAAAAATCGGCGCAAATACTTCGCATTTCAGTATCGGCTATTCGTCGCAGAAGGACGAGCACCTCAATGCGCTTAGCCGTACGGTAAACTCGAATTGCAAACTTTCGACCAGCGCGGCAAGTATCAGCAATTACGGGATAAACCTGCCAATTTTCAGGTGCTTACGTGCCCTGCAGCGCCCCTTTCTTGAGCATTTTTCTCATTATCAGCTGCCGTAGAGCCGAAGAGATGTCAGTATTGTGAACTGAATTACACATCGCCTTCATACTTTTGCAGCTTGTCATGCTCTCCGTACTAATACCCGTCTACAACGAAGAAGAGCTCCTTGAGAGTACCGTAGGTAAGGTTCACAGCTACCTTGAGCAGCGTGCGATTGAGCATGAAATTGTAGTTACCAGCAATGGTTCAAGCGACCGAACCGTACCTATCGGCGAGAACCTTCAAAAGACTCACGCCTGGTTTCGATTCTTCAGCATTCCAGAAAAATCCGTCGGAAAGGCCTTCCGCCTGGGCGTAGAGAACTCCAGAGGAGATTACCTTGTCTGCCTCGATGCCGACCTCTCAAGCGAACTTGTCTTTTTGGAGTATGCCGCAGAACTTCTGCGACACGCTGATATGCTGGTCGGCTCAAAAACAATGGGCGAACAAAGAAGAAGCCCGCTGCGTGTTATCGGCAGTCAGTTTTATATTCTGATAACACTGCTGCTCTTCGATTTGACGATTTCCGATTATTCTATGGGCGCAAAGGCCTTTCGACGCTCAGCCATCCTCCCCGCACTCCCGCATTTGGATTCCTGGACGGGATACATCTTCGAGTTGTGCCTATATCTCAAGCGCGAACAGAAAAAAATTTTGCAGATCGGAATCGATTGCGTAGATAGACGCAAAAGCCGCTTCAGTCTCCTACATGAAGGTATCTACCGTTACGCCCACCTATTCCGTTGCTGGCGCGCTAGTAAAAACAAGAACTCCTGGCTCTATCGCGGGTAATTGCTGTTTTGAGTACCTGGCTACGAAATTCACCTGCCGCCCCTGGCATGGCTCTTGCTTATTCTACTCGGCAAGGGATACGCGACGCATTAAGATACGTCCGATTCACCAGTAAATTTAAAACGTTAGCAAGGGTCGTTATGGCACAGAAAGTAGCAATATCAGGATGCAGATTGTTCGGCAGATATCTTCCGGCGGTGTCTTGGGCCAGCCTCGTTGTCGCTTACGCGGTGATCTAAGAAACCTAGCCGCGACGGTCTGCTTTAGGTGTACTCAGTGGTGTTTTTGAGCTGCTGGGTGGTCTTAAAGCAGTCCTTGGCTATGTTCTCGGTTGCGGCCAGCGCATACTCAGTCCGCAGTTTCCCCAGCCCCTCCTCTCCCAGATCTTCAACAACCAGCGCCAAAGACTTCGCGAAAGCCTGCGCGAATACCAGTAGAGAATCGAGCTGCACCTTCTCATCGCCCAGCATGTTTAGAACAAAGGAAGTGATGAACTCGATGCGCTTCTGGTAAGGCTCCCATTTCTGCACTCCATGCACGTCCAGCTCCGCCGGTGTGCGCTGCATCTCACGAGCGACCTGCTTATCAATTGCGCTCATCGCGCGCAGGATGCCTTCTTCCATGGGAGATAGCTTAACTTCCTCTTCGGCCATACAAATCCTCGTTCGCTCGCCTAAGGCGAGAGCTGTATATAAAAACGTTTAATGAGGGAGAAGACTACAACAAGCCAATACTAGCAAGCTTCTCAGTCAGCACTTCTTCGAGGTGCACCTTGAGCGCGGCAGGACGAACCCCCGAAATGACATCACTCGCAAACGCGTGGATAAGCATATCACGGGCATCTTTTTTGGGAACGCCTCGTGAACGCAAGTAGAACAGCGCGTGTTCATCGAGCTGACCGACCGTAGCTCCATGAGTACATTTGACGTCATCAGCCCAAATCTTTAACTGCGGCTTGGACTCGATGGTAGCAGTTGAAGAAAGGAGCAGGCTTTGGTTTGTCTGCAAGGCATTGGTCTTCTGAGCGTCTGGGCGCACGATAATCGTCCCCGAAAACACTCCAGCCGACTTGTCGGCATAGATGCCTTTATAAAGTTCATGACTTTCGCAATTCGGCTCGGCATGATCGATAACCGTATGATTGTCGGTGTGTTGCTCTGCGCGCAGCACCGACAGGCCGTTCAATACACAAACCCCACCCTTTCCATTCAACACCGGGCTCACTTCATTGCGAACCAAGGCTCCACCAAACGCAAAAGAATGGGTGCGGAAATGCGCATCACGTGCCACAGAAGCCCAAATCGACCCCACATGGAAAGCTTGCTCGCCCTCAATCTGAAGCTTGTAATGATCGACGCTTGCGCCAGCCCCCAACACTATCTCGCCAACGTGGCTGACAAGGTAAGGAGTTTCACCCGCCGACAAAAAACTTTCGATAAGCGTGACCCTGCTGTTCTCCCCAGCCACGACGAGAAGGCGCGGCTGCGACATAGACGGGGATTTACCCGCTCCGCCTACAAAGACCAGTTGGATGGGCTCGGCAATCTGGGCATCCTTAGCAACTTGGACCACTGCGCCATCGCGCAAAAAAGCGGTATTGAGCGCCACGAAGGGATGCTCGCGTGAGGAGGCAACACTTCCCAAGGAGTCCAAAACTTGATCCGCCAATTGACCGTCAGCAAAGGTCGGCTTCAATACTTCAGCTAAGGTATGAATTCTCAATCCAGCCTGTTCAGGAAGCGCGCTGGAATACTCCTTACGAAACATGCCTTCAACAAACACCAACGTCGTTGCGCTGAGATGGCGCGGAATTCTGGCCAAGGTCTGCTCCGAAAGCTGCGCAGGAGTTTCGTGCGGCTGCGCAATCGAGAAAGAACTACGCGCGATCGGCGCCAGGTTGGTATACTTCCAATCTTCGTTCTGCGTCGTCGGAAAACCTAGACGCGAGAAGTTCGAGTAGGCAGCGCTGCGAATTGTGTGCAGAGGACTATGCGCGTCGCCATTAAGCGATCGCTCGAACGCCAAAAAATTCTGTGTAACCCACTCGGGCTCAATGCTTTGTAACTGATTCATGTATCCTCAGACGTGCGCTTTAGGCTCCAGCGGCGTTCGATCCCGGCTTTACCCAGTTATAACCCTTCTCTTCAAGTTCCAAGGCGAGCTCTTTGCCGCCTGACTTCACGATTTTGCCATCAAGCAAAACATGCACGAAATCAGGAACGATATAATTCAAGAGACGCTGATAGTGCGTAATAACGATGAACGACTTATCAGGGCCGCGCAATTTATTGACACCATTTGCCACGATCTGCAACGCGTCGATGTCGAGACCAGAGTCCGTCTCATCGAGAATTGCGAGCTTAGGATCGAGAACAGCCATCTGGAAAATCTCATTACGCTTCTTCTCACCGCCGGAGAAGCCTTCATTGACCGGGCGCTTCAGAAGCTCATCATCGAGCTCGACCAGTTTAGCCTTCTCTTTAACGAGAGCAGCGAAGTCCCTGACACTCATGGCATCCTGCCCCCGGTACTTGCGAATCGCATTGTACGCCGTGCGCAGGAAATAGGTGCCAAGCACGCCCGGCAATTCAACCGGATACTGGAACGCCATGAAGATTCCCTCTGCGGCGCGTTCTTCAGGATCGAGCTCAAACAAATCTTTCCCGTTGAAGGTGGCAGATCCGCCGGTAACCTCGTAACCGTCCTTGCCGCTTAGCACATTCGCCAAGGTGCTCTTTCCCGAGCCGTTCGCGCCCATAATCGCGTGAACCTCTCCCGGACGAACCGTCAGGTTTAAACCCTTCAAAATCTCTTTCGTTTCAACGCGTGCGCGTAAATCTTTTATCTCTAACATACGTTCTACCCTACACTGCCTTCCAAACTAATTTCCAACAAACGGCGAGCCTCGACCGCGAACTCCATGGGGAGCTCGTTAAACACCTCTTTGCAGAAGCCGTGCACAATCATCGAAACGGCATCTTCCGTGGGGATGCCGCGCTGATTGCAATAAAAAATTTGGTCTTCTCCAATCTTAGAAGTCGAAGCCTCATGCTCCACACGAGCGGTCGGATTCTTCACCTCGATGTACGGGAACGTGTGCGCGCCACACTTGTCGCCCATTAACATCGAGTCACACTGCGAGAAATTCCGGGCGCCCTCGGCAGATTTCAAAATTTTAACCAATCCCCGATAGGAGTTCTGACCCAGCCCCGCCGAAATGCCCTTCGACACGATGGTGCTACTCGTGTTCTTCCCAATATGAATCATCTTCGTGCCGGTGTCGGCCTGCTGACGATTGTTGGTCAAAGCGACCGAATAAAATTCACCGACAGAGTTGTCGCCTTTTAGAATGCAGCTTGGATACTTCCAGGTAATCGCCGAGCCGGTTTCAACTTGAGTCCAAGAAATCTTGGAGTTCTTCCCGGCGCAGAGGCCGCGCTTGGTGACGAAATTGTAAATTCCGCCCTTCCCTTCTTTGTCGCCCGGGTACCAATTTTGAATGGTGGAATACTTAATCTGCGCATTCTCAAGCGCAATCAATTCGACAACCGCCGCGTGCAGCTGGTTTTCATCTCGCACGGGAGCAGTGCAGCCTTCCAAATAGCTCACATAGCTGCCTTCGTCGGCGATAATGAGCGTGCGTTCAAACTGCCCGGTTTTTTGAGCATTGATACGGAAATACGTAGAAAGCTCCAACGGACACTTCACGCCCTTCGGGATATACACGAAGGTTCCGTCGGTAAAGACAGCCGAGTTAAGCGCGGCGAAATAGTTGTCGGTATGCGGAACGACTGAGCCAAGATACTTCTGCACCAGTTCAGGATGCTCACGCGCAGCTTCCGAGAAGGAGCAAAAAATAATTCCATGCTTCTGGAGTTCCGCTTTGTAGGTCGTGGCAATCGAAACGCTGTCAAAGACGGCATCGACAGCTACGCCCGACATCAGCTTTTGCTCATGCAAAGGAATGCCGAGGCGCTCATAGGTCTTGAGCACTTCAGGATCCACTTCGTCGAGACTCTTCAAAGTCTTCTTCGGCTTCGGAGCCGAATAGTAAATGGTGTCTTGATAATCGATGGGGGGATAATTAACGAAGGCCCAGGTCGGCTCCTTCATGCTAAGCCACTTCTGATACGCCTTGAGGCGCCACTCAAGAAGATAGGCAGGCTCTTCTTTCTTCTTGGAAATCAAACGAATGATGTCTTCATTCAGCCCAGGCGGAGCTGAGTCGGCCTGAACATCCGTGACAAAGCCGTATTTGTATTCCTGCTTTGCTAGGGTTTCGAGAGTTTCGACATCCGTAGTCATGTACAATCCTTAGGACCCGGCTGATGCACGGGGGTAATTTAAGAATCCCAATAAATACAGGACTCTATGTTACTAAGCAAATAATCTTGAATTGCTTGCTCTAGTATAGGCGATAGCGGATTTAATATCAAAGGGCGGCCAACCTAAGCGGCCTAAACGATAGAAAATTCTTCCCACACGTGGTTGAATAGGGACATGCATATAACTCAATGGGGCGAATACGGCCTACACTGTGCCACCTTCATAGCCGACCGCCAACGTGCCGGTTCTGACGCCGTGCCTGCCGTCGAAATTGCGGAAGCTCAGAAAATCCCGGTCGACTACGCGCAGCAAATTCTGCAGCGCCTCCGAAAAAATTCAATTGTTAAAAGTGTGCGAGGACCGCAAGGCGGATACCTCCTCAGCCGTCAGCCCTCAGAGATTACCGTACGTGACATCCTCGTAGCATCAGAAGGCGAGACCTTCGAAGTTATTTGCGACAGCAAGCCTCTCAACGCAGAGCGCTGCTCTCCGAACGGACAATGTAATTTGCGCCCTTTGTGGTACGGGCTTCGCAAACATGTCGATGAATTTTTAGTGAAGTACACACTGGAAGATCTGCTCACGGGATCACACCTCAAAGACTTCCCGCAAGATTCTACGGTTAAGATCAATCCGCACTTATAGCGAAGCGCTCGCCAAAGATTTTACCATCCGTATCATCCCCATAAGGCCTTGCCCCTTGCCCATGGAGACGGTCGCACCGAAAATGGTATGCACTAAATCTTCTTGAATCTGCAGAACCTGCTCAGGTCCGCACCCCGAAAGTACTTCATCTAGAATCACCGCAAGAGCCTTCGCGGAGATCCCTTGTGGATTTTCAACTGCAAAATAAAACTTCAGCGCCCCATCCCCTAGCGGCTGCATATAAATGAAAGCCTCAGACTCGCAACCCGGCACTCGGTGCGAGTCTGCGTAGGGGCGTTTTGCAACTGACTCAGGAACGCCGCGGAAACGCGCAGCAGTCTCGATCAAGAAATCAGATCGCTCATCTCGATCTTCGAGCATCGACAAATCGGAAAGCAAAGTCGCCAAGCGTGGCGGGGCGGCAGGAATAGTACTATCGCTCAATCGGCACTCCGACCGAATTGCCCCATTCGGTCCAGCTACCGTCGTAGTTTCTGACCTTTTCGTAGCCAAGCAGGTATTTCAATACAAACCAAGTGTGACTGCTGCGTTCGCCGATGCGGCAGTAAACCACCACATCATCGCTGCTGCGCAATCCGGCGCCCTGTTCATATATATCACGCAACTCGGCGGCAGTTTTAAAGCTACCGTCCTCAGGATTGATGGCCTTGGCCCACGGAACACTTCGCGCACCAGGGATATGACCACCGCGCAGCGCGCCTTCGTTGGGGTAGCCTTCCATATGTAATTTTTTTCCGGAAAATTCATCCGGGCTACGGACGTCGATCAGTTTCCCGTTGGCATGCACATGATCGAGAACCCCTTCACGGAAGATTCTCCAGGTTACATCATCACGCTGAGGCGTCGGATAACGAGTGGGCGCTAACTCTCTCGTTTCTTTAGCAAGTGGGCGCCCTTCCTTTTCCCACTTAAGCCGCCCGCCATCCATTACCCTTACGTTGTGGTGTCCAAATAATTGAAACACCCAGAGAGCGTATGTGGCCCACCAATTGTTTTTATCTCCGTAGAAAACTACGGTCGTATCGGGATTCAAACCAAGTCTGGATGCCAGCTCAGAGAATTGCGCAGCATCGAGATAGTCGCGCCGAACGGGATCGTTAAGGTCGCGCACCCAGTCAACTTCCACAGCGCCTGGAATATGTCCGGCGCGGAATAAAAGTTGATCCTCATTTGACTCAACGAGTCGAATAGAAGGATCGGAGAGATGCTGTGCGACCCAATCCGTAGAAACCAGAGTATCCGGCTGATCGTAACCACGTGCGCCGATGTCGACCATAGAGCCTTTCTAAGAGTTATACTTGAACGAACAATTCAACTATAAACTAAGCGCGCCAAGGCAGTAAAGGAAACCGCCTTGGCGCGCTTATAAACTGAGTATGTTCAGTATGTTACTTGGCTGCCTTCTTCTTGGTAGCAGGCGCCTTTACCGTCGACTTCTTGCCCTTCGGGCGAGTCTTACCGTGCGAACCACGAAAAATCTTTCCACGACGCGTTCTTTTATCACCTTTTCCCATGTCTATCCCTCGAACAAAAATAAGTATTCAAAAAGCTTAGCACGTTCGCTGCGAAAATAAAGCTTCGCAGCCCCTGTGGCCAGGGCGGCACGCCCTCCCCTCGAGATCCTGGCCCACTTTTCAGGAGCACGCTATAAACTAGCTCACGCTTTTACCTTACCGAAGGAAGGAACCATGAAAAAACTGCTTCTATTGGCTCTCGTAACGTTTACCACTACATCTGCATTCGCCGTCGATTACACCATCGACCCTGATCACACGTCAGTGGGTTTCAAAGTTCGCCATCTTGGAATTAGTTCCGTTACCGGAAAATTCGCGAAAGTGAGCGGTGAGTTTTCTTACGATCCCAAAGACGTGTCGGCGGCAAAAGCCAAGGCAGTAATCGAAGCAAACACCATCAACACGGAAAACGAGAAGCGCGACAAACATTTGCGAACTGACGAGTTCCTCGACACGTCAAAGTTCCCGCAGATTCAGTTCGTTTCGAAAGAGATCAAAGACATTAAGGGCAATGAATTTAAAGTTGTTGGTGACCTGACGATTCGTGGTGTTACGAAGACCATCGTGCTCGATGCGGAATTCAGCGGAGCGACAACCGACCCTTGGGGTAACGAGCGCGCGGCTTTCGAGGCCGAAGCCAAGCTCGATCGCCGTGAGTTTGGATTAACTTGGAACAAAGTGCTGGAAGCCGGCGGAGTCTTAGTCGGTGACGAAGTAAAAATCACGCTCGATGTTGAAGGCGTGAAAAAGAAGGCCTAGTTCTCTGGGTGGAACCAGCGGCCGCTAGCCGCTGGTTCCACTAACAACCGTTCCGAACCTGCTGCAAAGGATAGACTGCACCAGTCACCGGCAGTACCCCGCGCAAGGACTCATCGACATTTGCAACCTGGATCGGAACAAGCGCACCGAATACCAATCGCAACAGCTCATCAACGTCCGACACCAGCTTAAACTCAATCCCTCTGCGCACCTCGACCGGAAGATCATCTAAATCTTTGGCGTTTCGTAGCGGCAAGATTATTTCCTTCACTCCGTAACGCGCCGCCGCCAGCACTTTCTCTTTTATCCCGCCTACGGGTAAAACCTTTCCACGCAGGGTTATCTCACCGGTCATAGCCAACTTCGGACTAACCGCCCTTCCGAGCATCATCGAAGCGATAGTGGTAAACATCGTTACCCCCGCCGAAGGGCCATCCTTCGGCACCGCGCCGCCCGGCACGTGAATATGAATATCGCGATCTTTAAAGAGTACCGATTTCGCAATTCCTTCTAAGCGCGAGCGCGCCAAAGCGACTGCAATCTGCGAGGATTCTTTCATCACATCCCCGAGCTGCCCCGTTACCACCACCTTGCCGTCACCCGGAATCGCTGCCGCTTCGACGAAGAGAACATCTCCCCCAACCGGGGTCCACGCCATACCAGTAACAACACCTGGCTTATCGTTGAGCCCCATCTCCTCTGCCTCGAACTTGACCGCCCCCAACATGTCCCTGAGCTTCAGCTCAGAGACAACCACGCTCTCCTGCGGATTGCGAACGACAAGCGCCGCAGCAGCGCGGGCAATCTTCGAAAGCTCACGGCGAAGTGAACGCACGCCAGCCTCTCGCGTATAGCCCTCAATGATCTTGTGTAAGGCAACATCCTCAAGGCTTACCTGCTCAGGCTTCAAGCCATGCACTTCCAGCTCTGTTGGCCATAAGTGATCCTTTGCAATATGAAACTTCTCATCGGCGGTGTACCCACTAAGCTCTATCACCTCCATGCGATCGAGCAGCGGCCCCGGAATAGACTCCCGGCTATTCGCGGTGCAAACAAACAATACCTGCGAAAGGTCGAAGGGCACGTCTAGGTAGTGATCGTGAAAGCTTTCATTCTGTTCGGGATCGAGCACCTCCAGTAATGCACTACTTGGATCGCCTCCCCAGCCTCGTGCCAATTTATCAATCTCGTCCAAAACGAATACGGGATCCTTCGTCTTGGCACGTCGAATGCCATCGATAATGCGCCCTGGCAGCGCCCCCACATAGGTGCGGCGATGTCCTCGAATGTCGGCATCATCCCGCACACCACCGAGACTGGCGCGCACAAACTCGCGGCCCAGCGCTTCGGCAATGCTTTTGCCGAGACTTGTCTTTCCTACCCCTGGTGGTCCGAGGAAGAGTACGATGGAGCCGCGCTTCTCGGGGCGCAATTTCATGACGGCAAGATGCTCGAGTATGCGCCGTTTTATCTTATCAAGTCCGTAATGATCACGGTCGAGCGTCGCTTGCGCACGATCGAGATCTATCTCTCCCTGTGAAGTTTTATTCCAGGGCATTTCAATAAGAAGATCGAGATAATTTCGAATCACGTGTGACTCCGCTGACTGATCTCCCATTCGTTCCAATCGAGAGACCTCGCGCAAAGCAATCTTTTGGGCCTCCTCTGACATGTGGGCATCGGCAACACGCTTCCGATAGTCATCGGCTGAGGGGCCGTCGTTGCTGTCTCCCAGCTCATCGTGAATAGCTTTGAGCTGCTCACGCAGCAGAACTTCGCGCTGCTTCTTGCCGAGATTCTCAGAAAGCGTCTCCTTGATCCTGCTCTGTACTTTTAGGGCCTCGCGCCGCGAAACAAGCAACTCAAGCAATCTCAATAAACGATTCTTCACCGAGGTCATCTCCAGCACGCCTTGAGCCTCGGATTGCGGCAGGTTCATGTACTGCGCTGACACGTAGGAGAATTCGCTCGGATCGAGAATCTTCTTAACCTCCTCAATCAGCATGCCGGTATCGGACGGCAGCATTTCTAGCACCTCAATTGCGGTAGCTTCCAGACTGGAGCGCAGCGACTTCAGCGTCTCGTCGTCTGCGTCAGATCGATCAAGTAGTGCCGCACCTGAGGCGAGTAACACGTCTTCCTTTTCTTGCATTTCGACTATTGAATAGCGCTCAAGCCCTCGCACTACGATTTGCAAGATCCCACTCTTCCCCGTACGCGCACTTTCGAGGCGCACCAGAACACCAACGCGAGCCAATCCCTCGGAAGCGCTAGAAGGACTCTCGCGGTCACGATGCGACACGGCGAGCAGTAAGCGCTCACCGCTCTGGGCTCTCTTGACGGCAGCGACGTTCTGTTTTTTTTGAATTCTAAGAGTAAGGGTAGATCCCGGAAATACCACCAGGTCTTCGGTGTTTAGTACGGGAATCTCGCGCTCAGGATAACTGTTCATGCGGTGCTCCATATATATAGAAGCTAGTTAATGACTGCTTGGTCAAAAATCAAGGACGCCAACAGTTTATTCTTGACCACACGGTCAAGAAGTAGTTACCTTTCGGATAGTTGCCTACTGTAGAACCCCGCCATGGCTCGGCCCCGTGAGTTTGACCCTGAAGAAATACTAACCCGCGTCGCAGGCGTGTTCCGCGCCAATGGCTTTGAGAAAACATCCTTTCGACACCTCGAAAGAGCCACGGGATTGAAAAAAGGTAGTCTTTTCGCAGCGTATGGGAACAAGCATGCGCTATTCACGAGCGCCCTGTCGCACTACCACGAACAGCGTTGTCGTGAGCTTGCCGAGCTTTGCGAAGAAAAATCAGCCGCCATAGCCTTAAAACACTGGCTTGAAAGTTCGATCGAGCAAGATTCACGAGCCTCATGCGAGCGCGGATGTCTCACTCTCAATTCGCTCGTCGAAACCGCCCCCCACGATCGGCACTGCGCGCGGCTGGTAGGCGAACAGCTGCAGCGAGTCGAGCAAATACTGGAGAAACTCGTACGCCGCGCCATTAAAGAGGGAAGTTTTAGAAAATCATTGGACGCTCAATGTACCGCAAAATATTTGGTCTGTTTGGTTTCTGGCCTTCAGGCACTGACCCGCATCCCGCATACCTGCGCTCTCGCAAAAAAGCAGAAGGATTTTGTTAGCTTTATATTGAACACACTACGCTAAGCGTTAGAACCGTCCCAGACTTGCAAAGCAGTCCACGACCGGACATTCTTGAAGATATGACAGAATCAGAGAGCCCCTCACAGCAACCCGAACCACTCTGCCGCTGCGGAAAGGGCAGACAAAATCCCTTCGTTACGCCACGGGCGCGCTATTCGAAACTGGGATTAATATCCTGGGTTTTGGGGGTCTCCCCTTGTCCCCAACGCATAGAGTTCACGTGCTCAAAATGCGGGCACATCTTTGAAACAATCCGCGATCCAGAAAAGTGCGACGCGTATCGCTATCGCCCCGGATAGCGAGGGCAGGAGAATTGATCTCCAAGGAAATGAAAAGCGCCCGACGGTCAGAAGGGAAGAACCGTTTGTAGAAAAAGTCTCTACGGGGCGCTGGGATCGATTCGGTTAGAGAGGACGCTCGCCCATCCGGATCGTCAGAGTGACAGAGCCTTCTTTGCCGACGGTGGGTCCATGACGAGATCCTGGCCCGGAAACCAAGAGGTCTCCGGCATTCAAGACCCATCCGCCCCTCTCGTGGACGCTCCCTGCGTACACGTACATCAATTCGCCGCCCGACCAGTGCGTATGCGGCTCGACTTGCCCGGTTCCGCTGTCCCGAGATTCAAGCGAAACGCCCAGATCTTCCGCGCCAGTTCGAACGTCCGCATCAGTGGTTCGTCCAAGCAACGCCAGAATCCCCGGTTTGGGGTCGCAGCTCATCTCCATCGCGTCGGGGACCGAGATGCGCAACCTGGACTGGGGGTTAAAGACACCCTCTTCTCCCATCGAGACAAGAAGCGCCTCAGCGCCTTTGTACAATGTCGGCAGCTCACTGCCGGGGCGAACGAGGATGAAGTGCGGCGCCTCCACATACTCGAGATTCACGAGTGCGGCGCCGCGCAGCAGAAAGATTGCTGCGTATCCGTTCGGCGCACGAGCGAAGGGCTCCTTGGGCAACTCGCCATCCTGCACTGCCAGGACGCGAGTGGCGAGGATCCCCCCGGACGCGTCGATGCGAGCGAAGACGAACTGCGTGCCGCTAGCCTGCGAGGCAAGATCTCTCTTTCCTCGAGGCGTCACCTCCAGATGCAAATCGCCGACTGCTAATGGAACTGTAGCCGACTCCATATATAAGAACCTCCTTCCAAGCGATACTGCGGTGTGAAGAACCGAGCTGACGCCCGAAAAACCTATCCTTCTGACCGCGGGACCGCTTCTCTCAACTTAAGTTCAGAGAAACGGATGCGGACACAAAGATTCTACTCAAGCTATAGGCGGGAAAAGAGCACGACTACTGCCCAAAGGGAGATAGCGGAAACGGACATTTTACCGAAGTCGATTCCGAAAGGCGAGATCGTCAAACGATTTAATTTTGCAGCTAAATATCGCTAGTTCGATCGTAACGAATAGCATCCGACCTTAAAGCTGTGGCGGATCCTTATCGGGAGATCCGTCCGTAGCCGGACGAGACTCGCTCCCTTTAGGGAGCGGTTGCTTCCCATCTTCGCTAAAGCTTCGACGGGGAAAGGCGGGCATGAGCCCTCGCAATGAGAGAGGCGAGAACCCGGACAAAGCTAACACCTCCCTACTCCGACCCTGTCATTGCGAGCGGAATATCTGCACATTCATCGGCCCTGCCATAAGTACAGCGTGGCAATCCCCCGATAAGGATCCACTGGTAATACTTGCTCCACTGAAATTCGTTACGATCTTTAGTCCCCACTCGACCCCGTCTGAGCAAAATACGGTCCAATTATCGCGTAGAAAAGCTCCGCCATCCGCTTGTGACCCTGATCGTTTGGATGGAACCCGTCCTCATCGCTTACGTAACGATCGTCAGGTGCTTCACTGGAGAGCCGGGCCACCGGGATACCATACTTATTAGCCACTGCATTAATCGCCGCATTGTAAGCCGCGACATTTTGCGGCGTAACGTCAGAGTCAGGATCGTCTATGAAGCGCGGTAGCCTTGTTAAGTCCGGCAGATCCGCGATCACAATAAAGGCGTTAGTACCCTGAAGATCAGCAATCAATCCGTCCAGCTTCTCTTGAAAATCTGAAGCCGAAGTTCCATCCACCAAATCGTTCCCGCCGGTAAAGAGCGTTATAAGATCAGGATTGGCTCGTGTTGCCAGAGGTTTTTCGACATCGACAATTCCGCCGATTTCGATTCCCGGTACGCCTAGGTTATCAAGGTTCGTGGGATAGCCGTCGTTCTCGAGCATATCCCTAATTCGATACACGTAGCCGTTCGTAAGAGGTGTCGCTCCAACTCCAGTCGCATCACTGGCGCCGAGGGCAACATAGGTAACATCGCTGTTTGAGCTGCTATTGCATCCACAAAAAGAGAGCGTAGCAAGCAGTAATAACGAAAGACGGGAAAACAACCACATACAAGCCTCTCAAATATAGAAGTCGAGAGAGACTAAACTGCGTACGGATTCCTACGGAATGACGTGCATCATGCGTTTCACCCCATAGAGGGGTCAAAACCAAAATTCAAAAGCGCAAAGCTTACTGCAATGCCTTACGGAACTCGTCCAACTTCGCGATTGATTCTTTGATTTCGCGAGCCTTCTCCTGCGTTTCCGCCACAAGTGCGGCTGGAGCATTTGCGACAAAGGCTGAATTTGAGAGTTCCTTCTCGATGCCCACTAGGATCTTGGCAAGTTTTTCGACGCGCGCCGAGAGTTTAGAATGAATATCACGAGCATCGATCTCTGCTGGCAAGCGCACATACCCGATTCCACCGTTAAATCCCAGCGGAACGTAGCCAGCCGTAGCATCCCCTTCTTTATGCTCAACGATATTCTTTAGAAATCCAATTGAGCTGGCGACGGCTTTCACTGCCTCGAAGCGCTCTCTTGCCTGCGCGTTAAGAAACAATAAGCGCGTATCAAGTTCCAACTTTGGAGACATGTTCAAATGATGTCGAACGTCTCGCACACCTCGCACGAGCGAGGTCATCAGCTCAACTTGCGCTTCAGCATCAAGATCGCGCTTGAAGTTCTCAGCTTTTGGCCATGCAGAAGCTGCAATCACCTGCTCGTCTTTGGCTGCGATTCCTTCCGTCTTCAGTGCCCGCAAAGTCTGCCAGAGCTCTTCAGTTACGAATGGCATGTATGGATGCATCAACTTGAGCAGCGTTTGTTGGCAGGTCAATGCCGTATGTAAAGCGCTCTGCTTTGCTTCCCCACTTCCGCGCAAGCGCGGCTTGATAATTTCAAGATACCAGTCGCAGTACTCATCCCAGAAGAATCTGGTTACGGCTTTGCAAGCATGCACCAATTCATTCTGAGAAAGTTTCTCATCGTGAATTCGAATCGTTTCAGACAAGCGCGACAGGATCCAGCGATCCTCGAGCGCAGCAGCTCCAGACCCGGCGGCAATCGGAGCATCATCGATATGATTCAAGAGTAACTTGGTCGCATTCCAAAGCTTGGTAACAAGGCCTTGCCCGCTCTTGAAAAGCTCTTCGTTCAACCGCGTATCCTGACGTCCCATCGGATAATTCAGCGCAATCGCAACACGTACGCCGTCCGTGCTGTACTTCTCGAAAAGCTCTAGCGGATCCGGGGAATTCCCCAAAGACTTCGACAGCTTTCGCCCTTGCGAGTCCCGCACAAGTCCATGCAACACAAGACTCTTGAACGGAATCTTCCCCGTTAGCTCAAGCGCCGACATGATCATACGAGCATCCCAGAAGAACAGAATGTCGCGTCCAGACATCAGCCAATTGTTCGGGAACCAGTACTCGAGATCCTTGGTCTTATTCGGCCATCCAAGCGTGGCGTACGGCCACAACTGCGAGGAGAACCACGTATCCAAAACATCATCGTCCTGACGTAGGGACGTGCCTGCACACTTCTCGCATTTCTGCGGCGTTTCGACACTCGCCATGACGTGCTGACAAGAACCGCAGTAATACACAGGGATACGATGCCCCCACCATAGCTGACGGGAGATACACCAGTCCTGAATGCTGTCCATCCAATGGAAATAGTCGTGCTTCTCAGACTCAGGGAAAATCGAGAGCTCGCCGTCGGTAACGACACGCTTTGCTTTCTCAGCAAGCGGCTTCATCTTCACGAACCACTGGTCGGAGATTTTGGGTTCAAGGACGCTATTGCAGCGATAGCATTCCGTGACGGCGTGGCTGTACTTTTCGGTCTTCTCCAATGCGCCGAGCGCTTCAAGATCTTCGACCACCTTCTTACGGGCTTGGAAACGATCTAACCCAGCATAAGGCTTTCCCGCTGCTTCGGTCATCTTGCCATCGTCCCCGATGACAACTTCAATTGGCAGATTATGCGTGAGCCCAACTTTATAATCGTTGGGATCGTGGGCAGGAGTAACCTTCACCACGCCAGTTCCGAACTTGGGGTCAACAAAGGCGTCGGCAACAACTGGAATCGGACGGTTCTTAATCGGAAGTAGCACTTTCTTTCCGATCAAGCTCTTATAGCGCTCGTCGTCCGGGTGAACGGCGACAGCTGTGTCCCCGAGCATCGTCTCCGGGCGCGTCGTCGCGACAATCATCATCTCTTCGGTCGGCTTGCCACTCGCGTCGAGAACAGGATAGCGCAGATGCCACAAATGCCCCGACTTATTCGAATGCTCGACCTCATCATCAGAAAGAGCGGTTCCGCATACCGTACACCAACTAACCATGCGCTTACCGCGATAGATGAGCCCCTTATTGAAGAGCTGAACGAAGGCATGCAGCACCGCTTTAAAGAATCCCTCGTCCATAGTGAAACGCTCGCGGCGCCAATCACAAGAACAACCGAGACGCTTTAACTGCTCGATGATGATCGAGCCGTGCTTTTCTTTGAATTTCCAAACATGCTTTAGGAACTCCTCGCGGCCGATGTCTTGCATCTTGATGCCTTCTTTGAGGAGCTGCTTTTTGACGACGTTCTGGGTCGCGATTCCGGCATGATCGGTACCCGGAATCCACACCGCGCTATACCCGCGCATGCGATGCCAGCGAGTCATCACATCCTGCGGCACGTTATCCAACACGTGGCCCATGTGCAAAATCCCGGTCACGTTGGGCGGAGGGATGACAACGCAGAAAGCCTTCTTGGACGGATCGACCTCAGCCTGGAAGATGCCCAGATCTTCCCACATCTTATAAATGGCTTTTTCGGACTCTTGATGATTGAAGTGCTTCGACGTTGCCTCGGCTGACATGCGCTTTCCTTAATTCACCTAACGAATTTGAGAAATAGGAGTTAGAACGGGAGATTAACATCGTTTTTCGGGAAAGTCACCGCATCGAACAGAGCACCCCCTTGCCAGCCTGAATAGCGGAAAAAGCCAGAAAACTAGAGATAGCGCGGCAACTTAATATTAGAGCGTACGGCCGATAGCATGCTCAAGCTTCTTGAGCACCAGCTCCTCGGTAAAGGGCTTAACGATATAGTCACTGGCACCTTCAGCGATGATTTCTACCACCGTCTTCGCTTCGTGCTCCTGGGTCAACATGATGATGGGTAGCTCTTTTTCTTTGAGCCGAATGGCTTTGAGAACCTCCAGCCCCGATCCATCTCGAAGATAAAAATCGAGAAACACGAGATCGAAGGGAAATTTATCTAACAAAGGGATTCTGTCGAGAGCTCCCTTAACACTATCGACAGAGGTTACGTTTCGAAATCCAAATTGAGCGAGCAAATTCGACATCATGGTGAGAATCATTTGAGAGTCGTCGACGAGGAGGACTCTCAATTCAGCCGTGGGGAGATATGACTTTGGCATGCCTAGCTCTCATCAACAAAAACGCGATCTTCCTCTGCGGTTCTGTAAATAAAATACCATCTAGAACACAAAATGTACTGAGCCATTATCGAGGTGTCGCAAAAAGTTACACCACGAAAAAGTGACGCGAGAAAAACAGCTCGCCTGTTACTATGTACCTATTCTATTGATGAAAAGTGCGTCCTTCCGTTGCCCCCGCTGCTCTTACTCTTCTGGAATTAACATGAAGCACACCTCAGAATGCGCAAATCTACCAATCGAAACTCTGACCTCACGGGTAGCTGCCGTTATAGTCATGGTACTTGCTGCTATCGTGCTCCTCGGCTGGCAGATCGGAAATGAGAGCATGAAGCGACTAGTTCCCACGTATGTCGCGATGAACCCGCTAACAGCCTGCTGCTTCCTTGCCGCAGGCGCCTCCCTCTATTCGCTAACGGTAACCTCACGCAAAGAGATTCTTGCGGTGGCACAATTTCTTGCCGCCCTAGTGATCGCAACAGGAATTGCGAGATTACTGAGTTACTCCAGCACTCTCGACTTCGGCTTGGACCGGCTACTATTTCATGACGCACTCACGAGTTCCATCGATAGTGTGCCGAATCGAATGGCGCCGCACACCGCGGCTTGCTTTGCGTTAGTGGGGATCTCTCTTGTTTCGCTCAGCGCCTCTTCGCTCAAAGCATCCTGGTACTCACACGCCCCGGCACTAGGCGCGGCTTTACTCGCGCTCCTCGCAATAATGGGATATGCCTTTCGAGTTCCGCAGCTCTACAGTATCGCGGCGCTGATTCCAATTGCTCTAAATACGGCCTTGGGATTCCTGCTTCTAGCTCTAGGAATAGTTACCGCTCGACCGAGCGGAGGTCTTCTCGATCTGAACAGCCGACTCTTATCGCGCCTTTACTTTGGATACTTCCTTCTGATCTTCCTGATGACTTCGATCATGGGCGTACTGATCGATTCTAGAATTCAACAAAGCTATCTCTCTCAAGTCGAGCGACGATTGCAACACATCAGCCAGGCGACATCGCTAGCTCTGTCAGCAATTCCACGCAGCGCGTGGAATCAAAACGATCTTAAAGAACTCAGTTCAAGTTTTGCCGAACCTGACCTCCAGTTAGCAGTGCTCGATACCGCCGGGCAGCCGCTCCTGGACGCGCGCCTGTCAGACACCGAGTTACCTGCTTTGAATCAAGAAATTTCCCCAATGCCACAACCGGAAAAGTTGTATCGCAAGGCAGGCCTGAGGCAAGCATCATTCTTCGTCAACGCCCCGACACTCTGGGACTCTCAAGTAGTCGGATACCTGCGGGCCGGATTTCCGGTCGAGAAAGTTGAACGCATCGCGCGCACGGCTGACTGGAAATTCGTCGACGACCAGTTTGCCATCACGATTCCGATCGTAACGTTCCATGAATGCCTTGGGATCGGACAATTCTCGCTCTGTGACGCCGGACTCTTCACCAAACACGGACTCCACCCGGGCACGGCCGGCGACGTGTGCCGTCGTCCAACCACCGAAATACACAATGCCATCGCCAGCGACTGGGGACGGGCACACAAAGAGCGGCAGCCCTTTGACCGACCAGACCGGGCTTCCGGTTTCAGCGGCATAGGCTTCCAATCGCCCGGTCCCACCGGCCAGGATTACTTTGGTGCCGTGGTCCATCCATACGTAGGGCGTGCAAAAGCTCACAATGACGTTCGCACGCGGCACCTTCCAGCGCGACTCACCAGTCGCCGCATCGAGACAGACAAGACCTGAATCCGGACCGCCGTCCCTGTTCAGGTACAGGTTGCCGTCATCCAGCACCGGGGAGGCGCCGTAGCTGTATTCGTTCCCGGTCGATTGAAACTTCTTCTCCCAACGCACCCTGCCCTCGAGGTCAGTTACCACCACGCCGTAGTCATCAAAGAGAAAAACGACGTTCCTGCCGTCGGTGGCCGGGGTGGAATTGGCCGGATCACCTGCGACATGTTGGTACTTGGGGATGGACTCGATTTGGCGCTGCTGTTCCCAGATCACGGTCCCATCGGCGCGATTCAGACAGAATAGTTTCAGGGTGGTACCGATGTGGCCCGTCAGGAAAATCCGATCTCCCCAGATGCACGGGGAGGAATTACCTGCCGGCAAGGCTGTTTTCCAGCGGACGT
>JAFLCA010000090.1 GCA_017302875.1 Deltaproteobacteria bacterium
CTGCTCCGCAATCGAAAATAAAAAAAGGCCATGGGAGTCCACGCAATCACCCCGCTCCTCCTGGACGGCACCGATACGCGAATCCTCGTCGATCGCGGCTTCATTCCACTTTCAAAAAGTGAAAGCGATACGCGCAAAGCATTCCAGACTCCTCAACACGTCGAATTCGTCGGACTCGTTAAAGAGTCTGCCCCGCGAAAATTTATGGCGCCTCAGGATCCTCCTTCCGGACCTGCCCTCCCTTGGGTTGAACGCTGGTTGCGAGTAGATGTGGAAAGCATGCAGCGCCAGCTGCCCTACCCAGTCCTGCCAGTCTACCTAGAGATCGTAGAAACAGAAGATACTAAAGCCGTCGAGCAAAGCATCGTCGATGCATCGACCTCGGGACGTGATGAAATGTTCTTCTTGAACGGAGAGCAGAAACTCGGAAGTCTGGAGAGCGAGGACGTTGGAGATGGAAAGTACCCGATTCCCGTGTTCGACACTGTCATTCCACCGGGACGCCACCTGGGATACATTTACGAGTGGGCGGCGATGGCCCTTCTTACATTCTTAATCTGTCTGATTTTGCAGCTGCGGCGACCAGAGCGCACAAGCTCCTCAGTATAGCCGACGGCTGCCTTCGGTCCTACGAACAGATCGACTCTGTTTTCGGGAGCTTCTTCGTGGTCAGAATGTTCTGCTCATGCAAGGCCTTGGCGTGTCGCACGACGTACTCCGCCTGCTTCTTTCCACCTTTCTTCTTGATGACGACTGCCATGCTATCAGCGAGATCCTTCAAGTCCTCGGATTTATCGATGTAGGTATTGATATCTCCTTCCAGGCTGACCTGCACGCAAGTCGGCGAAGACTCGCATTCCTTCACCACTGAAGGAATTGTCCACACCGCAGACCAGGCAACGACGTAACCGGCTTTCGCCGCCGCGGTGAACTTGGCCTGCTGCTTAGCCGAGAGATAGCCTTGTTTTGCCGCTTTTTTCGCCTGATTGATGATCAGATCGCGCTGTTCCATCGAACGGCTGTCGAGCGTAGTCAAATCCTGCGCGTTGTCGATCGTGGTGCAGGCGACTTGCGTCGGCGTCAACGTCGGCATCGGTGTCGGAGTATTGGTTGGCGTAAACGTCGGCGTACTGCTTGGAGTTATCGTCGGCGTATTTGTAGGCGTAAATGTCGGAGTATTGCTCGGTGTCACCGTCGGCGTGTTAGTCGGCGTGAACGTCGGCGTGTTGCTTGGCGTCACCGTCGGACTATTCGTCGGGGTGTTCGTCGGCGTGAAGGTTGGCGTATTCGTAGCCGTATTTGTAGGCGTTACCGTCGGCGAGTTCGTTGGAGTATTGGTCGGAGTAAACGTCGGCGTGTTGCTCGGCGTTACCGTTGGCGTATTCGTCGGGGTGTACGTCGGAGTAAAGGTTGCAGTGTTGCTCGGCGTCACTGTCGGCGTATTCGTCGCGGTATGAGTCGGCGTGAACGTCGGAGTCGCTGTAGGACTGTTCGTGGCTGTCGGCGTCAATGTACTTGTTGCCGTCGGAGTTACGGTACTCGTCGGCGTTCTCGTCGCAGTGGCAGTCGGAGTCCTCGTCGCAGTCGGAGTTATTGTGCTCGTCGGTGTGCGCGTGGCGGTTGGGGTCGCAGTCCTCGTGGCCGTCGGAGTTACGGTACTCGTCGGCGTTCTCGTCGCAGTGGCGGTTGGAGTCCTCGTCGCAGTCGGAGTTATCGTGCTTGTCGGAGTGCGCGTGGCCGTTGGAGTCGCCGTTCTTGTGGCAGTTGGTGTCAACGTCGGAGTTGCCGTAGGCGTAATTGTTGCCGTCGCAGTTGGAGTGATCGTCGGAGTCGCAGTCGGCGTCAGTGTCGCTGTAGGCGAAACGGTCGCAGTTGCAGTCGGCGAAGCAGTTTTGGTTGCCGTCTTTGTGGGAGTAATCGTTGCGGTAGCAGTGGCCGTTGCCGTTGGAGTTCTAGTCGGAGTTCTTGTGGCTGTTGGTGTTCTGGTCGGCGTGCGTGTTGCTGTCGCCGTGGCAGTACGAGTCGGCGTTGCCGTAGGAGTTCTAGTCGGAGTTGCCGTGCGCGTTGCCGTTGCGGTTGCGGTCGCCGTTGGAGTCGGAGTTGGCGTCTTTGTTGGGCAAATAAAATGCTGTGTAATTGGATCGTAATGTGCGCAACCGGTTTCCAAGAAATCGAGCGTCAAATCAACAGCGTCGAAGCCCGGAGGATTTGCCGGTGGAGGCGGACCACCGTCAACGACCATCTTGATTGAACCGATGTGCGAAAAGTCTACCGGTCCGCCAATATTGGTCATTTGATCGAAGCGCAGGAATACCCAGCCAGACGGACTTCCCGGGCAAACCCCATAGGTCTGCTCAAGGTTGATAACACCAACGGCGCTGCGCGTAGGATTAAGCGCATCGGTGACGGTGAAGGTAATGGTAACGTTAGTTACACCACCCGGATTATCGAAACGTAGAATTCTGACACGAAAACCTTCCTCGCCGGCAGGGTCTCCCAAGTTGACACCCTGTCCGTTGCCGAGCCCTGAAGGATTGATGGAAGAGGGGTCACTGTTTCCGTCCCACGCAATCTCCGTGCGTCCCCAACTACCTGGGTTCGATGCATGATTGTAGGCATCGTAGGTCTCAGCGCCCGCAACGCAATCAAACTCCGCCGTCAACGCGGTCGTATAGGCCGAGATATAAAACCCGCTGTATAGATTTGCAGTCAAAGTGCGATAGCCACCGACTATGGTTGGCTGCGCCCCACACTGCAACCCGCCACCGGGATTGGGATACACCACTGACGTTCCAGAGGCGTTTACGCTCGTATCAGCAACGAAACTTGGATCGGGACAAGTGGCATTAATGAAGTCATCAATAACAACATCCGCGGCAGCTGACTGGGCGAGAACGAGCGCTTGCAGCGCCAGAGCGGCAGCCAAAGTGGACTTCAGAAGAAGCGCGCCGAAATTTGCCCTGGTTTTGTGCTCACACATGCAACTTACCTTTAAGATCGCTTACCTGCCTGCCCGTTAACCTATGAAAATCAGGCGCTTACACCCCGAAGCTGAATAGGCTGTATATAATCTGATGATGCCCGCCCCGAATTAGGTCTAATCATTCAAAAACTCGGGAAATATGCGAAAAACCTTTAGGCAAATCACGAATTTGCTTAGGAAGTTACCAAAAGCCACTGCTCAAACTATCTGAGCCCAAAACCTACAGCCGCAGGACTCGCCCGAGGCCATCGGCCTCAGAGAAACTTGGAGTTTCGGACAAAGCACACCCAAAAATTTGCGATTCAGCATCCAAACAAACTGCGTTTCAGCTTTGCCTGAAGCAATCGATGGCTTCGTGCAGAGTAGTTAGTAACCATGCAGTCATTTTGTTTTCGACTGCATGTGCTCTTTGGAGAAGGTTTTATGTTGAAGCAGTTGAGCAAGTTGGTTTTAGCCGCCGCGCTTATGGCAGCCTTCACGTCCCCCGTAATGGCGGAAGACCCCAGCGCCACCATCCAGCGCCTCGAATCGCTCCAAGCCCGTTATGCAACTATCCCCGCCAAAGAAATGGGCAAGACTGTGGCAGAGCGCACAAGCTTAATTTCCGAATTGGATCGCGAACTCGAAGATATTCTAGCAAATGTGGATTACGAGAAGATCTCCTCGTTAGAACAGAATCAACAACAGTACTTTCAGAAGCTGACCGAGCGTATAAACGCCGCAATCACGATGTTTAAAACGCAGGACGATCTATCGGCTCCCTTCCGGCTGTAAGAGATCTTTCGAGTCACGGCAGCAGTACATTCTCAAAACTGAACGGCACGCGCACCACCGACTTCAAGGTTGCAACCTCTATCTTTAGGCGCGCCTTGGAAGGCAACGCTTGGGGGAAGAAAAACGCCTGCACATTACCGGCACCGGTTGTTCCGCGCGGACGAATACGCTCACCGCTCTCGGTTTGAAACTCCAGTTCAACAATTCTCGATTCAGGATCGTTTAGCTTCAAGATCAAACTGTTGTCATCGAGATTTGAAATCGAAACCAGCCCACCCGCAGCCGGCCTCGTCGGTTGAGACTTAATCAATTGCTCGTATTGCTGCTTGTTATAAAAAGTCAGCTCAATGCCGGAATTCTTCAAGGTGGCACTTTCAAGAGGCTTTCCGGTCTTCTCGCTGAAATCGCTGATGACCAGAGTCGCCTCAGGATCATTATCCGGCATAAACAAATCAAGACGTCCCACGAGCTCCTTCAACACCGAAGCGCGACGCGAGGGGCTCTTCAAGAACAAGCGAACCGTTTTTTCGGGCCCAGCCACATTTACAAAGTGCGACTGCTTATCGACCCGCAGGACATCAGTTAAATCCCGACCGGTTTCATCTATGGCACTAATTACATTAGCTCGTAGTCCTTCTACTTCTGACACTTCTTCGCCCGTAACTTTCAACTCGATTTCAAGACGGCCCTGCACTTTTCCATTGGTACGAGCATCGATGATGGTACCGACCGCAGGCTCTATGCCGAAGGCAATCGAAGTTGACAGCATTAAACTGCCGCAAATTCCCGCCAGGAAAAAGGTGCACCGAGACATAAGGATTTCCCTGAATACAAAAGCCGAATTATTTCCCCAAGCTTCTACCAATCGAGCCGAGAACGCCACGGATTATTTGGCGGCCCAGCGAAGATCCCGCACTGCGGGCCAGGGACTTAACCAAGGCCTCCCCGACACTTTGACGACGGCCACCGGGCGAGCCGAAGATTCCGCCCAAAATTCCGCCAACTCCGCCCGGCTGCGCCAACGCTTCAGAGGTGGCTGCCTTCTGTTCCGATTTGCGTTTCTTCAAAACCTCGTAGGCTGATTCCCGGTCGACTGCTGCGTCATAGCAACCCTTAAGCGGCGAGCGTGAAAACACTTCTTTGCGCTGCTCCGCAGAAAGCATTCCAATCTGCCCCTGCGGGGGCAGGATCATCGTTCGCTCGACCATGGTCGGACGCCCTTCAGCATCGAGGAGCGAAACCAACGCTTCGCCCACCTTCAGCTCACCGATGACACTCTCCGTGTCTAATGCTGGATTGGGGCGGAAACTCTTTGCCGCTGTCCTGACCGCCTTTTGCTCGGAGGGAGTATAGGCTCGCAAAGCGTGCTGAAAACGGTTCCCCAACTGCGCCAGCACGGATTCAGGAATGTCGGATGGATTCTGAGTCACAAAATAAATCCCTACCCCTTTGGAGCGAATAAGGCGCACCACCTGCTCGATGCGAGTAATGAGCGCATTCGGAGCATCCTTAAAAAGCAGATGCGCTTCGTCGAAGAAGAAAATGAGCTTCGGCTTATCGAGGTCTCCTACCTCCGGCAACTCCTCGAAAAGTTCCGAGAGCAACCACAATAAGAATGTCGAATACAGGCGCGGATCGAGCAACAGCTGCGTGGCATCCAGAATACTCACCACCCCATTGCCGGAGAAATCGCGCTGCTGCAAATGTTCGAGTCGTAACGCAGGTTCTCCAAAGAAGATTTCGCCGCCTGCTTCGTTAAGGGTCAGCACGTTTCGTTGAATGGTTGCCAGGGTGGCCGGCGCAATATTGCCGTACTCATCTTTGAGCGTGGCAGCATTCTCAGCAACAAACGTCAGAAGCTCTTTTAGATCTTTTAGATCGAGAAGCAGCAAGCCTTGGTCATCAGCAACTTTGAATACCACTTGCAACACCTGAGCTTGCGTTTCGTTCAGTTGCAACACCCGCCCTAGAAGCAGCGGACCCATTTCGGAAACGGTGGCCCGCACGGGATGTCCCGTCTTTGCGTATACATCCCAAAAAAGAACCGGCCACTGCTGCGGCTGAAAGTTTGTGATACCAAGCTTGCTTAAGCGCTCTTGCAAACGTGGAGTCATCTGCGCGGGAGCAGCGATACCTGACAGATCTCCCTTCACGTCGGCAGTAAAAACAGGAACCCCGAGCCGCGAAAAGCGTTCTGCCAAAAGTTGCAGCGTTACGGTCTTACCGGTTCCCGTAGCGCCCGCGATAAGCCCATGACGATTTGCCATGCTCGGCACGAGTGCCACTTCGACGCCCTCGGCTGTTTTACCAATCACAAGCGGATTCTGAGTATCCATGAGGCACTCTCTCTCTTTAAATTTTGAAGAAGTCTAGCAGTAGCGCATCAAGAATTGAAGGGCGCTGCGCAGCGTCTTAAGGCGCAAGGCGCTCGATAAGCCAATGCCGTGTGACGTCTCTGCGGTAGCAAATTCTATCATGCAACCGGCTCTCGCGACCCTGCCAAAACTCAAAGAATTCCGGACGCAGAAGATAGCCGCCCCAACTCGCAGGACACGGCACCTCCTGCCCTTCCCACAACTGCTCCAGTCGGGCCGCCTCCTGCTCAAGCGTAGCGCGGTCTTTGAGCGGCGAGCTTTGCAGCGACGCATTGGCTCCAATTTGAGATTTACGCGGACGCTTCTTAAAATAGGACTCGCTCTCAGGCCTCGAGACTTGATCAACGCTACCTTCGATACGAATTTGTCGCTCAAGCTCTGCCCAATAGAAAAGCAAGGCGGCACGCGGATTGTCCTTTAACTCAACGCCTTTTCTACTGCGGTAATTGGTAAAGAAGGTGAAGCCAGTCTCTCCGTATTCCTTCAGTAACACCACCCGAGCGGAGGGCACTCCATTTGAACTTGCGGTTGCAAGCGTCATGGCGTTGGGCTCAGTGAGTTGGGAACTGATAGCCTGATCGAACCAAATCTTGAACTGAGCGATGGGGCTCTTGTCGACCTGCGCTTCATCAAGCGAAGCAAGTCGGTACTCTTTGCGAAGTGCGTTGAAATCTAAAGGCATGCGCGAAGTCTAGCATGCGGACGGCAGGCTCGCCCACGCTGCTCAACTTACCAAGATTTTCAATAGATTAGCCTCGATGTAGAATTTTGCTACACGTAAGATTTTGATTTGCGGCATACTGGGTCTGCCTGTTCTCGATGGAGTCGCCATGCCCTCGATGTCTCAGCCAGCCGTCAACTCGCCCGATGCTACACCACAAGTTGTCTGCTCTCGCTGCATACTTGTACTCGACGACAGCTACCTTAAGGGCATCTCAGTAAAACGTGCACTGGAAGATCTTGGGTACAAGGCGCACCTAGCCTGTACTCCGCAGCAAGCAGCCGAGCTCATGCGAGGAACGCAATTTGATTTCGCCATCATTGATGGCGATCTAGGCGATGGACGGTTCGATCAGGAAAGCCGCTCCGGACGCTTCATTCGTGAACAACTGGGGCAGATTCCGTATGGACGGCTTTCCAGCGCACCCGAACTGATTCCAGGGGATCTGCACGGGAAGTTTTGCTCGGACACTTTTGCTCAAGCCGGAGATTGGCTCCAAGCAAATCTAACTCAATCTACAGAATCATCGCCTACCGGTGCCGAGGCGGCTCCTTCATCTGAAGGCGATGCCGCGCTGCCAGACCGAACTAAATTTGCTTAATAAGCTCTGCTTCTTTTTGAGCTACGATCGATCTATTCAGTAAGCCAGTGCTAGGACAACTGCGCCGAAGTATATGCTTACAAACAACGCGAGAAGAGAAAGCATGCGCAGCACTTGCGGCAGGCCACTTTTTTCTTCGCTCGCACACCAAAACTGCAACCAGCCAATCGAGGCAGCCACACAGAGCGGCAAAGCATAATCGGCCAAATAACGGGGATGCATGGCAAAGAAAGACGCCAAGGTAATCAGCGTCGATACGGCGAAAGCGAAACAGTAGGTAAAAGCTATCCGCCCAACTGCTGGGACCTTGGTTGAAGAAGAGTATGCATACATCACGTAATAGAGTGACCAGATAGTAAATGGGATGGCCATAAAAACGCTGAGCCGCTGCACATGTATCAGCGCTGGTCGCGCGTCCGCTGGTGCCGAAATGAGTTGGTCCACTACACCCAACCAGGGAAAGTACGGCAGGTGCGAAGGCGCTGCAAAAAAAGAATCGACAAGATTCTTCCCCAAGTATTGCCAAGACATAAATGCAGTGTGCCGAGGATCGACAACGCCCAGTTGGTAATGCACCCCAAATTCAAGAGGATTTCCAAAGCGGGCCCAGTTGTAAACTGCGTAGGTGCCGACAAAAAGAACGAAGGGAGCTAGCAGCTGTGTTGCACAGACCACATTTTCACGAAGGGAGCGCTCGCGGTAGTGACACGCGAAGCTGTACAAAAAAAGAACAGACAAACCTACACCGAGATGAGGGCGACATCCGACGGCAAGCCCTGCGCAAGCTCCAGCGAGGATTCGCCACTTGGGACTCGCAGCCTCGTGCTCTCTGACGAGCGCGAACAAAGCGATCATCACAAAGAGCGCTCCGCATGAAATCGCCAGCTCGTAGATATGCGTGCGACCAAGCAAAACGCCTTGCATGCCCCCACATCCCAGTACGAGGAACGGAGCATAGAAGGCCAAAAAGGATTCGAGCGGGGGCAAGGCAATGGCCGCTTTCATTCGCGAAGAAACTCTCCACAGCAGCCCTGCCGCCACGATCAGAGCGCCCGAACAACTCAGGAATACGACAAGTGCTGAGGGAAGGTGTTGATCAAAAAGCGCCTTATAGGGCAGAAAAAAGGCAAGAACCGGAGCGATGCCAAAATAGAGGTACAGCTTGCCGGCAAAGAGAGATAAGTCCCACACCTCCCCCTCCTGCGGATGCTCGGCGCGCTCCTTGCGGTTATAGGGATCTCTTAGCTCTAAGAGCCATTGCGGCGCTGGAGCGAGCGAGAGATCGCCGCGCAATAAGGCATCGGTGAGAGTTTGGTAATTCTGAAGAGGCGGCCAGTTGCCAGTCCAGTTGTGCGGAGCGCGCACCTGGATCCAGAAAAATAGGAGGGTAAGGGCGGTAATAGTGGCGATGCTCCATGCATACGTTTGCCTCATGGAGACATCGCCACTGAGAGGGGTCTATTACCAGTTCAGCGAAGCAGCTGTCTGATACTCGGTCACGCGTGTCTCGAAGAAGTTCTTCTCCTTTCCGAGATCGATCGTTTCACTCATCCACGGGAAGGGATTCTTCGAGCCGTAAATCGGCTTGAGGCCGATACGCTCCAGACGGCGATCCGCAATATGCTGCACATACTCACGGAACATCGGGGCACTGAGGCCCAAGATGCCGTTCGGCAAGCAATCAGCCGCATACTTGTACTCGAGTTCGACCGCTTCCTTGATCAGATCGAGAATCTGAGCCTGGAATTCAGGAGTCCACAAATGCGGATTCTCTTCTTTAATTCCATTGATCAAATCGATTCCGAAGTTCAAATGAATCGTTTCATCGCGCAAGATGTATTGGAACTGCTCACCAATACCAGTCATCTTGTTCTGACGGTGGAACGAGAGAATCATGACGAATCCACTGTAGAAGAAAATTCCTTCCATGATGATGTAGTATCCAATCAAATTGGAAAGGAACTTCTGCGCACCCTCGAACGTCTCAGTCGAAAAGCCAGGCGCCAACACGTCAGCGGTCAGCTTCATTTCGAACTCATCCTTATTGTGGATGGTGTTCACCTCGTTATACATGTTGAACACCTCACCCTGATTGAGAGAGAGCGATTCAACGATGTAATGGAAGGTGTGCGTATGCACGGCTTCTTCAAAGGCCTGACGCAAAAGGTACTGACGCGCTTCAGGGTTCGTGACGTGCTTGAAGATGGCAAGGATAATGTTATTCCCGACCAGGCTTTCAGCCGTGCTGAAGAATCCCAAATTGCGCATGATAACGCGGCGCTCATCAGCCGTAAGCTTATTGTCCTTCCAGAACTCAATGTCCTTGGACATCGGAACTTCAGTCGGCAACCAGTTGTTGGCGCACCCGTTTAGGTAATGCTCCCAAGCCCACTTGTACTTGAGCGGCATGAGCTGATTGACGTCAACGGCATTGCAATTAATGAGGCGCTTATCTTTTCCCTGAAAGCGCTTCTTGACGCCCTCGTTACCGCTGTCACCTTGTGAAGAAGATCCAACAGTTCCTTCGTCTTCAAACGTAAGCATTTTCTATCAACTCCCTAAATACCAATTACAAATTCTAACGGGGCCGGCCGTCTGGTCGGCCCCGTACGCACCCTACTGACAACTCTCGCAATCGCCATCCAAGCTGCACATCGCTTTCGGCATGGCCGGTGAAGTCGATGCCGCTGGCGCAGTCGACGCTGCCGCTTCAGAACGCTCAACCTTGATGTTGCTCGAAGCCGACTTGTTCTTCATCCAGCGCGGCTGCAATCCACGCTTATTGACGTCGGTCGTCGACTTCTCGATCTGCGTCGCACCAAGCGAGCGCAGATAGTAGGTCGTCTTGAGGCCCTTCTTCCAAGCCAGCATGTACATGTCGTGCAGCTTCTTTCCGCTTGGCTCGGCAATATACAAGTTAAGGGATTGGCCCATGTCGATCCATTTCTGACGACGGCTACCGCACTCTATCAGCCATTCTGGCTCGATCTCGAAGGCAGTCAAGAAGACGCGCTTGACGTTTTCAGGAATGCGCTCGATCTCCATGATCGAACCATCGAAGTACTTCAAGTCGTCGATCATTTCATCATCCCACATGCCGAGCTTCTTCAAAGCTTCAACCAAGAAGGTGCTCTGCACGGTGAATTCACCGGACAGATTGGACTTGGCATACAAGTGCTTATAGGAAGGCTCGATAGACTGCGTGACGCCGGTGATATTCGAGATAGTCGCCGTCGGCGCAATCGCCATGGTGTTGCTGTTACGCATGCCGTTCTTCTTGATCGCTTCACGCACGACACTCCAGTCGAGCGTTGCGGAAGTGTCCATATCAAGATAGTCGGCCCCACGCTCTTGCTGAAGAATGCGAATAGTATCAATCGGCAACAGACCGCGATCCCACTTCGAGCCCTTGAAGGTCGAGTACGATCCACGTTCACGTGCAAGCTCAGTCGAGGCCAAGATGGCATAGTACGAGATCACTTCCATGCTCTCATCCGCGAAGCGCACGGCCTCGGGGCTAGCGTAGCTGAAGTTCAACTTGTACAGCGCATCCTGGAATCCCATCAGCCCGAGACCAATTGGACGATGACGGAGGTTAGCCGTCTTTGCCTCAACCGTCGGGTAGAAGTTGATGTCGATTACGTTGTCGAGCATGCGCACGGCTGTCTTGACGGTAGCAGCGATGAGTTTTTCATCGAGGAAACCGCGAGAGTCGGGGCCAGTGCTAACGTGCGCAACCAAGTTGACGGAACCGAGGTTACATACCGCAGTCTCATCAGCCGAGGTGTTCAGCAAGATTTCCGTGCAGAGGTTCGAGCTGTGCACCACACCGCAATGATCCTGTGGCGAGCGCAAATTCGATGGATCCTTGAAGGTCATCCACGGGTGACCAGTCTCGAACAAGAAGGAAAGCATCTTACGCCAGATGGTAACCGCTTCGATCTTCTTGAAGAGCTTAAGCTCACCAGTCTCGGTCATCTTCTCGTACGCCGTGTAGCGCTCTTCGAACTTGCTGCCGTAGAGATCGTGCAAATCCGGCACATCGCTTGGGCTAAACAAGGTCCAGGTTCCATTCTGCGCAACACGCTTCATGAACAGATCGGGAATCCAGTTCGCCGTATTCATGTCATGCGTACGACGACGCTCGTCACCCGTGTTTTTGCGCAACTCGAGGAAGTCTTCCATGTCGAGATGCCAAGTTTCGAGGTACGCGCACATGGCGCCCTTTCGCTTGCCACCTTGATTAACCGCTACGGCGGTATCGTTGGCGACTTTCAGGAAAGGGATAACGCCTTGGCTTCGTCCATTGGTGCCCTTGATGCGGGAGCCCGTGGCGCGGATGTTGGTCCAATCGTTACCGAGACCACCTGCCCACTTCGAGAGCTGCGCGTCATCGGAGACGATCTTGAAGATGCTCTTCAAATCATCTTGAACCGTCGACAAGTAGCAAGAGCTCATCTGCGGGTGCAAGGTTCCAGAGTTGAATAGCGTCGGCGTGCTGGAGGTAAACAAGAAGCGCGAGAGCACGTTATAGAACTCGATTGCTCGCTCGGTCTTCTGTGCACCTTCATTCAAGGCCAAGCCCATCGAAACACGCATCCAGAAAATTTGCGGAGTCTCGAGACGGACATCCTCATGATGAATGAGATAACGATCGTAAAGCGTTTGCAGTCCGAGATACGTAAACTGCAAGTCACGCTCGAGCTTCATCGCGGAGGCGATCTTCTCGAGGTCAAAGTTCAAGAGTGCGGGATCGACACGCTCTACTTCGATGGCGCGCGTCAAATACTTCTTGAAGTATTCGCGGTGAGCGGCTTCAAGCTTTGGGCTAACCGCCTCAACCTGTAGCGTTTCACGATAAATGATGTCCAAGAGCAAACGGGCAGCAACAAACGAGTACGCTGGCTCCTTTTCAACCTTGGCTCGCGCAGCCATGGTGCAAGACGTATCAACTTCATCCGTACGCACTCCGTCGTAGAAGTTGCGCATGGCTTCTTGCACGATATCTTCACCGGACACACGGTCTTCAAAACCGCGGCAAGCATAGGTAACTCGACGGCGAAGCTCGCCCTCGGTCAGTTTGTATTTCTTGCCGTCTGGCGCCGTAACTTGGAACTCGCGACCAGGGGCACCAGTATCAACAACCGGGGCCTCTTTCGCGACTTCAGCAATCGGTGCTTCGACTTCTTCACGTGCACGAAGCAAAGCGCGCTGCGAGCGATAGATGATGAAGTCTTTGGCAACTTGGTAGAAACCTTCCGCCATCATTTGGCGCTCGACTTCGTCTTGGATGAGCTCTACGTGCAAGGCAGTACCAGCTTTCGATAGCTGCACCACACGCTGCACCACTTTGTTGCTAAAAAGATTGACGGAATCGATGACGTCCTGCGGAGTAGTGCCCTCGATCTTGAGGGAGGCCCGGAAGGCGCGCTCGATAGCCGAAGCTATCTTCATGGGATTGAAACGCACCTGGGTGGTCCCATCACGACGGAAGATTTTGAGGTTACGCGGAGAGTCTTCGCGAATTTGCTTATGCTCTTCGCGATACACGATGTAGTTGCGGCCAACGTCGTGGAATCCGCCCTGCATGAGCTTCATCTCGACGATATCTTGAATGCCTTCAACCGTGAGGCAAGCACCCAAACGGGCCTGCTCATCAACGACCTTGATGACTTCGCTGGCGACAGATTGAACTTGGCTGTAAACCTCCTGAGGAAGAGGAGCGGTAATGGGAATTTCCTTGGTGTGACGGAAGGCTGCTTCGATGGCGGTGAAAACTCGATCGCGACGGAACGGAACAAGCATGCCGTTGCGCTTTACCACGGTGAAGGTATCAAGCTTGCCGCTCAAACCGACGCCATTTTTTCCGTTTCCATTCGGACGTGTCAGATCAATGGTCGAGTCCTTTTTTACTGCCGCTGTTGCTGCATTGGCGTTCACGGCTGACTTTGCTTCGCTTCCGACTACTGCTTCCATGATGACTTCCCTCTGCATGGTTTCTTAAATTTCAATGAACTGCGCTCTCACCAGACGCACGTGTACACAAAGCCCCTATAGGACTCACTCAGCAAAACGTTATCTTATTTTGATGAATAGAGAAGCGGATCCGAACTACAGACCACTACATATTGTGTCGAGCAACGTCTCTAACTACAAGATATATGGATATACGTCCAAACTGTCTAGGCTAAAGTTCTTACTTCTTCTGCGATTTTTTGGGCGATGAAACTAACTACCTAAGAAGAAAAGAACAAATGTTTTCAAATCATTTTATAAACTCCCACAGTTACCATCCAAGTCGGCCAGCTCATTAGGTGTTGCGGTACGCTCGCCCCTATAACTGCCTAAAATAACTAGATCTGCGTCTCTTACCTCACGCAGCTGTTGAAGATGTGTGACTAACTCTGTGGGAAAGGTAATTAAGGGCCGGACACAATGAAACTATATGAGCAATGCAGTTGGCCAAAGACACGACTTGCGCTGCCGTCTACCCAACACAAGAAGCGAAACCTGGAGTGAACTAAGCGGAAAACACGTCAGGCGAAAGCACGGGGAGAGGAATTCTTCGCTGCGACTCCATGACCGCGCGCCCGAAACGCTTCGAATGTAGGATTGAAGCGCTGATTGCTACTGAAGGATCGTCGGTAATCTGCATCTTGGCTACTTCACGCTCAGACAAGTAACCCCAGCGCTGAGCTATGCCCTGCAAGGCTTCTTTGAAAGGGGTCCAATATTTTGTCCCCGCAAAGACAAGTGAGTAATCAATCTTGCCGCAGTTAATAAGGTTCTGAGTCTCACAGGCAGTATCGATGGTTCCAATACCACCGGGCATGACTACAGCGCCGTACGTACCCTTCAAGAAACCCGCCCTACGCACGGGATCCATCACACATAGATGCGTATCGGGGCCAAAGGAATTTCCTGCTCTATCAAGGAAAGCAACGGAAGTTTCCGATGATTTGAAGGTGCGCGCTGCCAGTCCTGCGAGCGCCATCAGTCCCGAGTCTTGCGCTGCCAGCATGTGGAGCCCAAGAGCTCCGATTTCGGAACCGAGCCGATCAGCAAAGTGAAGATGGGCATCCTCTGTGGTGGCCTGCGAACTTCCGATTACCCCGATGGCTGGCCCCTGTCTGCCATGGAGGAAGCGGAACGTCGAGAACATGTCTTCTAGGAAATCCCAAACCATCGTGACATCTGCGCGATAGAACTCCGGATGACGAAGTAGATCGGACTCGCTGCCGAAAATATCGTGCACGAGCGGCCCATGATTACCCGCTGCGTGATTACGATGAAAACGCGCTACGCGCTGAGCAGACTCTGCCTTGATGTACTCAGTCGCCTCGATTTCTGCGTACCGCCCCGTGAATAGTTGAATTCTATCCAGAGCCTCTTTCGATATATACCCACGCTGTCCAGGCCCATCAGCATGTTCCTTGAGCCAGTGATGAAGGGGGCGCCAAATCTCGCCGACAAGAGGCGCGGGAAACGGCTCCTTAGAGGTTGAAGCAAAGCGCAGAGCGTCAAAATACTCGTCCAGCGTTCCCATGCCGCCCGGCAGTATCATCGCGCCAGCTGCGTTCTTAAACATGACAGCTTTGCGCGTGAAGAAGTAATCATGGCGAGAGACGAGATCCAGGCATGGGCTATCGACCGTCTCGAAAGGCAAACTTATGCGGCTACCCAGCACCCGCGGCGCATTTGGATTCCGTTCTTGCTCATTCCGTCCGCCCACCGCAGCGTAGTGCATAACTCCCATACCGCCGCCGGTATGCACACTGAAGCCCTCGCGGGCCACACTTTCTCCAGCTCGGATGGCGAGTTCGCAATCCTCGCGATGGCGTGGATCTTCCATCTTAAGGCGAGCGCCGCCGCAGATAACTACCCCAGGATGATCTCCTTGCGTGGCAACCAAGCCATGCAGAAGCTCCCCTGCTGCACGCTTCGCCATGGCAAAGCTACTCTCCAAGCGCTCAGGATCTACGTCGCTGGCACGATACG
>JAFLCA010000091.1 GCA_017302875.1 Deltaproteobacteria bacterium
TTCCGTCCGCCCACCGCAGCGTAGTGCATAACTCCCATACCGCCGCCGGTATGCACACTGAAGCCCTCACGAGCCACACTTTCTCCAGCTCGGATGGCGAGTTCGCAATCCTCGCGATGGCGTGGATCTTCCATCTTAAGGCGAGCGCCACCGCAGATAACTACTCCAGGATGATCTCCCTGCGTGGCAACCAAGCCATGCAGAAGCTCCGCTGCGGCCCGCTTGGCCATGGCAAAGCTACTCTCCAAGCGCTCAGGATCTACGTCGCTGGCTCGATACGAAACCGAATGACGTCCTTCTACTTCGCTGGTAATTACGCGCAGCAGCTCTCGCACACGGACATCGAGTGGGGCACCGAGGGAAATTGGCGCATCGCCCCCTACAGATGAGGTGACATCCAAAGCTTGCGGAGTATCGCTTTGTTGAGGAGAGCCTGAGGAAACCGAAGTTGGTGGCATGGAGAAATTAAGAGCTTAAAAAGCTACCGTGCTTCGAGCTTTATAATAGAGGAACGGTCACGCTAATCAAGCGCCCAACTGACATCGGGAGGCAAAAATCAGCCCCATGCCGGCCAAGCCTCTAAATTGACAGCTAGGACAGCGGCAGTTACCCTCGTAGGAGAGCTACGTCGAAGGCGAACAAAACCTACTCTTACTTACTGCTTACGTCTCTAGCAACACGCACATGGATCCCAAACACCAGCAGGATATCGCCTTCACCCATAACTTCTTGAACTATTTAACCGCGGCGTACCAGGGCCGCTTTGCCGCTTTCAACATTCTTCAGCAGCTAGGGTTTGAGGGCTTGAAGATCGAGGAAATCGGAAGAACGCGCTCGATTCTCGAAAAGGTGCGCGGATGGGTTAGCGATCTCTCCAATCAAATTTGCCTTTTTTCAGCCAGCTGGACGACTCCGGAGACCTTCGAAGCGCAAAGCGCCTATAAGCTTCTGGCGGACATTCAGCCGGAATTGCAGGCGATTGCCGATACGGCCTTCTCGGTGCTTGGAGACGCCGCCACCCCCCAACAGCCTCAGCGTATCAAGTTCCTCATTTCCTCCTATGGTCGCTACGCCTATTCCCGAGACAATTACATCAAAGGCGCAATCGAGTACGGAAAGCTCTTCGGGCACCAAGACATCGTTGAGCAATACACCCCTCTCTTGGGCATCACCACGCGCGATGTCCAACTGGTTCACTCCCTCATCACCGCCTACAAGTCGCCCACCCCGGTTGACGCGGACTTCTTCAAAACCCTCTCTGATGAGTGCATCGCATTGCCCGGTCTCTTTCGAACCTACGTGCACGACGTGCACGTTCTGCTCGCCCCCTATAAAGGCGGCATGTCCTTCGAAAATGCCGGGTTCTTCGGCCCAGAGATTTTGCAATGGCAAAGCCTAGGCTTTGATCCGACTTCGGCGGGCTATTGGCGCGCCTATTCTTTCACTCCCGAAGAGGCTGCCGCATGGATCCAAGGTGGGTGGCAAACGCCGGCTGATGCGTTCGACTGGAGGCTGCATGGATTTGATGCCGCCACTGGCGGAAGTTGGGCTCAAGCTGGTTTTCCAGCCGCTACTGCAGCCCGCTGGCTCGGCGCTAAGTACAGCCCTGACAAGGCGCTCAGCCTCATTAATCAAGGCTTCGACGACCCCGACCAGGTGAAGGCCTAACTCTCCCCTGGCCTGAGAAACACCTTCTAAACCGACGAACGACTGTTCGCTTCATGACGATTTTTTGACACTCCTGCGGGCCGCAGCGCCTCACATCGCATCACAACAATAGAAGCGTTGAGCGCTTCTTCCTGCGCCACGGTGGTGTAGTGAACGTTGACGGATGGGGCGTCGTGAAAGAACTGAAGACTCTATGCGCGGGGCTTTTGGCAGGAACGCTCTTGGCTTGCCTGGCGTTTCCGAGTGGAATTGAGTCCTTTAGCGCCAGCATGGCTGGAATCACGGCCTGCTTGCTGAGCATCGCTGCGACTACCTTAGTTTTGCGGCTGCTGCGCTGGCCGCGAGTGGCCGTGGAAATCCGCCTCTCCTTTGTCAGCTTAGGTTTCTTCGCCACCCTGATGTCGATCGGCTTAGGCATTTTTCTGTGGAGACTAGCCCTGCGCGTGAGTGAGCTCTTCGTGCTTTCCGTCGCCACATCTTCGATTCTAGTCCTCACCTGTTCAGCGGCGTACTTTGCCCTTTGCTATCATTTGCTGATGTCCGCGCGTGGGCTACAAGAACGACAACCCGTCACCGTTGAACGTCGCATCGCAAATCGCGATGAAAGACGGGTTCTGGCTCGTCGCTCCGCGCGACGTCCGCAGCAGCGTAGTGCGGGCCGCTAATTGAATCTGCTAATCGAAGGCGGAATCCCCGACAAAGATCTCTAACTACCAATGGTGCAGCTACCGTTGGTTGCAACGGGCATTATCCAGCGGGGTCGTCTGAGATTGCTCGTCCGAGTTGAGCACTCAATAAAACTACTCACCTAAGCCATTCTTGAGTGCTTGCTTCATATATAAAACACTTCAACGCCTCGCCGATTACTTGACTCATGTGCGCTGAGCATCATAGGCTATTAAAGAAATGAGCGCCGTGACTACCCCATCGCAGAATTTACTCATCACCCTCGACAGTCTACTGAAGGGCCAGCGTGCTATCGTTGCTTCAGTCTGCACTGAGAATACGGCGCTATGTCGCAAGCTTCTTTCGATGGGAATCGTGGCAGGTACAGCTATCGAGAAAATCTGCAATGCGCCGCTCGGTGATCCTGCGCAATTTAAAGCGTTGGGGTATCGCATTTCATTACGCCGATCTGAGGCACAGAGCGTACAAGTCACCCCGCTCTAAGAGCTAACCATGAATCCCGCCTCTGCCGACGCGCAAGAGTTCGAGAGCAATGCCCGAACGGAACCGATGCGTATCGTGCTGGCCGGCAATCCCAATTGCGGAAAAACTACGCTGTTCAACGCTCTAACCGGGCTTCGTTATAAAGTCGCCAATTACCCGGGCGTGACCGTCGAGAAAAAAGAAGGTCGTCTCCTGCTCGAGGATAAAGATGTTCTTCTGGTTGATTTGCCGGGCATCTACTCCCTCTCTCACAACTCGCTCGACGAAGCGATTGCGACGCAAGCGCTGCTCGGAAGCATCAAAGGGGAAGCACGCCCCGACATCCTCATCGCAGTCATTGATGCTACGAATCTCGAACGTAACCTTTATCTCACTTCTCAATTAATTGATTTAGGGTTGCCGCTGTTGGTGGTTCTCAACATGAGCGACCTTGCTGAAAAGCAAGGCATCATTATCCGACGAGAGCTTCTCGCTCGCGCATTAGACGTCCCCGTGGTCGCGCTTGTTGCCAGCAAGGCGCAGGGAATGAGCGAGCTTCGCAACGAACTTACCGCCTTACTTGCATCCAAAAGGCAATCAACGAAGGCGTTCGGTTGGCTGGATTCAGCCTCACCGTTCCGACGTGCTGCAGAGGAGCTGGGGATAAAACATGCTGCAAGCCATCACGGATCGACGCCGGCTCTATTTATAGGTTCGGCGCTTTTATCAGACGCGACATCCGCAGCATCAGAACCTCTTCAATCAGAAGTAATCAAAGCGCGTCAAGAACTTTTGGGCGCTGGCATCGACTGCGTGAGCTTCGAAGCCACGCAGCGTTACACGTGGATCAATTCGATCGTAAAGGGTTGCTGCGCTTTTGAACCAGCACGCGGCGGCAAACTTACGGCTGCCATCGATCGCGTCATCACCCATCGCGTCTGGGGCACCTTGGTTTTCTTCGCTCTGATGGCCTTTATCTTTCAGTCGATCTTCATGTGGGCCAGCATCCCCATGGAGTTCATTGACAACGCTGTTGCAGCGTTTGGAAATTATGTCAGCTCCTTTATGTCTCCCGGCATGCTGCGTAGTTTAATCGTCGACGGCATCATTGCCGGTGTCGGCAGCGTTCTTATCTTCGTCCCGCAAATAGCGATTCTCTTTTTCTTTTTGGGATTACTTGAGGACAGCGGCTACCTTTCGCGCGCAGCGTTTCTCATGGATAGAGTGATGCGCCAGTTCGGCTTACAAGGACGATCTTTCATTCCCTTACTGAGCTCTTTTGCCTGCGCCATTCCGGGCATACTTTCGACTCGCACTATTCCCTCATTTAGCGATCGCCTGGCCACAATATTGATCGCTCCCTTAATGAGTTGCAGTGCGCGGCTACCTGTATACACGCTGCTGATCGCAGCATTTGTTCCCTCAACCTACGTCTTCGGAATATTTTCACTACAAGGTCTGGTGTTATTCGCCATGTATGTACTGGGCATCGTCGGCGCAGCGTTGGTGGCGTGGATCCTTAAATTCACCATCCTACGCGGAGAGCCGGCTGTATTCGTGATGGAGATGCCGCCCTTTCGTTTGCCTTCGCTGCTGCTCGCACTGCGCGAAGTGTTTGACCGTATCGTGCTGTTTCTCAAAAGTGCCGGCACCGTTATTTTGGCCTGCTCAGTTATCTTGTGGTTTCTCGCCAGCTACCCACAAGGCGAAGTGAAACAGACCTTGGCCGGGCAAATCGGAACGGCCATGGAGCCGATAATCGCACCATTAGGATTTAACTGGGAAATTGGCGTAGGACTGCTCGCTTCGTTTGCCGCACGCGAAGTATTTATCAGCTCGTTATCGACCGTCTACCACCTGCAAGAGCAAGATACTGCCTCACAATCGCTGCTCAACGTACTCAAAGAAAAACAGATCGACGGCAGTTTTACACTTAGCACCGCCCTGTCTTTAATGGTCTTCTATGTCTTTGCTTGTCAGTGCATGTCGACGCTGGCCGTGTGTCGCAGGGAGACCGGCTCGTGGGGTTGGACTGCCTTCATGTTTTCTTATATGACTATCTTGGCATATGGCGCCTCGTACTTCACGTACCACGCAGCCAACTATTATCTTAAGTAAGGAGTCCCATGCAGAAGATTATTGTCGCAATTTTGGTAGTAATGGCCGCTGTATTCGTGGCGCGACGTTTCTGCGGGTTCATGGCCCAAGCACGCGGCAATACCGGCGGCTGTGGCGGACATTGCGGCTGTTCAGATAAATCTAAAAAGTAATCCCCGCTTAGCTGCGATTTGCGTCCGCCACTTTCTGCGGGGATTCTTGCGCGAGCTGCGCAAGAATAGTTCCCGCCAGCATCAACGCACAACCGAGCTGTTGACGCGCCGTAAGCAACTCATGCAAAAGCAGCCATCCAGCTAAAGCTGCAAAGACTGATTCCAGACTCAGAATTATTCCCACGATCACCGACGAGGTGTATTTCTGGGCGACCGTTTGAGCAGTGTACCCGACGCCCGCAGAAAGAATTCCGGCATATAAAATTTCGGGCCCTGCGGAGTAGAGGCCTTCAAACGTAATATTCTCTTGGAACGCAGCGGTGAACAGACTAACAACTGCAATCACCGAAAACTGAATGGCAGCGAGCAGCCAAGGATCTTTATGCTCCACCCAGCGACCGGTCAGAATCATGTGCCAAGCAAAAGCAATTGCGCATAAGGTCACCCACAGGTCGCCACGCTGAAAGGTAAGTTGCTCGGATATACTCAAAAGAAAAAGCCCGAGTAGCGCCGCGAAGATTCCGCACCATACCCCAAACGAAGTAAGCTGCCGCCAACAGATACGCAGGAATAAGGGGATAAAAACTACGTACAGCCCGGTAATAAAACCTGCCTTCCCCGCAGACGTGGTGACAACTCCCACCTGCTGAAAGGATGCGCCAGCGAAAAGCAAGCCGCCAAGCAGAACCCCGAAATACCAATCGCTTCTATCTATAAGCTTAAGGCTTCCGCGGTAGGCGACGATCGCCCAGAGCATGAGCGCTGCCAGAAAAAATCGTGTGCCGTTAAACGCGAAGGGGCCAAGATCTTGCATGGCCGTGCGCTGAGTTACAAACGCGCAGCCCCAAATTATTGCCACTACGAAGAGCACCGACTGCGCTAGGCGACGATGCAAGACGTCTGTCGACATCAGCGAACCTGCAAAAGCACGAATTTAAGGTACTGTAGTTCCGTACAAACAAAAGGAAACGGATGATCGGCCGGCTGTCCATGGATACCAAGAACAGTGGCGCGACAACGCGCCGCTGAAAGCGCCGCACCACAAATCTCTAAGAACATGGCAGAAGAAATATGACTAGAGCAGGACGATAAAGCTATAACTCCACCGTCCGACAGCACACGCAGCGCAGCCGTAAACAAAGCGATATAGCTTTCCTTTGCTTTTTCAACCAAACGTTCTGAGGGGGCGAAGGATGGCGGATCCACCACTATCAGATCCCAACGCGACTTGGCTTCGCGAGCCTTAGCTAAATACTCAAAAGCGTCTTCTGCAACCGCGCTATGCGCAGCTTGCGGCACCTCATTGAGCTCCCAGTTGCGACAAGCTTCTTCAATCGCCGGCTGGGCGATATCGACCGTTGTCACATGGCTTGCACCGCCGAGTCCGGCATAAATTGAAAAGCCCCCGGTATAACCGAAAAGGTTCAAGACCGATTTTCCTTTCGCCAGTTGTCTAATCCGACCGCGATTCTCGCGCTGATCGAAAAAGAAGCCGGTCTTTTGGCCCTGCTGGATGTCAGCTTGGAACGACACTCCCTGCTCCACAAAGGGAATTGAAGACTCAGGCAGCTGCCCTTCAATCATTCGTCCGCGCGTTTTTTCTTCGGCACGATACTTAAGATATACGGAACGAATGCCGGCATTCTGAATTAGCCATTCAGCAATCGCCTCGACGTTCCAAAAACCAGTTGGCGCTTCGCCATCAAGCTTTACTACGGCAAAACGACCGTAGCGATCGCAGACTAGACCGGGTAAGCCGTCACCTTCCCCATTCAGAAGTCGATAGCCCGTGGTGTGCGAATCAAACAGCGCGGTCCGGATTCGCAGTGCCTCACGCAAACGTTTTGCGACAAAATCGTCATCGAGTCTTTCACGCTCAATCGCGCAGACCCGCACTGCTAAGGGGCTTTCAGGATCGTACATTCCATATGCGATCAGAGATCCATCACGGTCTCGCACCAAAGCGCGACTGCCGGCGGGCAAACGCGGCAATTCATTTAGCCAATCTTTATAAATCCAGGGGTAGCCTTGCTTGATGAGGCGAGTTCGATCGCGAGTTAGCTTTACTCGCGCCACGGCTCCTTCGGAAGGAATGATGAAGTTCATAAGGAAGTTGATGCTGGAGGAGCTTCGCTCGGCAGAATATCTATCTCAGAAAGAAACTGTGTCAGCGAAGCAAGTGCGCGCTCGGAGCACCGCAAGCGACGCGCATCTTTACCTTCATGCCGCACGAAAGGCTCGTTCAAGTAACTCTTCATGAGTCCGAAACTGATATTCATGGGCTGGAACTCTTTGCGTTCAGGATCGCTAATGTACTCTAAAAGTGATCCCATCGCCGTGTCGCCTGGAAATGCTATCGCCGCCTTACCTTCAAGCAAACGCCCAGCGTTAATCCCGGCTACGAAGCCGCCGGCAGTGGACTCCACGTAACCTTCAACTCCGGTAATCTGGCCAGCAAAGAAAAGGGCCGGCTGCGCGCGAAATTCAAGCGTGCCGGATAGGCACTTCGGAGAATCTAGGAAGGTATTGCGATGCACAGAGCCGAGCCGCACGAACTCTGCGTTCTCTAGCCCGGGCAGCGATTTGAAAATTCGCATCTGTTCGCCATGCTTCAGTTTGGTCTGAAACCCAACCATGCTCCACAGCTTGCCCTCTTTATCGTCCTGTCGAAGCTGAATGGCGGCATAGGGACGACGACCTGTCTTAGGATCCTCGAGTCCAACCGGCTTCATCGGCCCAAAGCGCAGGGTGTCAGGGCCGCGCGCCACCATTTCTTCAATCGGCATACAGCCTTCAAAGGGACGTAGATTGTCCACCTTGTCGGACTCAACTTCATCGTGTCCGCCGAATTTCTCGCCCTTATCTACTGCATCTACAAAGGCGCGGTACTGTTCCTCTGAGAGCGGGATATTAAGATAGTCATCTCCATTGCCCTTGCCGTAACGCGACTGTCGAAAGAGCTTCTCGTGATCGAGAGACTCATCCAGCATAATCGGGCTGATTGCATCAAAGAATGCCAAGCTCTGCGTACCGGTACGAGCTTCAATTGCACGTGCCAAGGCTAGAGACGTGAGCGGGCCGGTAGCGATGATGGCAGGGTGTTGTGCGTCGGTGACTGGAATTTCAGTAACCTCGGCACTCTCAAAGGTAATGAGGGGGTGGCTGCGCAATCGCGCATCGATGTATTTACTAAATACCTCCCGGTCTACTGCCAAGGCTCCACCGGCCGGGACTTCAGCGACCGCGGCAGCTTCCAACACAAGCGAACCAGCTCGCCGCAGTTCTTCCTTTAGTAAGCCCACGGCATTGGTCAACGCAGCTCCACGAAAGGAGTTCGAGCAGACAAGCTCCGCGCAGTTTCCGGTCTTATGGGCCTTCGTCATCTTGAGGGGGCGCATTTCTATGATGCGCACACGATGGCCTCGCTTAACGAGTTGCCAAGCAGCCTCTGAGCCCGCCAAACCAGCGCCGATTATGGTAACTACAGGTTCCGACATGTCGGCAGTATAGACAGGATGGCAATGCGATACAAACAGGGCCCTCGCGAAGCTTCAGCGGCTGGTATATTTCCATTTACATGAGATACTACGGCACGTTCGGCTCGCTGCGAGCAGCCTGAACTAGATATCCTGAAGCCCTGGACGGTATGAAGTTACTAACCATGAAAGGTATCACAGCCTGCGCCGCACTGTGTCTGGCAAGCGCGCTGTGCTGCGCTGCTGCCGCTGCTCAGTCCGTTCTCGTTCCGGCTCCAGCGGAAAATTCACTCTACGATCGTTCTTGGCAGGAACTAAACTCCGCGCAACGACGAAAACTCTCTCTCTATGGTCTACGCTTTGCCCCCCTTGACCCGCGCGTGTGGGGACTACGTCTCATTGACGTAACCGAAAGCAAGATACTTATCCCGATACGTCCTTTTTTTCTGCGTGCTTCCGAGGCTCCGCAATTCACTGTTCAGTCCATTCTCGTAGAGTTCCAATTCAAGAAAACTTCTGCTGCGATAATGGAACGCTATCCACGCGAGCACGATCCGATTTTGGAAATCGGTTTCGCTGCCGTTTACACGCAGCCTCAGCCGGGAGCGCTCCCCGAGAAAGATCACGGCCTGGCTGTGCGCCTGAGCGCCTTCCCCGACATACCCTCCGGTTTTTACGAGCGCAATCGTGATAGGACTTCTCTACTGCAAGCCTGCTCGCTACCGATACTGGAGACCGGTAAAGACTATCGCGCCGAGCTGCGTTTCACAGCAAAGGGAGTCGAGCTCTTCCTCGACGGCATCGCCTGCGCCAGCCTGTCTCGTCCGCGCCTTGATCAAGGACTGATTAGCTTGGAGACCAGTTGGTCTCCGGTGCGATTTCGTAAAGTCGAAATTCGCTCCGCCGACGCGATCTATAGCGGGATAATGGACACCAGCGCAGCGGGGAAAAAATCCCAATGATGCGCGCACTACGTCTCATACTCTGCACGGCACTGTTTCTTCTTCCGCTGTTATTTCTCGGGCTGGCCGCTCCATTTTCTCCGCATGTTAGCGCCAATGAAGGTCGCTGGCTTGTCGTTTTGGCTTGGTATTCTACCTATGCCTGCGTCTGTCTCGGCATGATCCTCAGTCGAAACAAAACGAAGCTCGCCTCCCGCGTACTTCCCGCCGCCGTCTTGCTCGCTACGCTCTTCATCGTTTTTTCCAGGCTGCACCTAAATTCTTTTGCTGTGCACCTGACGCTGCTTGCTGCACTCTTTCTGACTGTCGGAACTTATCTCTCCCTCGAGCGGCATATTAAACTGCAAGGACTGGTCTCACTGGTATTATTTATTGCTTGCCTGATCGGAATAGAGGCAACACTACGCGCAGTTCCCAAACATATTTTCGCAAAAGAGGTTATCGACATCCCGGCGCTTGCGCCTGAAGACCGCGGCAATCAGAGTCTTCGCCAGAACGGATTTCGCGGTCGGCAACCTTGCCTCGACTGTGAAGTAAAACCCGTGCGCGTGGTTATGATGGGAGGATCAAGCACCTACGGCATCCCCCTGCCTTCAGCCGCGCAAGCCTTTAGTGAGCAGCTACAACGCCTACTCGACAAAGAACTTCCCGCTCGCAAATTTGAAATCTTGAATGCAGGCATTCCTGGATATGGGATAGTGCAAGTGGTCGATTCTCTCGAGAAGTACGTCTTGCAGTTTCATCCTGATATCGTCGTTATCAATAGTTGGTTTAACGACAGCGCGAAAAGCAGCGGCTGGTATGGCTATCCGGGCCTGTCTGACCGAGAGGCCCAGGATAAGGTCGAACTCATTCGTGAAGTTGAAGGCAGCAAACTATATCGCCGTATTTCAAAACTTCGCCTGTATGGCGTGTTCCGCCATTACCTCCTACAACTCGCGCGTCGCGAAACGCCTGCGCGTGATCGCAAAGCCGCGAAAGCGGAACGGCGACGCATGGATCCTGAGGAGTTCAAGCTCGAGCTTCGGCGCATCGTGGAGCTCGGCAAGACGCATCATTTCCAGCCCGTCTTTATGTACGAAGTGACCAATCGGCAGGAAGAATTACAGAAAGCGCTCTCTAAGAATGGCTACTACCGGGCGATTCTGGAAGTATCCACCGAAAGCGGGGTTCCGCTCATCGATACCATTACCCCATTTGCGGCTCGGCGTGGGGACTGGCTTTTCTCGGACTTCATTCATCCCAATCGAGATGGGCATCGGCTCATTGCAGAAACCATCTTCAATCAGTTCCTCTCTCCAAGTTCTAGCTCTCGCATAGCTGCCGCACCGTCAAAGTAGGCGACTCCGACTGCGTTTCAACACATTGCATGAGGAACCGCCTAGGTTCTATTCTCAGAGGAGCTATGCAAGAAAATTCCGATGGCATTCTAGCCGCAAAGAAGGAGCGCGCTCTGCGTATCGGAGTGCTCACGACATTTGCCTCCTTACTCCCCACGGCTTACGCCACGTATATCTCTAACTCAGTCATACTCTTCACCGATCTTTTGCGCTGTGCCGTGGAGTTCTGCGCCATTCTTCTGGCTTGGATACTACTGCGACATGTGGCGCGCGGAGATCGCAGCCGTTTTAACTATGGCTATGGAAAGCTCGAGCAGATCTCGAGCGTAGTTGTTGCAGTGGCCATGCTGGCTACCTTCTTCGCCGTGATTATTGCCGCAGTTACCCGCTTCACCAGTCCCCAAATGGTCAAAGATGCGCAGTTCGGATTTGTGCTTGGTCTGTTGTCGGTTGCCGGAAACGTTGCACTGTGGACTGTTTACAAAAATTTGGCGCGGCAAGCTCTCTCGCCCATGATGGAATCACAGTGGCGACTCTTTCGCGCAAAAACCTGCGCCTCTGGAATCGTTGTTGTTTCCCTGCTCCCGAGTATGAGCAGCACCCTCGGCGCCACCTTCTGGTATGCCGATCCGCTCGGTTCACTCTTCCTGTCGGGGTTCCTGCTCTACTCAGCGATGGGGCTCTTCTCGTCGTCGATGCGTGAACTGCTCGACTCTTCGCTCGAGGAAGGACTGCAACTCGCCATTCTTAAAACTCTTGTCCAATTTGATTCGGACTATAGCGGCTTCCGCGCCCTGCGGTCCCGTCGTTCAGGCAACAAAGTGTTTGTAGACTTATTCCTTGAGTTTGAGCCTGCCGTCTCGATGTCCGACTTTACCTCAATTTCAAACCGCATGTCGGCAGAGTTAGCTCGCAGCATTCCCGGCTGTGAAGTCGCCATTATACCCTCAGTACGAACCTCCTAAGCGCTGAAACACATATTTCGACAGACGTGCGCTCTATACTTGCCTCGATTATACTTGCTAGACTTGACCTGTATGAAATTCTTGAATTTTGTTCTTCTTTCTCTCCTTCTTGCTGGTTGCGCAAAAACTCCGGAGGCGCGTACCGTCACGGCTTCCCCGCAAACAGTAACTTCGACCGTATCGAGCGTAAACTCGGGCACCGTGCGCGCCGAGAAAGTCGCAGAGCTTGCCTTCGGTGCGGTGGGGCGAGTCAAGGTCCTCAACGTACGTGTCGGGGACAATGTGAAGAAGGGGCAAGTTCTTGCCGAACTCGAGAACGACGATCTCATTTCCATGCTCACGACTGCGCAGCAGGAACTTGTGCGGCGCACTCAACTCCGCACCTCGAAAGCAGTTGCCGAGTCCGAGCTCGATCAAATTCGTCGCGAAGTTCGCATGACCCAGGTGGCTTACGACAAAAGTCGTATTATCGCGCCCTATGACGGTGTTATCGCCGAATTGAACCTGGAAGTCGGGCAGCTCTCGCAAATCACCGCCGTAGTGCCTCGGCCACTCATGAAAATCGTCGATCTCGATCCTCGCTACGTGCGAGCGGAAATTGATGAAGCCGATTTGGCACGCGTTAAAGTGGGCCAGGAAGCGCGGGTAAAGATTCTCGCTCTTAGTCGTGACCCCTTTCCTGCCATTGTGCGCAAAGTCGTTCCTTATATCAGCACCATCCGCGAGCAAGACCGGACCGCTGAAATCGAGCTTACCGTCGACTCAGGCGGTACTTTTTTGCCAGCCGGAGCCTCCGCCGATGTAGAGGTTATCATCGACACCCACAAGGATACCTTGGCCGTGCCGACCCGCGCTGTGATGGGCCGCGGCAAACAACGCCATGTTTTCGTCTTAGAAGGCGGATATGCGTACAAGCGCCCGATTGAGGTTGGATTGTTTAACTATGACCTGACCGAAGTACTATCCGGCGTGAAAGACGGCGAGGTCGTGGTGCTGCCTACTGAAGGGATTGAACTTGTCGATGGCATGCGCTTAACAGCAGCGCCACATAAAGGATCATAAGAGAAGCTGCCAGAGGTGCGTTCTCTCGAAGGAGCCTCTTACAGAGACGAAAGTAATGGCCTCAACAGCTGCAAAACCAAGCGCAGAAGTAGTGATTCGAACAGAGAATCTCACTCGCACCTTCACGCGTGGCGATGAAGAAATTAATGCGCTCGCGGGGGTAGATCTACGCATCCACGCTGGAGAATTCGTCGCAATCACCGGCGCTTCCGGCAGCGGCAAATCAACATTGATGTACATACTCGGGTTGATTGACCGTCAAACATCAGGCACCTACTGGCTCTCCGGCATCCAGACCGATCAGCTCGACGAAGACGAGCGGGCACGCCTTAGAAATCAGCAGTTAGGATTCGTCTTTCAGGGTTTTCACCTTTTGCCAAAAGCCACAGCGACGCGAAATGTTTCGATGCCGCTCGTTTACTCAGCTACCTACGACAAGACCTTCTCGCCCGCATCGGCGGATCTTAGAGCAGAAGCGGCGCTGCGCAAGGTCGGCCTCGGGGATCGCCTCAATCATCGGCCCAATGAACTTTCCGGCGGACAACGCCAGCGAGTCGCGATCGCTCGCGCGCTTGTTAATAATCCGCGGGTGCTTTTTGCTGATGAACCCACCGGCAATCTTGATTCGAAACGGGGCAAGGAAATCATCGATCTATTTCATGAGCTGAATAATGAAGGCGTCACTATCGTGCTCGTCACGCATGACACCGAGCTCGCCGCAGCAACTCCGCGCAGAATTGTAATGCGTGACGGAAAAATTCTCGAAGATACGGGAGCTCGCCATGCCGCTTCGTGAACTATTGCGCTTAAGCGCCGAATCTCTACAAGCACACCGCTTCCGAGCGGTGCTGACCATGCTGGGGATGATTATCGGTGTTTTTGCGGTGGTTGTTCTTGTTTCCCTCGGGCAAGGCGCAAAGAACTATATCCTTTCGGAATTTGAAGGCCTCGGAACAAACCTCATCATCGTCCAGCCGGGTAAAACCGATAAGAAGAGCGCCTTTGCCGCGCCAATAGGTTCCGCAACTCGCAAGATGACGATGCAGGATGTAATGGCGCTCGAGAAGCGCTCGTTCAATTTAGAAGCAATTTCTGGAGTAGTGCTCGGCACAGCGCAAGCGCGCCATGAAGAAGCGCTGAGCAACATCAATGTATTCGGCGTCAACGATCAGTTCCAACGCATCCTGAATATCGTAGTCCAAGAGGGATCGTTCTTCTCGCGCGAGGAAGACGAGGCAGGCCGACGCGTAATCGTGCTGGGCAACAATGTGCGCGAGTCACTCTTTGGTGACGACAGCCCGATAGGAAAAACCGTCAAGCTCAATGAGAGCGAATTTCGAGTAATCGGTCTCGTGGCCGCCATGGGCAACAAACTCGGATTCAACTTGGATGATGTTGCATTTATTCCCACTACCGCAGCGCTGCGCCTCTTTAACGAGGATAAGTTGTTCGGCATCCGCGCAAAGGGGTCCTCTAAAGTTGGCATCAACGACGCAGTCGAGGAAATCTCGACCATTCTGCGCGAACGCCGCAATGGGGAAGAAGACTTCACGATCATAACGCAGATGGCCATGATGGACAGCATGTCCACCATCCTCAACATGTTGAGCTACGTGCTGGGCGGCATCGCGGCGATATCAATGTTGGTCGGCGGCATCGGGATCATGAACATTATGCTCGTGACGGTTTCAGAGCGCACGCAGGAGATAGGCATTCGGCGCGCGGTCGGCGCTCGTAAGCGCGACATCCTCAAGCAATTTCTGGTTGAAGCCGTAGTGCTGTCATTGATTGGCGGATCGATCGGTATTTCAATCGCGCTGTTTCTCACTTACGGCGCGCACTATTTTTACCCCGCCTTTGATATGCGGCCGCCGTATTGGATTCTGGGCCCCGCCTTTTTCCTTTCGGTCTTTATCGGCGTTGTATTCGGAGTTTGGCCCGCCCGAAAAGCAGCCAACATCGAAACCCTTGACGCCTTGCGCTACGAGTAAGCGCTGCTACAGTTTGGCAAGCTGCTGTACCGCGCGTTCAAGCATGTCATCCCCCACCGCATATGAGAAACGCAAGAAGTTGTTGCGAGTCGCATCATTGCGATATTTGCTGCCGATAAAATCCGTGGCCGGCACCGCGCCGACCTGAATGGTGTTAATTAGGATTTCGACCACATCTTGAGAACACATCCCCGGGTAACGCGTACTAGTGTCCGCCAGAATATAGTAAGCACCCTGCGGAACATTGGGCGCAAAACCTGCTTTCGTAAGTGCCCCAAGCAGCATCTCGCGTTTATGGAGATACTCCTTCTTGAGCGAAGCGTAGTACTGGTCGCCCACGTTTTCGATCGCAGTTGCCACACCATGCTGTAAAGGAGTTGGCGCACAGACGTACAGCTGATCAAAGGCCACTCGCAACACATCTGCGACTTCAGCCGGGGCAGCGACAAAGCCAATTCGCCAGCCGGTGATTGCAAACGTTTTTGAGTATGAACTCATCGTGATGGTGCGCTCGAACATTCCCGGCAAAGAAGCCATCGAAATGT
>JAFLCA010000092.1 GCA_017302875.1 Deltaproteobacteria bacterium
GCAAGGATCTTTGCCGCGCCATGAAGCTGCAAGATCAGATCGACATTTTGAAACGTGCGAGAGATAGCGCACCTGATGCGGTGCGTTCGCAAAGTGAGCGCCCGACCTCCCTCCAAGCGGGGGCGGCATAGAAGAAAGTACATGTTAAAAGTTTCCGACATTCACCAATCCTTTGGTGCCAGAAAAGTTCTGGATGGGGTTTCTTTCGAACTTGGGGAAGCCTCGCTGGTAGGCCTGATCGGTCCGAGCGGCGGTGGCAAAAGCACCTTGCTCAAGATCATGGCGGAGGTACTGAAAGCGGATAGCGGCGCAGTTTCTCTGGGGCTGGCTTCAAGCGAGGGGCTCAGTTTGATGTTTCAAGAGGGAGCGCTTTTTGACTCCCTGTCGGTGTTCGACAATGTTGCGTTCCCGCTTGTTGGAGGCAGGGTACCCACCTACACGCTTGATAAAGATACCCAGGAGTCCGTGCGTTCCAAGGTGAGCGAGATACTGAGCCGCGTCGGGTTAAGCAAAGCCGCCGAGAAAGTTCCTGCGCAATTGAGCGGGGGTATGCGTCGCCGTGTGGCGCTTGCGCGAGCCTTGGTCCCGCGCCCAAAACTCTTGCTTTTGGATGATCCAACCGCTGGCTTGGATCCGGTTGCCAGTAGCGTCATTATGAATCTCATCGTGGAGCTGTATCAGGAATATCGACCAACGACCGTCATCGTGAGCCATGATTTGCGCCGCTTGATTCCGATAGTGGATCGCATCTTAGCGCTTTTCGATGGGCGTATCCTTTTTGACGGGCCGGTTTCCGAGCTCGAATCCTTTAGACATTCGCTGCTGCATAAATTTGTGGCTTCGCGCTATGATTTCGTATGAGTAAAAATTCCTTTATCGAGGAAGCTCGACGCCGTTTCCTACGTGGCATCGGCGTTCCCAAGGCAAGTCCCTTCGTCGCTGATGAGTTTCAAAAAGAGGCCATTTCCTCCGTGGTGGAAGGCAACGACACGCTCGTGGTCGCCCCAACGGGAGCGGGAAAAACCTACATCGCCATGGAGGCAATTAACGCCACCTTGGGCCTTGGTCTTAAGGCCGTGTATACCACTCCTCTTAAGGCGCTTTCGAACACAAAGTACAGCGAGCTTAAGCTTAAGTTTCAGCCTCAGCATAAGGTCGGCTTATTGACTGGCGATCGCAAAATCGAAGGCGATGCCGACGTTGTAGTTGCTACCACTGAAATTTATAGAAATGAATTGTACCGCTCTCACGATCGCTATTCTTTGGTCATTCTCGATGAGGTGCATTTCATTTCCGATCCGCAGCGCGGGCCGGTATGGGAAGAGAGTATTATCCTGACTCCTTCATCGACCACCTTGCTAATGCTCTCAGCTTCTATTTCCAATTCGGGTGAGATCGCGGAGTGGCTTTCGAGCGTGCGGGGCAAACCCTGTCGCGTGGTCAGCAAGAAAGACCGCCCGGTCGAATTGCGTTATGGTTTTATGCATCCAGATTACGGAGCTATTCCACTGAGCGATGAGCGCGGTGCCGTGCTGCGGGAAGTCAGTCAGTTTTATGGAGCCACGGAGCTTGATTCCTCGGGTATGCGGCTGCGCGGTGGAAAATTCGATCGTCGTCGCAACGATCGCGGGCGCAATAAGCGCTTCTCTGGCCGCAGGAGAGGCCGCTAATGTTGCATTCTGATTTCCCTGTTACCAAAGTTCTTTCGATTCTGCATAAAGACAATTTGTTGCCGGCGATTTTGTTTCGTACCGCGCGAAAACAGTGTGACCTCGATATCGATCGAGTGTCACAGTCGCATGCTGCCGAGTTATCTGAAGAGGAAAGCCGTGTCCTCGAGAACGAGGTTGCTCGATTGGCGGAGAAGTACGGCGTCGAGCTGAGCGTTTTGACCGGCTACCCACATTATCAAGCCCTGTTGCGAACTGGCGTTGGCGCGCATCACGCGGGGCAACTGTTGGTTTGGCGTCTCGTGCTCGAAGAGCTGATGAGTCAGGGGCTTTTGCGCCTCTTGATAGCGACAGGCACGGTTGCGGCCGGCGTGGATTTTCCGGCTCGCACGGTGGTGATTACCGCGCATAGCAAGCGAGGCTCTGATGGTTTCGGCGTTCTTACTTCATCGGAGTTTCAGCAGATGTCAGGCCGTGCCGGCCGTCGCGGAAAGGATGCCGTCGGTATATGTCTGATTGCGCCCGGCCCGTACTCGGATGCCCGCGTTATTAATGAAATTATCAAGCGTCCGCCTGAACCGCTTCGTTCGGCGTACTTTGCTGCGCCTTCGACGGTGCTCAACTTGCTGAAATTCAGGAACGTCGATGATCTGCGCTACACCGTCTCGAAGAGTTTGGCGGCATTTCTGGATTGGAAAGCTGCGGAGGCCTTGCGGGCAAGTGCTGGGGAAGAGCAGGAAGATCTCGATCATGATCACAATCTGACGGGAGAGGCACGCAAAAAATCCCAGAAGCGCGTGCGCCGCAAAGGAAAGGAAGCAGATCTTATCGAGCAGAAGCAGTCAGACGCGTTGACGCAATCGTTAACGGCTCTGGAGAAGCTCGGATATATCGAACGTGGCGGTCTTACGGAGAAGGGCTATTGGGCCGCAAATCTTTGCACAAGCTTGGTGCTGGAATTAGCCGAGGCGATCGCTGATCATTTATTTAGCGATCTCTCGACGTGGGAAGTGGTGGGATTGGTGGCTTCGATAGCCGGTGATCCGCACCGCCCGTATCTGTCGATTAAGAAGAATCCGATGCAGAAGGAGCTCTTTAAACGCATGGAAGCGGTTGTTGAGCGTATCAAGAATTCCTACCGGGTTCCCGGTGCTTCTGAGGTGGCAGTGCTTCCCGAGGCTGCAATTACCGTCATCACTTGGATGGAGGCCGAAAGCTGGTCTGAGTTTGCGGGCCTACTACGGTTAAACGGGGTAGCTGAGGGGGATGTATCGCGCTTAGTGAGCCAGACAGCCGATCACCTAAACCAGATTTCGCGGCTTGAAGATTCCCATCCCGATTTGGCTCGCTTAGCCGCCGAGGGGCGAAAGCGCATACTACGTCCACCGCTGAGCGATGCGACTGAGGTGAGCTGGGCCAACCTAAAGCCCGAATTGCTCGGAAACGAAAGCTAGTTTTGGCGCAGTCCACCTGGCTAAGTGCTTTATTTTTCACGTTTTTGGAGAGGCTGCCAGGGCACAGCCCGCAATCGTCCTGCGCGTTGTTTAGCTTCCCATACTGAGGTAATTTAGAGCGCGAAGAATCTGCCTGTCCTGTTAGTGATTTTTTGATTTCCGAGTGTTCAGCATGCCGAGTTCTGGCCCGCATTCACATAACAGCGCCCCTGGTCGCCAGGCAGGCTCTGAACCGCAGACGGGAGCTGGTGATGCGTTTTTGGAAGCGCACGACTTGAAGAGGGCAGATCTTCCCGCGCCCGTAGTTTCGCTTATCGATAAAATTGAAAGTGCCAAGGCTGCTGGGGAAAGCTTGGGATCTGAGGTGATTGCCGAGATCGAGGTGGCCTTGTTAGAGCTGGCGGATGCCAATGGCAAGATGGCCGACGCTTTGCGCTCGGTGCCCCGTAAGCCGGCCACTCCACAGACCTAGAGCGCGATCACTTTTCCATTGTTTCCATCGAGCACCCGTGGCCGCACCTTTTCGGCGCCTTGGATCTGATCAAGAAGCGCTTCGGCAGCGTCTCTATGCTCGCTCGTGAGGGTTACCGCTAAGCAAGGAACGAATCCGTCCTTCTTGCAGGCCTGCATGAAGCGACTCAATTGAGACCCTTCGCGCTGCGCATCGTCATGCATTCTCACGTTCTTGCTTACAAAGCGTGAAAATGTGCGCTTCACTTCTAACGCCAACAGCTCGCCGCTAGGAGAAATCGCGATGATATCGTAGTCGTAATTCGTCGACGGCTTCGTGAGTGACATGTTCATGATGGTGTATCCCGCTCGCGAAAGATTTACGCCGACTTCAGCTTCGACAAATATGCCGCGCACATCCTGAGTTTGGTCGCCTGCTTGTCGGTGTTTCGTCAACGAAACGGCATGTTCAATTAACTGCGGAGTTCCTTGCGCCCGGTGTTTCTGCAAATAGGCCAGGTTAGAAATAAACTTTAAGGTGGAACTGAGCGGAACTTCAGCCTGAGGATTCCGAATGATGTACTGTAGGGATTCAAGGTTTCCGCCGCCTCCCGCGATCGAGGCAAGCTCAGCGCCGACGCTGATCAGTTGGTTGCGGCGATTGGCTTCTGGTAGCTTCTCGGCCACGCAGAATAAGGCTTCTCGGATCTGACTTTTGCGAACGTTCGCAGGAATTTCCATATGCTCGATGGCATGCTCGAAGTCTTGCTTGAGGAGCCCGTCCGGCTGACGAAGAATCTTCAGTTCTACGTCGATGCGTTCGCGAACGTCCTTCGCGTAGCGCGAGTGGTTTTGCGGTAGTCGGTCATACTGTCCTGCGGCGGCAGCGGCGACGATGCTAGCAGCGTCTTTTCCAATAACGAACAAATCGTTCACGCGGACACCGCGCACAGCGAGTATTCCGCAGTTAATGATATGCGGGACACGATCTGCGCCAACGGCAAGCGCTGCAGAGAGACGCGAACGAATGTCATCTTCTTTTTGCTCGGTAACCCTGAGACGCTGCACGGTCTCTGATATTCCTGTAACGTCGCTGACGCTTAGACGATGTTTCTGTTCGGTTGCTTCCACTATCTGCATGACCACCGCCGGGACTGAGTCTCGTACCAAAGCAGCCTGCTCGAGGTACTCTTTGCCTGTTTTACTGAGGAACCCATCGTCGTGCATTGCGCCAACCGGATCGCTTATGTCTTCGAGTCCGCGGTGTTCGGTAATCTTTAGCACGCGGTCGTAGAGCGCGCAGGTAGCAGAGAAAGTACTTCGTGTGCCGTCTCCGAACTGACGACATTGCTCGGCAAGCGTTGCCACTGCTTGTAAATGTCCAAACATAGGCCCGCTGCCGAGATTCCTGCACTCCGAAAGCGAACGCAAGAAGGGGAGTGGCGACAGGTGTTCCGGTTCGTTGAGTCCCACGAGTGTCTTGAACAGCTGGCATTGGTCCGCAATTCCGACCGGGCGAAAGCTCATGTAGTCGGGCCAGGTATTATAGAAGTGCTCCTCTTCTCGAGTAGGAGTTAATTCCGGCGCGAGGCTCGGCTGTTCCGGTTCGGGGGTGTTCGAAGGCTGAGTGCGCCTTGCTTGAAGTTCAGACGAGACATCCAGCCGCGTGAAAGCTTTTACTCCGAGTAGCGAGGTATCGCCGATCTCGCCTTCGAGTTTTCCGGTGCGTTCAAGGAGCAGATGGAGTGCGACGAGACGATAGAGGTACTTGGCGTTCTGCTCAAGGTCGAGCGGGATTTTTATGTCTGGATTGCGAGTAGCGAGGCGTTCGACAATCTTAAGCGCCCGTTCAGTCGTCTCGCGAAATTCCGCTTTCGCTTCGCGCTGAACAGAGGCTGACTCGCCGGCGCTTTCGGCAAACTCATTTCGCGCAGCAAGGTAGACTTCATCTCGGCGTAGGAAATTCTCAATTCGTCGGACAGCGACATCGGGGGTACGACCACGCAATTCTCGATTGGGTGCGTCTTGTAGCTGCACTGCACTTTCGAGTGCTTCCCGCCAATTGTTCGTTTGGGCGGCCTGCATCTCTGCCCCTTGGTCTTGGGGCTCTGAAGCAGCAGGGGTTTTCTTTGACGCGCTGGGGGACATTGTTAGATTTCAACCTCTTACCTGTTATGGAGGCTTCGCCGCAAAGTTCGACCTAAGGGCGAGAAAGCTCTCTGTGCTATAACGTGTTGAAAACATGTGGTTTACTCGGGGCATTTCAGACTGTTAGCGACTAGTGGATACTGCCTCTGCCACGTAAGGGGCAACTATCTTAGGGAGTACGACCGCATGACGCTTTCGCCTTTAGCGGGAAAACCCGCACCACGCGACCTTCTAATCGATCCACAAGCCCTGTGTGGGGAGTTTTATACGCGAATTCCTAACGTCGAGAACTCTCGTGAGTTGGTGGCATTCGGCACAAGTGGACATCGAGGCACTCCGCTCGACGGGAGCTTCACCGCTGCGCACATCCGCGCAATTTCGCAAGCCATAAGCGAGTACCGCCGCGACAAAAACATTGGTGGGCCTCTATTTATGGGAAAGGACTCCCATGCGTTGTCTGAGCCAGCTCAAGCAGTAGCTCTGGAGGTTTTAAGTGCCTTCGGAGTAGAGGTTAAAATTCAAAGCGGTCATAATTTTACGCCCACTCCCGCCATCTCGAAGGCAATTCTTGATCACAATCGCGACGCCTCTCTGCCAATCGCAGATGGTATCGTAATCACGCCGTCGCACAATCCACCCCAAGATGGTGGCTTTAAATACAACCCACCGAATGGCGGGCCGGCTGACACCGATGTCACCGCATGGATTGAGAAACGAGCCAACGAAATACTAAAGGAGAGTACGCGCGCATCGAGGAGTTTCGAATCCGCGAAGATCTCGGCGGCAAAGCGGGAAACCGATTTCTGTGCTTCCTATGTCCGCGACTTGCCACTCGTGGTCGATATTGACTGCATCCGCGCATCAAAAATTAAGCTTGGAGTGGATCCCTTAGGCGGGGCGTCCGTTCATTATTGGGAAGCCATTCGCGAGATGCACAATCTCGATCTTGAAGTAGTTAATACCTGCATAGATCCGACTTTTGCATTTATGCCGGTCGATCATGATGGAAAAATTCGCATGGATTGCTCGAGTCCCTATGCGATGAGCAATTTAGTCAAACTCAAAGATCGCTTCAAAGTTTCCTTTGCGAACGATCCTGACGCTGATCGGCATGGCATCGTCGCTCAATCTAGCGGTCTTTTGAACCCTAATCATTTTCTTGCCGTCGCTATCCACTACCTGTTGCGGCATCGGCCGAATTGGAGTGCCACCTCAAAAATTGGCAAGACGGTGGTGAGTAGCAGCCTAATCGATCGAGTTGTGAGGGCAGCCGGGCGTGAGCTGATGGAGGTTCCCGTCGGTTTTAAGTATTTTGCCAGCGGACTCTTCGACGGGTCGTGCTGCTTTGGAGGAGAGGAGAGTGCCGGAGCTAGCTTCTTGCGACGTGATGGAACGGTTTGGAGTACCGATAAGGATGGGTTGATCCTTTGTCTGCTCGCCGCAGAAATTACTGCTCGAACAGGTAAGGATCCGGGGCAATACTACGAGGAGATTACCAGAGAATTTGGGCGTCCATATTTCACTCGCATCGATGCTCCGGCAAACCCGGAACAGAAGAGCCGCTTGAAGAAGTTGAGCCCTGACGCGGTCAAGGAGACCGAGTTGGCGGGCTATCGCATCACCGCCAAGCTCACTCAGGCCCCGGGGAATGGCGCAGCTATCGGGGGATTGAAGGTGGTTACTGAGCAAGGTTGGTTTGCTGCCCGCCCGTCGGGAACGGAGGATGTGTATAAGATCTATGCTGAGAGTTTTATTGGAGAAACTCACCTGGCGGCGATCCTTCAGAAAGCTCAGGAAATGGTAGGCGCAGCACTTCAGCGTTAAACAGGTAATCTTTGCGGGTAGACTTGGTTTCGTTGGCAGCTTGAAGTAAGTTTCGGGGGCCTCAGGAACTGTGGAGTTTGGATGAATAAAATAATTCTTGGCACGCGCGGCAGCCTGCTCGCCCTCACGCAAACAAAAATGGTAGCGGATATTCTTGTGCGCGCCACTCCTGGATTGGAAGTCGAATTTGAAGAAATTAAGACTCGAGGTGACCGCAAGCAAGGTACGCCAGAAGCTAGCAAGGGTGACAAGAAAGATTGGATCTTTGAGCTCGAGCAGGAGGTCCTGGCAGAATCAATCGATATCGCAGTGCATTCCGGGAAGGATGTACCGTCGGACTATGAGCCGGGGACGCAGATATTGAGCGTCCTACAGCGCGAAGATCCGCGCGATATTTTCATCGGACGCAAGCTGCCCTCAGGCGATCGTTTACGTTGGAAGGACGTTCCGCAAGGCGCATCCATTGGAACGGCAAGTTTGCGTCGGCAAGCTTCGCTGCGTCGCATGCGTCCTGATGTGCAGCCGGTCGAGCATCGCGGAAATGTTCCCACACGACTGAAAAAGCTCGACGATTCCACGACGCTTTCCGGTATCATTTTGGCCAAAGCCGGAGTTATGCGGCTTAGTATCCCCGATTGCAGCTTCGAGGAGTTTTCTCCCCTCGATATGATGCCCGCAGTGAATCAAGGCATCCTGTGCGTACAATGTAAGGCTAGCCGCTCTGAGGTGGTCACGCTGTTGGCGCGTCAAAGTGATCGCGCCACTCAAGTTTGTTTTGAAGCGGAGCGAGCCTGTGTTTCCGTGCTGGGGGCGGACTGTAAATCTTCGGTATCCGTTTTCGCCGAAAGTCAGGGCGATACGGTTGTTCTATCAGCGCGCGTGCTGTTGACGGATGGCTCCAAGGTTGTGGAAATCATAAGGCGAGAAGCCCCCGCCAGTAGCGCTGCGCAGCTCGGCGCGACCGTAGGAAATGAAATCCTCGCCATGGGCGGCGGAAAGATCATCGCAGCCTGTCGAGAGCTTAAGGCCTAGTGCGGTCACTAGCGGCTAAACTCTGCTTCGCGACGCTCCTGATTGGTGTACCGTAATTCTATCTCATTGTTTCCAAGTACGTAGAGTGGAACTCGCAGGCTACCCTGTGCGCGCATTGAGGTGCCGTCTCGGATTACCTCGATTGTAGCGCAGTCTTTCTCGCCGCAATTCCAGCGCGCGCGGGGATAGCGCGCCTGAATTTCGTTGTACCCGAAGTACTGAGCCGCCCGTTCAAAGTCGTAGCTGGTCGATCCACGTTTGCCCTCCCCGAATCCCGCGAACTCTGCCGCGCAGGAGGCCCCGGCTTCGCTGCACTCTATAGGCAATGTCGTTTCGATAAATGGACCGCCAGCAACCAGCTCACGCCGATCCGGTTCGCTCCAGGTAACTTCAGGGTTTGGGTCAATGCACGCAGCGGGCATTTCGACGCTTAGGCTTTTGTCTCCCATGAGGATGGGTGGCTGGGCCTCAAAGTAGGCTGCGCTCGGCATGAGCGAGTAGCGCACGGCGTCCTCCTTCAGGGATTCATGTAAATCGCACGCCGGCTTTACGTGACTACCGTTGAAGAGCGAATTTTGGTTGCTGGGAGTACCCTGTTCGGGCAGCACGTCAATCGGCGAACTCGTGACCGGGAACTCATTGCAGCTAAAGTCGAATGCGGGATTGTTTTTCACCTCGATCGGATTTTCGTTGCCAGTGTAATGAGGGCTCTGTCCCTCCATGACCTGTGCGTAGGTTACATGCGGGTAGCTCGATAGGGTTGAGTCGTCCGGCCAGGCAATCGTCGCACTACAACTTTCTTTCGTTGCGATAAAACTGCCATCACTGCCTGGTCGTACGTGTTGCGCAGGAACAGTGGCGCTTGTGACTGACCATCTTACGTTTTGGGGGAGGCCAATAAGGCCTTCGCTCGGGGCGGGGCAAATTGACGCTGCTTGCGCTGAAGCGTGAATGAGTCCGTCCATACCAGGAGTCTGAGGTACGCCGTAATTGGGGGCGCCATGCTTGGCGGTTCCGATGGCGGGGCAGGCCCGAGTTGCGGTTTGGACGCTGCAGCCGCTTTGCTCAGTACGCAGCTCAAAGTTGTCCGCGCATTCATTGATGGAATGCGACGACAAAAGTTCATCCATATTTGCCACACCAGTGGAGCAGGACTCGAGTAGAATGGGCGATTCGTAGCGAAGTGGGGACGCCTCCGTATGAATGAGCGGCTCCCCTTGAAAGAGGGCAGCAGGGGCTGCTGTCTGGCAGGACTCGGGGGAGCCGCACGGCAGCATACCACCCTGACATTCGAAGATGCTCTGTCGCGATTCTTCCACGGGATAGAAGATTTTTAATTGCTTTCCTTGCCAACCAACTGTTCCGGCTTGCGCATGCAGCAAAAAGCGAATGCGATAGCGCCCACCGTAGCGCAGTGTCATGTTGTAGCTATGAAGTTCGGAGTAATCGCCTGCGCCGGGGCCGATGAATTCAGGATCGAGGCCACGGATGACAAAGTTAGCGTCAGCGGATTCTCCTGGCGATCGACCGAGCTGCTGTCCACCCAAGTCTTGTTTGTGTATCCAGCGCTGTACCTGCGGATCAAAGTATTCTAGTTGGATCGCAATCCCGCCCAGCGATCCGACGGTGGTGTCCGACTTTTCCCCTGTAATATGTAGAGCGACGCGAGTTTCCAGCGGATTGGATAGAGCAGAGAAATCTGAAATGTTCTCGTTTTGCGTCGAGGGCCGTTCGTACATGGCGGATTTTACGACGTTCGTATTGGCTTCGCGTAACGTGAACGAAAAAGTAGTTTGACTATCCGAACCGCTACTAACCAAATGCACGGAACCAAGCGGCAATGCAGTGAAGGGGTAGTTGCCCAGCGGAGCTGCTGGCTCCGAGGCAGGAGCTCCGCGAAACTTGGTGTTAGGATTGCGGCCAGAGCCCGTGATGTAGGGCATGCTTGCGCTTTGTACGGTATAACTTCCCACGCGCTGTGCTGGAAAATAACGTCTGACTACTGATACATTTGCGCTCTGCGCCTCGTAGGTAACCCCGCCCAATACTTGCGCTTGAAAGTTACTAAAGCGGTAATTTGGTTTGTTGATCCAGCTTGCGGTTCCCTTGAAGTCAAAAGTGTCGACCAAGTACTCTGGATGCCGCGTCACGCGATAGTAATTGAAGAGGCGCGGTCTTAAGTCGGGAGAAGTACTGACGCACTTTCCATCCGTGGTGTAGACGCAGCGCAGGGAGGCGTTAACGCCCTCCTTCAGCGCAGTGTACCCTTGCAGCAGGCTGTTGATATCCAGCGCGCCCGCTACGATCATCAGGGTGATGGGCAGTACCATTGCTTGTTCGAGAAGGGAGAATCCGTGCTGGTCGTTGCGGCGAGCGAAGTTCCACATACAAAGCCTCCTGCAGAGTGAGAGCTGGCAGCGCACATAGCTAATCGGAAGTTGGAAAAGAAAGTTTCTTTCACCGATCGCGAATGAAGCGCGCCGCCACAGTAATGGAAAAGTAGCTCGATCTGAAGAAAAAACGAGTAGTAGCAAGATGTTACACCCAATGCGCCCAATGACCGACCAAAACGCACTGATAGCGAGAGGGTGATTCGTTATTGCACCCCTCTAGATGCCTTACTAAACTCATCGCGAAATTTATAAACAGTAAAGCGAACGTATGAAAATTCTGGTTCCGATTAAGAAGGTTCCTGATTATCAGGCCAAGATTAAGGTTAAGGCTGACGGTTCAGGAATTGAGACCGAGGGAATTAAGTGGATTGTAAATCCGTTTGACGAGATCGCCGTCGAAGAGGCGCTGCGTTTAAAGGAGGCGGGGAAAGCCACTGAAGTTATTGTGGTGGGATTTGGCCCCGATGATGTCTCGACTCAACTGCGCTACGCTATGGCGATGGGAGCGGATCGCGGAATACACGTGAAGTATGACGGGGCAATCGATTCGGATTTGGCATCGCGTGTGCTCGCCGAGGTCTACAAGCGAGATAGCTACGGCTTTGTGATTATGGGCAAACAGTCCATCGATTCAGATGCGAACCAGACAGCGCAACTGTTGGCCGCTCGATTGGATCTTCCTCAAGCCTGCTTTGCTTCGAAGGTCGCTCTCGAATCTGATAAGGCGCTTGTGACTCGTGAGGTCGACGGGGGCCTTGAGACTATTGCCATCCCCTTGCCGTGTATCATCTCCACCGACTTGCGGCTCAACGAACCGCGCTATGCGTCTTTGCCGGGTATCATGAAGGCCAAGAAAAAGCCGCTCGAGGAGATTGCATTCGCGGATCTCAAGGTGGATGCAGCGCTGAAAGTGAAAGTCTTGAAGCTGTCCGCCCCCGCACAAAGAAAAGGCGGGCGCAAAGTCGCTGATGTGGAGGCTCTCGTGCAAGCTCTGCAAAACGAAGCCAAGGTTCTCTAATTTATCTAATTCGGTTAATTTCTCATGACAGCTCTATTGGTATTCCTTCAAAGCTCTTCCGGGTCACTTCCTAAGGGAACTCTGGCGACTCTCAGTGCTGCGCACGAGTTAAAAAAGGCTTGGGGCAAAAACGAAATCTACGGAATTTGTTTGGGCGCGCAGGCCAAGCAGGCGGCCGAGTCGGCGCTCGTCTATGGCTTATCGAAGGTGTTTTACAGCGAAGAGGCTGCTCTCTCGAAGTATCTTGCCAGCCCGTATAGCCAGGCCTTAGTGCAAGCGCTTAAACACTGTGGTGCAGATACTTTGGTTGCCCCGGCTAGCAGCATAGGCAAAGACGTGTGCCCGCGTGTGGCTGGGGTTCTTGACGCAGCTCAGGCCTCTGACGTTATTGCGGTGAACTCTGACGGTTCTCTTAAGCGTCCGATGTATGCCGGAAACGCATTCGCGGAAGTGGAGCTTACTAGCGCCGCTCGAGTTGTTACCGTACGCACGACGGCCTTTTCTCCATACGCGGCGACTAGTGCTGCTGGCTCGATTGAGGAGTTGAAGGTGCAACTCGATCTTTCGAAGGCCGGGGAGGTTGTCTCGTATGCGCTGTCTACTAGCGCACGCCCGGAGCTAGCCGACGCAGCTGTTGTGGTAAGCGGTGGTCGAGCCATGCAATCAGCTGAGAATTTTGAGAAGTATATATTCCCGCTCGCGGATGCATTTGGAGCCGCAGTTGGAGCCTCGCGTGCGGCAGTTGATTCAGGGTACGCACCAAATGACTGGCAGGTTGGTCAAACCGGAAAAGTGGTGGCGCCGGGACTGTATGTTGCTGTTGGGATTTCAGGCGCAATTCAGCATTTGGCCGGCATGAAGGATTCAAAGGTTATCGTCGCGATTAACAAGGATCCGGATGCGCCGATTTACGAAGTCGCCGACTATGGCTTGGTGGCAGATCTCTACCAGGCCGTACCGCTCCTTACCGAGGCCGTTAAGAAGGCCAAGGGACAGTGAGGTATGGGTAGCAATCAGCGCCGCCACAGAGTGCTCATCAAACAAGCAGTTTTTCTCGTGCTATTCGTGTGCGCCGCGTATGCAGGTATTCGCTACTATCTGCAAGCAGCCGAAGCTGCGCACTTTGTGAAGGTTCAGTTTCAGAACGGGAGCGCCAAATCTTCCGAGTTCCGCTTAGAGGTTGTTGCTTCTCAGCCTGAGCGAGCCAAGGGGCTGATGTTTCGTCGCTATGCGGATATGGCTGACGATCAGGGCATGCTGTTCATTTTTCCTGATGAATCACCGCGCACTTTTTGGATGAAGAATACGCTGATGCCTCTCGATATGATATTCGCCGATGCCCACGGCAAGGTCGTTGGCATCGTAGCAAATGCTACTCCGCTCTCAGAGGAAGGTCGCGGAGTGGCGACTCCAGCCAAGTATGTAATCGAACTGCACGGTGGCACCGCCAAGAAAGCTGGCATTGCGGAGGGTAGTGTGGCTTTGCTTCCTAGTGATTTGCCGCCTGGCCGCTAAAGCGTGCGCTTGGTCGTTTAGATCTGCTACTCGAATTTGATCAGTGCTTGATGGTTGGAGACTTCTTCCCCAGTCTTGACGAGGATCTCTTTGACCTTTCCAGAGCGCGCTGCCGTAACGTTGTTTTCCATCTTCATGGCTTCCATTATCACGACAGTCTGTCCAGCTTGAACTGCATCGCCGACCTTTACGGGAACCTGAACGATAATACCCGGCATAGGAGCAGTCACGGTATCGGCACTGACGGCCTTTGCTGCGCTGACCGTCGGCTGAATTACAACTGCTTGAGCACCTGCGCTCGCGCGCTCCAGGAGGATTGGGTTAACGTCAACCTCGTAGCGCTCGCCATTGACGGAGAACGTAATGTGGGAACCGTTGCGATCGAGGAGTGTTGCTTCGATTGACTTGCCATTAATCTGTACTGCGTATTTCGTCATCGCTCAGAATCTCCGGGATACTGCTTCAAGACGCGACTGAATATTCCAGGGGCTTAGTTGATCGCTATGTTGCGGCGTTAGTAGCGCTAGCGCCAAAGCGACTGCAACGGCTTCGGGGTCCGAAAGTCGTTCTTCCTTGCACTGCAGCAAATCCCAAGCCGGGACGAATGGCACGGCGCTTTCATCGAAAGCTATGCCATCATCCTGGTCGGCAGTTCTGGCATTAGCGCTGCGAATTATTGCCATAATGGATTGCCTAGAGTGGAATATTTCCGTGCTTCTTCTTGGGATTGGTTTGCCGTTTGCCGTGTAGCGTGGAGAACGCTTCGATCACCTTGCTACGAGTGGTTTTTGGTTCAATCACCGCATCGATGAATCCTAATTCTGCCACCTCCCAAGGGTTGGCAAATTTTTCGCGATACTCGGCGATGAGGCGCGCGCGCACCTGAGCGACATTTCCGTTCTTCTCAGCCTCTTCGATCTCGCGTCTGAAAATAATATTGACCGCGCCCTCGGGTCCCATGACCGCGACTTCGGCGGTGGGGTAGGCAAAATTGTAGTCAGCCCGAATATGCTTGGAGCTCATCACGTCGTAGGCGCCGCCATATGCTTTTCGGGTGATAACCGTAACCTTTGGAACGGTCGCCTCGGCAAAGGCGTAAAGCAATTTCGCGCCGTGACGGATGATGCCACCGTACTCTTGGTTGATACCCGGCAAGAATCCCGGAACGTCGACCAAGGTCAGAATGGGTATGTTGAATGAATCACAAAAACGCACGAAGCGTGCAGCCTTCACGCTGGCGTTGATGTCGAGACAGCCTGCCAACACGGAAGGCTGATTGGCAACGATGCCGGTCGAATAACCGTCGAATCGAGCAAAGCCGCAGATCATGTTCTGTGCGAAGAGTGGCTGCACCTCCATGAAATCGCCTTCATCGGCGATAAGTTTTATAATGCGGTGCATGTCGTACGGCTGATTCGGCGACTCCGGAACAACTGAGTTTAACTCCGGACTCTCCCGCGAGGCTAAGTCACTGCCAATCACGCGCGGTGCTGGGTCAGTGTTGTTCTGCGGCAGAAAGCTCAACAGACGCTTGCAAGTAGTGATGCAGTCTTCGTCGCTTGTGGTTAGGAAATGCGCAACTCCTCTTACGGAGTTATTGGTGCCGGCACCGCCGAGATCCTCCTTCGAGACCTCTTCTCGCGTGACGGTCTTGATCACTTCGGGGCCCGTGATGAA
>JAFLCA010000093.1 GCA_017302875.1 Deltaproteobacteria bacterium
ATGCGCGCATCGTCGTTGTCGAGTTGGTACTGATCCATTAAGTCATTGAGAACCTCGTGCCCGTAGTTTTCGTCTTCAGCGCTCACCTCAGTTTGTTCAGGAACAACACCGGGTGGGATGGGTGGTCGACCGGGACCACAGGCGCCGAGCAGCATGCTGCACAATGCGGCGGCCAGCAGCTTTTTCACGGGATGGGCAGGAAGCGTAAAGCGTAGCGCAATAAACTTATGGGTCTGCGGCGGCAAGGAATCATGTAGGAAGTTCCGCGATCGATGATGTTAAAGCACTCCCAACGTTCCATGCCGAGTTCGGCAAGGGTGTCTTGGAGCTTGGTCGCTGAGGCCGAATTGTCGACCTCGACGACCTTATACTCAAATCGGAACATGTCCTGAAATTGTTGCTGCGCTGTTGCGGTGACAGCGGAACTGTCGGGAGTATAGTGGTCAATGCCGCGTTTGGCGTCGAAGAGCAGCTTCTCCAACATATCGATAATGCCAGAGTCCTTGCTGTTGTCGTGCTCATAGCGCGAGTAACAGCCTGAGCTGAGCAAGGTAACTGCAACGAGGGCTAAGGGGAGAAGGTAGCTGCGCATCGACATACCAAAAAGCATAACAAATTCTTGGAATTAATATACCGAATCGCTGCGATGCACAAAGAAGCAGCGCCTTCGACAAGGGGGCTATTACCTCGAAAGCGCAGGACTTTCTGCCTGTCGTTCGCGCTTTGATATTTGAGCATCGCTGTAGTACGATGGCGCTCCCTTGGCGCCTTAAAGCTTAGTTTTTACGGGTACTTATTTCGGCTGTTGCTATGATCCCGGCGAATTTCAAACTGCAATACAAGAGAGAGGACATCGATGCGGCGGTAAAGCGCATGGGTGAAGGCATTACCCAGTGGGCGAAGAAGGTCTGGGACGAGTCTCATACTGATCTCGTGGCGATCCCTGTGTTGAGAGGCGGCATTTTCTTCTTCGCTGACGTTGTGCGTCAGATTGACGCATCCGTCGAAATCGCTCCCATCCGAACTTGGGTTTACGAGAGCAGCGAGAACAATGTGCAGCGCGAAGAGACTCGCGTAAGTCTTGAGGGCGTGCACGTGCGGGGCCGCACTGTTTTGCTCGTCGATGATATCTGTGACTCCGGCAAAACTCTTAAGATGTTAACAAAGATGTTCCTGGAACACGGAGCGCTTGAAGTGCGCTCGGCAGTGTTGGTCAAGCGCATTCTCAAAGAGGAGACTTTTAATCCCGAGTGGATTGGCTTCTCTTATCACGGGCCGGAATGGATGGTTGGCTACGGCATGGACGACTGTAATCGTTGGCGCAATTTGCCTTCAATTTACATTATTCAGCAGAGTGCCTAAGTGAACCCGTCGTCGATTGCGCCGATTTCGAAAAACTCCGCTAGTGGTGAGCGCTCGCAGGTGGAGTATGCAGTCGAGATTGTGTCGCTCTCGAAGCATTTTCGACGGCAAACACTCAAGAGTGGTTATACAACTCTTAAGTCTTCTCTCTTGCGCCTCGCTTTTCCAAAGCGACAACAAGAAGCTATCGTTACGAAGGCCGTGCAGGACTTGACCGTGCGTATCCCCAAGGGCGCGTCAGTCGGCATCATTGGACGCAATGGTTCGGGAAAGTCGACCTTGCTCAAATTAATTAGCGGCATTTACAAACCAGATACTGGAAGAATCACCCTTAATGGCCGCGTGGCGGCACTCATTGAGCTAGGCGCTGGCTTTCATCCGGACTTCACGGGGCGCGAGAATTTGTACTTGGGTGGGGTAATGCACGGACTCACGCGCGCGCAAATTGACGAGCGCTTTGATGATATTGTGAAGTTCGCGGAACTAGAGCAGGTAATCGACGATCCGGTGCGTACCTATTCTTCCGGCATGTTCATGCGCCTTGGCTTCAGTCTCGCCGTTCATACCGATCCTGATGTTCTGATTATCGACGAAGTGTTGGCGGTTGGCGACGCGGCTTTCGTAAGTAAGTGCAAGGAGCGTATCGCAAAGCTCCGCAAAGAGGGGAAGACCTTGCTCCTTGTGACCCATGATTTGGACTCAGTCGAGCGCTGGTGCGATGAAGCAGTCTGGCTGAACGAAGGAATCGTGAAGGATCGCGGAGATCCACGCCGAGTAATCGATCACTATCGCCAATTTATCGAGAAGGGCGAAGAGATCGAACTTGAAGAAGCCGATCAGCGCCAACAACAGGAAGTAGCTGGGCCGGAGAAACAAGCGGCGGAGACGGCTCGCTGGGGAAGTCGCGAGATTGAGATTACCTCGGTGCGTATGTTGGATGCCTCCGCGGCGCCTCATCATCTTTTCCATTCCGAGGATAGCTGCACGATAGAAGTCAACTACAAGGTGAATGAAGCGATCTCTGACTTCGTATTCGGCATTGGTATCAATCGTTCAGACGGATTGGTCGTGTATGGTACCAACACCGACATTGAGCGGTTGCAGCTTCCGCGCTTGAAAGCCAGTGGCACCTTCACCTTTGAGATTTCGCGCATTGCTTTGCTCGAGGGGACATACTCCCTTGATGTTGCGGTGCATCGATCGGATGGCTATCCCTACGATTATCATAAGGCCGCCGTCACCTTTGCGGTGCGGTCGAGTCACGGTGGAGTGGGGGCTTTTGTGCCGCCGCATCGTTGGTTGGTCGATAGCCAAGCCTTGGAAGTAGCTACGAAGAGGGAACTGCGTGCTTGAGAATCTGCGGGAGATTGTAAAGTTTCGAGCGCTCATCTCGGCGCTTGTGGCGCGCCATTTGTCCATGCGCTACCGCGGCTCGATGCTGGGGTTCTTGTGGTCGTTTCTTAATCCGCTCTGCTTAATGTTGGTTTACACCTTGGTATTCCGCTACTACATCCGATTTAGCGGAGTTGAGAATTATACCATATTCATGTTCTGCGGATTGTTACCGTGGATTTGGTTTTCAAGCGGCTTACTGGAAGGAACCTCTTCAATTGTAGCGAGCGGACATCTCATCACGAAATCGATGTTCCCTGCACATATCCTGCCGCTGGTCTCAGTTCTCACCTGCATGATCAATTTTCTGCTTTCACTGCCGCTGCTGTTTATCTTTATTTTTGCGGCCGGCTTGCCGTTTCACGCAACCCTTTTGATGCTGCCGCTTTGCATCGTCATTCAGATGATATTTATCTTCGGGATGAGCTTGGCGCTCGGCTCAATCAACGTGCAGTTTCGCGATGTGCAGCATATTTTAGGAAATTTTTTGACCTTCCTCTTTTTCCTATGCCCGGTAGTTTATTCGGCAAGCACGGTACCGCAGCGCTTCCGATTCACGCTTGAACTTAACCCCTTCGCTTCCCTTATCATGATGTACCATAGTCTCATTATGGATGGGGTCATCCCCCCGTTGTGGGATGTTGCGTACGTCGCCGCGTGGGCGCTTCTGAGTCTCTTGATCGGGAATTTCTTGTACAACCGCTACCGTGATAGTTTTGCAGAGCTCTTGTAGAAAAAAATCAGCACATGAAACTTCATCAACTTGTTCACACTCTCAGCTACGGCGATGCCATTTCCGGCGAGGTGCTGGCGCTGCAGCGTTGTTTGACCAAGCTCGGCTTTGAAAGTGAGATTTTTTCGATTAACACCCATCCCAAATATAAGGGCATGGCCCGCGATTTTCGCGATTTCCCGATCACCTTTGACGGGGAAGTGCTGCTGCATTACTCATTGGGCTCACCATTAAACGATCTATATCGCAGCTTGAAGTCAGCAACGCGCAGCTTGGTCTACCATAACCTGACTCCGGCGCATTGGTTCCGCTCGGTAAACCCGCGCATTGTAGCGGATATCGAACGGGGACTGTCGGAATTACCGGAGCTTTGCAGGATCTCCGATCGCCTGATCGCTGACTCGGCTTTCAATGCAGGTGAGCTTAAGTCTTTGGGGTTCGATGCCCGCGTGTTGCCTTTACCGATCGACACTCACAAGTGGGATGTGCCTACCAATCCTGGATTCTATTCTCAACTTAAGGACGATCCGGCTCTGCATGTATTGCACGTCGGGCGCATGGCCCCCAATAAGTGCGTCGAGGACATCATCAAATCTTTTTATTTCTTACAGAAGTACGTGCATTCCAACAGCAAGCTGTGGCTTGTTGGAATTGATATCGATACTGAAGTGTATTCCTTCGGGCTTAAGCGATTGGCTCAGCAGCTTGGCATCGATGAGCACGTGCGTTTCATCGGGCAACGTGATGATGGGGAATTGAAGGCGCTCTATCAGACGGCACATGTATACATGTGCATGAGTGAGCACGAAGGATTTTGCCTGCCTGTCGTTGAAGCTATGCACTTTGGGCTGCCCGTGCTCTCGTTTGCTTCGTCGGCGCTGCCTGAAACTATCGGGGCTGCCGGAATCTTGGTGCACGAGAAGCGCCATCCTGAGATTGCCGAGCTTACGTACGAGCTCTATAGCAACGCAGAGATGCGCAAGCGTCTCATCGATGCCGGGCATAAGCGGGTGACTGAGCTCTCGGTTGAGCGTTTCTCGAGCCGCGTTGAAGAATTATTCGCAACTACGGCGCGACGACAGCCGGTTGCCGTTTTACAGGCCAAGGCGTAACCTTTTCACAGATTTTTCCGAGAAATACTCAATGTTTCGTGTCGGCCTCGATACCAGTGCCCTCGACGGGGGATTCAAGAATCATTCGATGCGCGGCATTGGGCGCTATGTCCAGGAACTGAATCGCTACTTCCAGTCGCCTCGCTCTCAGGAAGTTTCGGTCGGAACCTTTGATCACGCTATTCTGCATCAGCCCTCATTGGCTTCTTCCATTATTGCGGCCATGCCTGCTGGCAGGAAGACTCTTAGCCAGCAGCTGCTGTACCCGCTGCGCATGGCAAACGGCCCGCTCAAAGAGTTCGATGTGGTTCATTTTACGGCCCACATGGACGCTCCGGCCTGGAGTCCCAAAAAATATATACTGACCGTGCACGATCTCATCCCCTTGGTGCTTAAGGATATGTACAAGGCGGATAAACCGACGTGGCGATTTGCCTTCGCGCGTTTTCTGGATATTCGCGCTATTAAGAATGCATCACTGATTATTGCGATTAGTGAGAACACGGCGAATGACCTGACCCGCGTGCTGGGTATTCCGCGTGAACGCATGGTCATTTCGTATCTAGGTGTGGATTCTAAGTTCTATGATGCGGCTCTCACCGAACCACGTGGCGGATTTTGTGCTCGCTTCGGGATCCCGAGCGAGCGTCCCGTGGTTTTGTATGTTGGCGGCATCGATCAGCGGAAAAATTTTACTGGCTTGATTGATTCGTTTGAGCGCTTGCTTCAGATCAGTCGAGAAACCGCTAAGCCTGAACCAGTTCTCGTTATGGCGGGGAACATTCAAAGCGACGCACAGTTTCCAAAGCTCGATGCGCTCGTAAAGGCTCGTGGGTTGACCCGCGATGTCATCATGCCGGGATTTGTGGACGACAAAGATCTTTTGCAGATGTACGCATTGAGTTCGGTATTCTTCTTTCCTAGCTTATATGAAGGCTTCGGTTTACCGCCTCTTGAGGCAATGGCTGCTGGAACGCCTGTGGTAAGCTCAAATCGTTCCTGTATGCCGGAGGTGCTGGGGGACGCAGTTTTGATGGTGGATCCCTCCGATACTCAGCAATGTGCCCAGCAGCTCTATCGCGTCCTGCACGAGACTGGACTTGCGCAATCCTTGCGCGAACGCGGGAAAGTGCAAGCAAGAAAGTTTACCTGGAACGCTATGGGCGAGCAGACTCTAAAAGCATACGAGCGCCTGGCGCGCGCACGAGGGTAGGGGCCTATGGCTGCCGCGCAAAAATCTGACGGAGCGCTGCAAGCAATCGCAGTCCCACACTACTCGTTGCGCGCTGATGCTCCCTTTCTTATCTCGGTGCTGCTGATTGCGCTCGTACTGCGCTTAGACTTCCTGATTGCCAATAATTTCGTAATCGATGCTGATGAAGCAATTGTCGGCTTGATGGCCAAGCATATCTCCGAGTTCAAGGAGCTTCCGACCTTCTACTACGGGCAGAACTACATGGGCAGTCTTGAGCCCATTCTCACCAGCATCGTCTTCTTCTTTTTTGGCATCTCCAGCGCAGCGCTTAAGGCGGTGCCGCTCTTCTTCTCTTTAGTGTTGATCCTTCTGATTTACCAGGTCGGACTCGAGCTGGGAAATCGGGGGGTTGCCCGCATCGCTGCCTTGCTGACTGCATTGCCGCCGCAATTGCTTGTCATTTGGAGCAGCATGGCGCGCGGCGGCTTCGTAGAAGTAGTTTGCATCGGAACCTTGGCCATTATTCTGACTCTGCGTTGGATTCATGCCGCCGCTCCGCGTCCCTCGCAAACGGCCTGGATTGGCGCGTTGCTCGGGCTTGGATGGTGGGTCAACAATCAGATTGTCTACTTTGCGCTACCGATCGCTTTCTATATGGGAGCGCTCCTTATCAGGCGGGCCGCCCCGTCAATGCAAGTTCGGATTAAAAGCGTAGCCGTCCATACGCTAGCCGGGATTGCAGCGTTTTTCGTCGGTGGCTTTCCGTATTGGGTCTACAATCTCCAGCATGATTTTGTGTCCTTCGAGATCGCCAAGAGCGCGACTCTTTCCCAGATGAAAGATCATGTGCTCGGACTTGGCGAAACGGCGCTTCCGATGTTGCTGGGAGCGCGCAGGCAGTGGCATAGCGAAGAGGTCTTTGCGGGGGCCGGGATGCTGGTGCTTGCTCTGTACGGGGCTCTCTTTTTGATCGTGCTGGCCAAACGCTGGAAACAGGTGCTCGCATTACCACTCCTGCGGGTGGATCGACGGCAACCTGTAGAGTTTTTCTTCCTCTTTCTGGCACTTACGTTTGTTGTGTTCGCCGCCAGTTCCTACGGCTCCCTCGTGGAGTCTCCCCGTTATCTGTTGCCGTCCTATGTCGGCATTTTTATTTTGAGCGCTTCGGGACTCAGTATCCTGTACGGATATGTGCGAGGTGTCTCGTACGCGATGTTGGCTGCAATTATTGCCGTGAATTGTTGCTCCTGGTACCTCGGCGGAAGGGCACTTCCGGGAGAGCCTTTCGTCGCACGGGGCGAGCGCGTTTCCAAAGATCAAAGCCAGCTCATCGCATGGCTTCAAACGCACGGCTACGAAGTGGTGCGTACAAATTATTGGATTGGATATCGCCTCGCATTTGAAAGCCAGGAGAAGATTCGCTTCGCAATTTATCAGCCGCCCAGTACCGTGAGAATCGCCGGTTACGAGGCTGAGGCTCGAAGACGCGGGTTGCATACGTTGCCGTTGGTTCTCGTGCCGTCGCAAGCTGAGATCATTCGTCGAGCGCTGTTGGTTGAGGGATACAATTACCGAGAAGAATCGCTTTCCGGCTATGTTGTATTTTACGACATTGCGCCAAAGCAGAGTGAGTTGAGTAGGGTTCCTCTCAATGTGGTCACCGCCTACGCTAGCGACGCGCCCCAAAATGCCGCTCTTGCCGTCGACGGAGTGTTGCAAACCCGCTGGGGATCGGCTCGCCCGCAGGCACCCGGGATGCAGTTTACGGTCGAGTTGGATAAACCTCGGCAGCTGCGAGGCGTACGTTACGAACTCGGCACATGGCCGCAGGACGAGCCGCAGTCACTTGGAATCGAACTGTTGCTTGCGGATGGCAAAAAGAAAGTGCTGCTCGACCCAAAAGACTGGGACAGTGTGCGTTTCTTCCGCGAGCGTGAGCCTGCCATACTGTTTACGTTTGACGCTCTTCCGGTGAAGAAGGTGATTCTCACTCAGAATGGAGAGCAGAAAATATTTGATTGGTCGATTGCCGAGCTGGAGCTTTTGGAATGAAGACGATCTTAAAGAACGTCCTAGCCTTGCTGCTGCTAAGCGGACTGATTTACATGGTCAATGTGAAGGAGCTCTGGGCGGCCCTCGCGCAACTTACCCTAGAATCGATCTTTGGCTTGGCGCTGCTTTCAGTGGCCCTGATTTATGTGAGCGCTTTGAAGTGGAAGCTCTTCCTCGAGTATCTGGGCTCACAGGTTTCAACGCTGCGGCTTTTCCTGCTGTACCTTGTCGGATATTTCGTGAATCTCTTGATGCCTTCCTACCTGGGTGGCGACATCGTGCGCAGCTGGTACGTCGGAAAGAAAGTTGGGCAGCATGAAGCCTTGGCAGCGACGATTCTTGAGCGCTATACCGGAATCGTTGCAATGGTGGCACTCGCGTTTACCTGCATGTGGTTTGTGAGCTTGGCGACGGTACAAATTAAGTTCGCAGTTGTAGTTGTTGCGCTTGGACTTATCACTATCACCGTTCTTGCTCTTTCGCCGCGCCCGATGCAGATGCTCGAGCGCTATAAGCGCCTCGAGCCAGTACTGAAAAATATTCGCAAAGTACAGGACGGTTTTCAGATGGTGCGCGGCAATAAGGCGCTACTTTGTAAGGCATTGCTGCTGTCTCTGCTGTATCACTCGCTTACCGTGATCAATACGGTGATTGCTGCCCAGGCCGTAGGCTGGGAGCATCCGCCGATTGGAGATCTATTTGTAGTACTTCCGATTATTTTGCTGGTCGGATCGATCCCCGCCACACCGAATGGGCTCGGCATACAGGAAGGCGCATTTTACTTCTTTTTACATGGACTTGGAGCGACTCCGGCGCAGGCGCTCGGAGTGGCGGTGGTACTAAGAGCCAAGTCCTATGTACTAGCTCTGACGGGCGGGTTAGCATGGCTGTCGGTTCGAAAAGACGCACCTGCTAAGAAGTTTTAGTATCGGCATGGCGGTTTCCCAAAACACAGATTCTACGACACCCCATGAGTGTGGGCTGTGGCTTGATCTCGATGGTCTTCTGCTTAGAACCGAGGGGCCGCAGCGTCCGGTGTGTCAGCAACTAACACTCGAGTTGTTCGGTCTCGAAACGACGTGGGCCGACTTTTCCTTTGCGCTTGGCGCATCACGTGATGAAACTGCGCGCGGGTTCAATGAACGCTTTGCCCATCTGCCTTTACGCGAGGGGGTCGATCTCGGATCCGCCCCGTCTGTCGGTGACTTCATGCTTGACCGGCTGGTGGAGATCCGTCATCAGCAAATTGAGCGCGACGGCGTTGAACTAATGCCCGGAGCCGAGCGCTTGCTGGATTTGAGCGATCGCGGACGCTTGCGTAGGGCAGTCGCCACTTCACGTCAGGAACGGCGCGCACGTGAGCTTCTTGGACACGCCGGAGTGGGGCATCGCGTCGAAATTGTGGTGGGTAGTGATTCTGACGGCGTGAAAGCTCCCAAGCCCGCCCCGGATATTGGGCTTGAGGCTTCCCGCAGACTGGAGGTCCCGCCCAAGCTGTGTTGGGCCCTCGAGGATTCTCCCCCGGGTGTTGAGGGACAGGCTCGTGCGGGAGCTAAGGTGTTGTATGTCTTCGACCGAACGGTCGCTGAGCCAAGCCGAGCAGCGCGCGCCCTAGCTACGCATACCGTCGGCTCGCTCGATGAGGCAGTCGACTTTCTTCAGAAAGAGCTCGGGGTCTAAGTAATCGTCCTGAACGCTTGCGACCACGGCAACAGCTCCGTAAAATAAGCAGGTGCAAAAACCTAAAGCAGTTCTTCTTCAAGACTATAGCCCACCTGCCTATCGCGTCAGCGATGTGCATCTGACGTTCGATATTTTTACTGACGAAACCATTGTTACCTCCCGGCTTTCCGTTCAAAGAGCCCCGCACTGCGCGGCTGGCAGCGCATGGAAGCTTGATGGCGAGAAGCTGGAGCTTCGCGCAGTGAAGCTTAACGGGCAGAGCTTGGATGAGAATCAGTATCTTCGGGATGATGAGAGCCTCAGCCTGGATAATCTGCCCGAGAGTTTTGAGCTGACCATCGTGACCGCCGTTAAGCCGCATGAAAATAAGTCAGGGCTCGGGCTCTATATAAGTAGCGCGACCATGTGTACGCAGATGGAGGCGGAGGGTTTTCGCCGCATCACGTTCTTCCCTGATCGTCCCGATGTGATGAGTCGCTATGAGACCGTCATACGAGCTGACAAAAAGAGGTTCCCCGTGCTTTTGGCGAACGGAGATTTGCTATCCGCGCGTGACCTTGGTGAAGGGCGTCACGAGGCCGTCTTCAGAGATCCATTTGCGAAGCCTTGCTACTTGTTTGCACTTGTTGCGGGCGACCTTGGGAAAATCGAAGAGCTCTATACGACGGCAAGCGGGCGCAAGGTAAAACTTGCTATCTATAGTGAACACGGCAATCAGTCGCGTTGCCGGCATGCCATGGATTCCTTGATCAAATCTATGCGCTGGGATGAGGAAGTCTTTGGCCTAGAGTACGATCTCGATACCTTCAATATCGTAGCCGTGAACGATTTCAATTTCGGTGCGATGGAGAATAAGGGGCTGAATATTTTCAATACGCTGTATGTGCTCGCTGATCCGGAGAGCGCCACTGATGAGGACTACTTCAACGTGGAGCGGGTTATTGCGCATGAATATTTTCACAACTGGACCGGCAATCGCGTAACCTTGCGGGACTGGTTCCAGTTGACGTTAAAAGAAGGGCTCACGGTGCTGCGTGACCAAGAGTTCAGCTCTGATATGAATTCACGCGCGGTGGAGAAAATCCGCAATGCGCGCGCTATGCGCGAGCGTCAATTTCTGGAAGATGCAGGTCCAAACGCTCATCCGATTCGTCCCGAAAGCTACATAGAAATTGATAATTTCTATACAACTACGGTGTATCAGAAGGGCGCAGAGGTTATCGGGATGCTGCGCACGTTATTAGGTCCTGAAACTTTTGTTCGAGCGGTGCAAGAGTATTTGCGACGTTTTGACGGACAGGCCGTCACCACAGAGGATTTTTTGGCGGTGATGTCAGAGGTCGGCAAACGGGATCTGACTCAGTTCAAGCGTTGGTACTCTCAGGCCGGAACTCCCAAGGTGCGCGTTAGTGAATTTTATGATGCTGCCAATCAGCGCTACGAGCTGACCTTTGTGCAATCCTGCGCTCCGACGCCTGGGCAGCCAGAGAAGAAGCCATTTCTAATTCCCGTGGCGATTGCCTTGCTCGGCCGCACCGAGCGTGGGGAAGTGCAGGGAAGCGAGAATACGTACGTGCTGGAGTTGAAAGGCGTACGTGAGAGTTTCCACTTTGAAGGATTGAGTGCGCGGCCGGTTCCCTCGCTGCTGAGGGACTTCTCAGCTCCCATTTCGCTGGAGTTCGAATACACACAAGAAGATTTATGCTTCCTCTTAGCCCACGACAGTGACGCCTTTAGTCGCTATGAGGCCGGTCAGCGATTGGCAATGTCCTTCCTGCGACGTTCTGTGGCTGATATCCAGCGAGGCAAGAATCTTAAACTCGATCAAGGGATCGCTGAGGCGCTTGGCAAACTTCTGCAGGATACTTCTGCGGATCCCGCCTTCCGTGCTCAAGCGCTTGCCATGCCAAGCTTGCAAAGTCTGTGCGACTCCATGGAAGTTCCAGACTTCGATGCAGCTATGACGGCGCGCCGCAACTTTGTCCGGGAGATCGCGCTTCACAACCAATCGCTCTTCTTATCTTGGTACCAGCAACTCTCCTCCGACCTCGGATCCGAGTATCGGCGGGATGCGCTGTCGATGGGCAAACGTGCCTTAAAGAATATCTGTTTAGCGTATTTGCTCGCGACTGAATCCAGCGAGGCTCTCGATCTTGGGTTGAAGCAGTTCCAGCAAGCTTCGAACATGACGGATCGCTTCGCCGCGTTTCAGTCACTTATGCACGTAGAGTCGTCCGCAAAGGAACAGGCAATTCAGGCGTTCTATGATAGCTGGAAGAGTCGGCCAGCGATTCTTGATCTTTGGATCTCAGCGCAGCTGGGTGTGCCGCACATCGATGTTTTGCCTGTCTTGTTGAAGTTGGAGAAAGATCCCGCGGTAGATCTGCATAATCCTAATAAGTTGGGTGCGCTGTATCGATCGTTCGTGCAAAACCTTCCGCAATTCCATCGTATCTCGGGGGAGGGCTATCGAGTGATTGCGGATCGTATTATTAGCATCGACAAATATAATCCGAATGTGGCCGCACAGATTTCTAAAAGCTTCCATTGGTATGGGCGGCTAGACCCGCAGCGTAAGCAGGCAGCGCGAGTCGAGCTCGAGCGAGTGGTTTCTGTTCAAAACTTGTCTAAGGGTGTGTTCGAAATTGTGCAGCGCACCTTGGATGCGCGCTAACCTATAGGTTCCTGCTGTAGGGGCTTCTACGAAGTCTTCGTAACTTGCGGAACTTAAAATAAAATTGCTCCAAAAGGTTAGCTTCCTGAGCAAATTGCTCGAAAGTCTTGTGCTACCTGAGCCAGAACTTTCAAGGGAAGCCCGCTGCGTGCAAAGCCCGCGTAAGAAAATATTAACTTCTCTTTTTGCAGTCGTAGGCGCGCGCCTTTGCGGTTTCGCTTTGTTTTTGGCTGCTTTCTTGGCGTGCAACGCCTCGGCGTTTGCTGAGACCTACGAAATTCAATTCTCCAAAAGTGGCGCCCCTGTTGAGGGTGTTGTCGTAACCGGTAACAACCGAGTCAGCTCCCAGCCCGGATTGTTCAGCGGCGCGTCCGGAAGAGTTCAACTAATCATCGAGAACCTTGCTGCTCCGTCCCCGACAATTACGTTCTATCATCCTTCGCCAAGTAAGCTGTATAGCTTCGAACCGGCTGAGATGGTGGTCAATGCTTCGACCTGTCCTGGCAGAAAGTGTCTCGTTGAAGTGAAAGAGGGCAGCGCGACTTCAGTAATCAAGTGGACGGTGGCCAATCAGTACGGCGCAGTTCTTCCCAATTTCCCGGTCGGCAGCCCCAGCAGCGTCTCGGCCTCAGCGCATGTAACGGACTTGGACGGTAACGTCTTTTTTCCTGTACGCCGCGTCACGGCAACGAAATGCGATAACGTCAATGCTGACCTGACGGATAATTTTAGCGCCGTCGTTCCAGTCGCTCCCAAAAATCAGACTTGTACCTTCGCTTCCAGTTCCTTGCCACCTTTTCAAGTTTGTCCTCTTGGCTCGTATGTAACCGGATACGCCACTGCGAGCTGTAACAGCATTGCGACGCAGCCATACGGCAGCACCGTTACGTATCAGATCCGAGTTCTCAATCAGAATGGTGCAAATGTCGGCAACGTTGAGTTCGTGGGTAACTTCGGCCTGGCTAACAAGCCGGTTTCTTCGCGCATGACCAATGGAGCGGGAGTTCTAACGCTCACCAACGTTGATGCCGGGGTATCGGCGAGCAGTCCGATTCATCTGGTTGCCAAGGGTAATTACCAGTTTTACCCCGCCGAGTTCGATCTTATCCCAAATGGTCCGAGCAACTCGTATGTCGTGCGCGCATTCTATAACGGCACGAAAACGGCTCCGGTGGAACTTGTGGTGAAGAAGAACGGCGATGCTTTGCCCGGCGTCACGGTAAAGGCGCCGTGGCTTTATGGCAATGCGGAAATTCAGACCCAGCTCACCGACACGAACGGAAAAGTTTTCTTTGCAGCCGAGCAGCGCACGGCCTGCGAAAATAACCAGGGCTTGCTGTCGGTGATGCCGAGCATGTCGAGCTGTAGCTTCTCTCATGTCAGTACGACTCCTTTCCAAGTTTGCCCGACCTCGAGCAGCGTGCAGATGGAAGTAACTGCGAGTTGCGGTTTGTCCGCAGTCTCTCAATATGGACTCAGCGGTCGAGTATATGACTCCAACGGTTTCCCGTTGAGCGGCGCAACGATTTATTTGAACAATCAGAATGTCGGCACCACCAATGCAAATGGGCAGTACGCACTGACCGTAGATGAGGGGCAAAGCTATACTTTGCGCACTGCCTCGGCCAGCAAAACATTCGATCCAAGTAGTGTGTCGTTTGTTGAGCTGATGCGGGACTTCCGAAACGTAAATTTCCAGGCTGTACTTCCCTTGCCTGATTTACAAGCTCCGCCGCGCTCCTCGCTTTGCCCGGTTCAGAATTCCTACCTAATCAGCGGCAGGGTAGTTGATTCTCTTGGTGAGCCGCTGGCAGGGGCCTCAATCTTCAATAATCATGTCTTCGCTACACTCACTGACAGTGACGGGTACTACTCTATCGAGGTGGAAGCGCTTAGTGATAACTGGATTACAGCTGAGTATAACGATAAGTTGTTCGACCCCGCTGCCGTCTCGTTCCCGGACGTGCGCTGCGATGCCGAAGAGACGGACTTTAAAGAAATCGAAAGCCCCAGCTTCATTCTCGCTGGACGTGTGACCGACGCTTGGGGGTACGCCTTACCCGATACCGTTCTAACGCTGACTTACTCCGGGCAGACTCGCCAGACGACCACCAACTTGCAGGGACTGTATAGCATGACGGTACCTGAGGATGAGCTCTTCACGCTCACGGCTGAGTATCAGGGATCGAATATTTCACCCCGAGAATACACGCATATCGCGACTCAAAACGAACTTAACCTGGACTTCTTCTCGAGCTACGAGTTTGGGCCGACGCCGACTCCGACCGCAACTGCAACTCCGACCAGTACCGCGACGCCCACGCGCACCGCGACTGCGACGGCAACGGTGACTCCAACTGCCACCGCAACGAGGACTCCTACGAAAACCGCCACGGCCACGGCCACTGCGACGAGAACGGCGACGGCAACAAATTCCCCAACTGCTACAGTTACCCCAACGGCCACTGCGACAGCGACCGCCACGCGTACTCCTACGCCTCCACCTACGGCAACAAGCTCTCCGACAGCGACGGTGACTCCGACTGCAACCGCAACTGCGACGGCGACAAAGACCGCAACTGCAACGGTGACTGCCACCAATTCTCCGACTGCGACCGCAACCAGAACCGCGACAGTTACGCCGACTTCTACGGCGACCTTTACCCCCACGAAGTCTCCAACAGCGACGGCAACTGCAACAGCCACTCGTACCGCCACGGCGACTGCAACCGCAACAAAAACTGCTACCGCGACTCCGACGCGCACCGCAACGGTAACGCCGACTGCTACTGCGACGGCAACTCCGTCCCGTACGCCGACATTCACGCCGACCGCAACGGCAACCGCGACAGCAACTTCCACTCCGCGACCGC
>JAFLCA010000094.1 GCA_017302875.1 Deltaproteobacteria bacterium
TCGCATGTGGCGATTCCGTTTCCACCGGATGATCCAGTGAACGGCTACGCTGCATTGCAAGACGGCAAGCGCAGGCTCAATCTGGGTTCCCTGCAGTTGCGAGGCGAACGCGGAGTGCTGATGATCTCAGCTGCCGATCAGTTGCGCTTGCGATCGAATCCTTTCTACCCATATATGATTGAAAAAATTCTCGGTACCATCAACGCTGACATCGTTGCCAAACCTCACTAGAGAATCGAAGCGGGACTTCAGCTAGCGTCGTGCCGCCGGCGCCGTATTCGCGGATGCTCACCTTTGATTCCTTCCGCAGAGGAAGGTATAAGATAAGGAGTACGCCACGCTCCTTTCCAAGTCCTCGAAGTTCTTGAGGTTTCTTCGTCATCGCACATCTCCATCTGATTCTTCAATAACTTGGGAGAACGGGAGTCTTTGTTTTAAGCCGTAACTCACTTCATGCGAACGTCAACGTTTGCCGCTTTAGCTGCCTCTGTTGCCCTGGTCGCCGAACCACGCGCGCAAGCGCAGCCTGCTGTCGACAGCTCCCCGGAGGTCTTGCGCGAGGTGAATACTGTAGCGCGCGAGCAGCCGCTCCTTTCTCCGTGGCAAAAGAACTTTGGGAGCGCCTCTGCCTATCCCGATGCGGAATGGATCGCAGAGAAGCGAGCCGCCATTCGCGCCGACGCGAACTGGAATGAGGTTAGTGATGCCAAACACTGCGCCTTCGCGCTCGGCCTCAGCGCAAAATCGGAATTGCTTGCGGTTCTTGCGGCGCCGAATGCTTCGCGATCGGCGGTCACCGGCGCAGCTCAATCACTGCTTGCCTCGGGAGACCACACTGCGGTCAAGGAAGTTCTGGAGTGCGGACTGCGACCTGAAGTTCCGCTGCTGAATCGTCAATTAATATTTGCGGCTCTTTGCGAGGCTGGAGATCCGCGAGCATTGCGCCTCGCAGGGGACTTGCTCCAAATTGCCGGGCGCTTTTACAGCTCCGCAAAAACCGACGAGCAGAAGGCTAACGCGATTGGATTGGCGAAGTTGACACTTAGCAGTCTTAGCATGCTAGCAACGAGTGATGCGCGGGACGGCCTATTACGAATGGCCTCGGCTGCCGGTTTCCCCGAGCAGGTTCGATATCAAGCGGCGATTACGCTGGCGGGTCGGCCGGACCTTTCTGATGCCCAGGTTCACTTCCTACATGGAGTTTGTGAGAACGAAGGGCAGCCTTGTCCCCCGGTCGTGGCAGTAGCGATTGCCTCTGAGTTGGCTGGAGGGTTTCGAGTCGCTGACCATGCAGATCTTTTGTTGCGTGTCCTCAAGAAAAACATCGGGGACTTGCCTCCAGACTTCGATAGCACGCGTCTCTGTAAAGCCCTTGAACATACGGGAGGCTCGGAAGCCCTGGAATTCTTGCGGCAGCTGGCAGCGAGTCAAAAGGTACAGATTGCCGCAACTGCTATTGAAACACTGGGCCGCTGTGGACGGGGCAGCCAGGTTAACTTTCTAATGGAATTGGCGGCCGCGGAGAAACAGCCACTACAGATCCGTATGATGGCCGCAGATAAAGCCCTCTTCGCTGATCTTGAACAGTCTAACTTCAATCTCTCGAATGAACGCATAGCGTTTTGGAAGGCTCAAATCGAGAGAGCGACCTTACACGCCGAAGTGCGCGCAACGATCGCTAACGGTTTGATGAATGCCTACATCCTGCGTTCGGAACGCGCTCGCGCAAGCGGATCTGATCAATCGGTTGCCATTGCTCAGGAGGAGTTGGCAGTCTTGCCGACGATTAAAACGGAACGTTTTTCGATGCCTGCAGAATTACTATTGGCGCGCCAAGTACGACATGGGGTGCCGGGCAGTTTAGAGCGAGCCGAGGTCTGCGTGCTGAATCCTGGCGTTTCGACGGACTGGCGGGCTACGATCTTCCGCGGAGTATGTGCTGCTGCGCCGGAGCGCGCGGCAAGCCTTTTAAATGCATTGAGTGAGCAAGTCTCCTCAGGGCAATTTAATTTCTCGCCCTTCCTAACAGGGGTAGAACGCAGTGATCCAAATATTTTCGTTCCGGCCCTGGAGCGGATCTCGCGCAGTGGATCAGCGCAGGCCACCCCGGCTCAATTGAAGGCCATCGAACTTATTGCACTCGCAGCTTCGCGCGAAAGCAGCGAGGCCTTGGCGCGAATTAGCGAGGATGCGGCGGTCCCCTTTACAATTCGGACCCGGGCGCTATGGGGCCTGTGTGGAATTGATGCAAGCGCGGGCGCTCCCATTGCGGAGAAGTTCGCGGCCTCAGAGATCTGGAGCCTCAAAGACGCTGGTGAGGTTTGTTTAGCGTTCACAGGTGATGAAGGCGCTGCCAAGAAAGTGGCGCAGCGCTTTGCGGTGGTATCGATTTCTCCTTCACTCTCTGAGCCGGTCGAGTATCTAAGTGTCTCGATGCGAGCTCAGGCGCTGGCCGCATCTGGGCAAGCGGAGGTTTGGAGCGTGCTGTGGCCGAGTGTTGGTGAGGTAGAGAGGAATCGGGACTTTGCCATTAAGCGCGGCATCGAGAATGCCTTGCGAGCGCCGCAGCGTCGAGAGGCGTTTATATCCGGACTCTCCGAATTCTTGGAGAAGCAGAGCAAGCCGGAGCTGCTGGAGTATGTTCCCGCGCTTGCGCGTTGTGCTGCCTTACATATCGAGCATCCCCTTCGATACTCTCCGACCAGTCTGTGCAAAATCGTTTCAGCTCGTGATCAGGTAACTACGCTCAAAGGAGATATTTCCTTGTTGCTCGTTTCACGAGGTGACGTGAACGGAGGTCTTTATAACGCGGCAGCATTGGTTTCGCAGCTCCACGCAAATAGTTCCGGCGCGGTCTTGGTCTATGAGATATCGAACGAAGCCGAATTGGAACAAGCGGCCGTTGAAGCTGGGCAGTTTGTTGATGGCGTCGCCCAGAGGCCCGTGCAAACTCTGGTGCCGGTGATGCATGGCTCGAAATTGCGAGCCTCTCTGGGAGGGCAAGATCCGCGCAGTGGAGTAATATTTGATGAGCGATCAGAAATTGATGTGAGTGATGTGCAGAAAATGTCTCGTTACCGAAGCCTGCTGGCGGAAGGCGGTAGGGTGTTTTGGATCGCGTGCTGCGCGGCAGAGCCGGGCGATGAACAGCATCCACAAAGTCTAATGACCGAATCGAGGACTCTTTTCCCACAAGCGCGCCCGCAGGGCATTATCGCGCTCGAAGTTCCAGCAGATTTCAGAACGGTGCGACTGACTTTTGACGAGCAGCGTCGGCCCATTGATATGGATATGGGCGCGCGGAAGCGGGTCTATTAACGTCTTAAGCCCCTATAGCGCTGGCCTTGCCGAAGACAGCGCGCACCATTCCGCACATGAGTAAAGCGACACCAAAAACGCAAACCACGGTGGCTCCGGTCGGAAAGTCAAAGTAATACGATGCCGCAATCCCAAGAAAGCTTGCCAACAGGCTGACGCTCCATCCTGCCAGTAGTCTCGCGCGAATACCGTCACAGAGAAAAGCGCCGCAGACTGCGGGAACTACCAAGAACGAGAAAACCAAGAGCACTCCGGCCACTTCGACTGAACTCGTTACCACAAAAGCAAAGGTGCCATAGAATACAAAGTCCCAAAAACGCACGTTGCGCCCCTGCGCGAAGGCTTCGTCAGGATAGAGAGAGATCTGGAGTAGTGGTTTGCGGCAAAGCCAGTGAATGGCTCCGATGATCGTATACAGCACTGCCATGCGGAGGATTTCATTCCAGTCAATGAAAAGGAGATGCCCCACGAGTAGCGTCTTTAGTTCTTCGCCGCCTTCCGGCGCGCGACTCAAGACAATGATTGCTGCCGCCGCAGAGACCGCGTAGACGATTCCAATCAGCGCTTCCTGCGGAACGATTTGTTTTCGTAGTCGCGTGAGTGAAAAAAGCGCAGCGCCGCACAGAGCGAGACTCGATGAGATAATGAAACTCCCGGTGGAGTGTAAATGCGCGCCGAAGAGGTACCCCAAGGTGGCGCCTAAGGCGGCCATCTGAGCCAATGCCAAATCGACAAAGATGACCCCGCGTTCAATTACATGCAGCCCCAGGTATGCGTGAATTCCAGTCAGAAGTATGCACGCGACAAATGGGCCGAGCATAATTTGATAGAAGTCTGACATCAATTCTCCTTGGAACTGGCGCTACCTTTGAGTGTCGCTACTATTTGCTCCACATCATAATTGAGCATGGATAGATAATCTCCGCACTCTGGTAATTCCCCGACGTTCTGACACAGCAGGAGCACTTGTATGCCGGTCGAGCGGTTGAGGCTTTCAGCGGCATCTTTTGAAAAGTAGGTGGGCTGAATGAGCGCGGGTATCCGATTGCTTTTGATATATGCTTCGAGTTCCGACAGTTGGCGAGGACTTGGTGGGATGCCAGGCTTCGGTTCAACAAAGCGCTCCATTTTTAGACCAAGGAACGTCATTAGATACACCCACTCATCGTGGTATCCAAGCACCTCCTTGCCGCGCAATGGTGCACTGTCTCGCTTCCAAATCTCTGACTTCGCATTCAAATCGCTTAGAAACTGAGCTAAATGCTGAGAGTACAGGGCGGAATTAGCAGGATCGAGCTCACTGAGCTTTGCCGCGATGCTGCGCGCAATGCGTGCTCCGTTGTCGGGGCTCATCCAGTAATGCGGATTGCCGAACAAGTGGATGTCACCCTGTGACCGGCTGACGGCTTGCTGAGGAACGTTGAGCAGAGGAATCCCGCGCGATAAATCGAGCTCACGGGGTCCGCCCTGTCGAATTTCGGCACGCGCTGCCGCATCAACTAAGGGACCGCGCCAAGCTTCAAGATCGAGCCCCCCATGTATAAAGAGATCCGCTCTTTTCAGTCGAAGTACATCGCTAGGACGCGCTTCGATGAAGTGCGGGTTGAATTGCGCTGGTGCGACGGAAGTTACGCTTACCTGATCTCCCCCAATGCTTTTGGCAATCGAAGCGAACGAAGGCAGGCTCGTGACAATCCGCAGTTCCTCCGCGAAAGCCGCGCAGGATTGCGATAAAGTAATTTGCACACTTAAGAGCAAGATAAGTTTTTTCATATAACCCTATTGTAATGCGTGTTTGTGAGTGCCGATTGCGAAGGTGCCCTGCAAGAAGAAAATATTGTTGCTGGATTCTTCCGCATTATTGACGTGTTCATACTGGAATCGCCAACGAGCAAACTCGCTCTGGTAGAATGTGAGAAAAGTGTTCCATCCGACCGTCGAGGCGCGCGATCCATCGTCGCCCAGGTCGATCGGTTGGACATAGTCCCAGCGTCCGCCGAAGGCCCAGCGTGGAGCGAAACGATATTCAGCCAGGGAATACATACCCCACGGGCTATGCCGGAAGCCGTTGCTATCACTCTCTTCGCTCTGTTCGACTCCTTGGGAGCGATTTTGGAAAATCGCCTCGGATTTGAGGGTCAGCTTCTGCTCACTGTTAAACTTATGGGTATACACGAAGTCTGTTATCACTGCGTGCACGTCGGCAATAGCTTCATCATTGCTCGATCCGAGCATGTAGGTCGTCCCGAGCTGAGCGCTGGAATGATCCGAAATTTCCCAGAAGTTTTTGAGTCTTCCGAAATAGGTTTGACGACGCAATGAGGTACCGAACATGGTGCCATCTTCGCCGGTCCCGCCTTCCATCATACCGAAGATTGTCTCGTGCGTAACAGTTTCCCACGGCAAGGGCAGATAGTTTGAAACCTCGAGGCCGGTCTTAAACAAGCCCTCGATGCCCAGGTAATTTTGGATCACCAAAGGTTCGTCCACCGTTTCAAGTGCGTCGCGGTGCATGGCGGAGGTAATATCGATACGTGGACGCACTCGGCCGAGACGGAACTTTGTATCTTCGAGTAGTCCCCAGTAGCTTACGTAGGCCTCCTCAATTTCAGGATCCTCCTGATCGGAGAACGTAATAGTGGCATCAAAACGCGAGTAAGGATCAATGTCATGCCCGAGAATGAGCTCCAGCTCGCGAACGGAGAATCGATCGTTGCCTTCCTCGTCGGTATCGCGGTCTGAAGAAGTTCCTACGATGTCTCCCACAAGCCCGATGTCAGGCACATAGGATCCTGAGGTCCCGGAGGGAAGAGTTTGCGTGACCGGCGCAATTGCCGAGGCGTTGACTGAAGCGGTGGACGCGGCTGTTGCCCGCAGGTCGGTGTTCTCTTTCTCGAGCGCTGCGATACGTTCATTCTGCGCGTGAACTGTGCTTTGCAGTTCTTTCAGCGACCGTGAAAGCAACTCCAACTGTTGCGAAATTTTGTTCAACTGTACGGAGTCCTGTGCTTGTGCAGAGGTAGCCAGCGCCAGAAACGCGAGCAGCAATAAACGTTTCATATCCATTCATCCATTGGTTCGACGGCACGTGAGAGCCACGAACAAAAATTTATCAGAGCGATGTGAAAAGAGAGGGGCGTTAGCTAAAGCGCAGGGGGTCCGCGAGAAAGTGTATCGATCCAGAATGTTTGCGGGGGGGCAGCGACAAATGAAAGGAGGTTAGCCGAGTAAAAAACGACTTCCAATGCAGTAGTAATCGCGATACCGACCGCTGGTAGTAAGCCGGGCGAGTGCTGCACTACGCATGCAGCGCATTTTGTGCTCGAATCGCCATCTTGATGATGGTGGGAATAGGGGGCGATCGAAAGCACGAGCAATGCAAGCAAGGCACACACGAGCGCAATCTTCGACCAGGTCGTCAGAGCGAGACCGTCGGAGCGGAAAGAATATGTGTTGGGCCCTTGCTTCATCGAAAATGCATTCGCTACTTGGAAGCTTTCTAATCGCTAAGCACTACCGAAGTCAAATCGACAAGGTCGTTTCAAGTAATGTCGATCTCGTTAACGATAGCAAGTATGTGCTTTGTCTCGACGATTCTGAGCTCGTCGTCCCACGGCACGCGCACGCCAATCTCTTTTGAAATGAGGACCAGCGCGCCTAGAGGAATTCCGCTTACGTTTGTTTCTTCATCGGTATGGTCGTCAATCGCACTGGCTACTTCGATCACTTCAGCAATCAGACTTTCCGCCATTGCCTGTTTGGCTCCTTCGGGGAGGTAGAGCCCACCCTCGGTTTGATTGCCATCTTTCTTGACTCGCACCACAACACGCATGCCGAGAGGGTTGATTTTCCGGACCGTCTTAGATTCCCGGCCAGCTTTCGCGGACGTGGTGTCGAGTTGACGAAGTAGGGACGTATGCTCAGTTTCTACTTCGGGGAGATTGGATTTCTTCTTGGTATATGCAGACATAGAGACTTAGAACTTCCTACAAAACGCTTCTGGCCGCAGACTTTGCAAGTCCGGGCTAGGTTATATCCTGTTTCTCTCGAACTTGCAGTAAGCCGCCCAGCGTCGCGCCGCGAGCGGCATTCTCAAACGCTAGTTTAGCATGCTCTTTTTAGAACGGGTGGCTAGCCCGGTGAGAGGAAACCCGATTCCGAGTCTAAGACTTCGTATAGCGCTTGAAAATGGTGGAAACTATGAAGCTTTCGTGATAGTTGAGTCATCATTAGAATGATCATTCTAATAGCCGCCGTCGTTCGGGTCTTAGTCCCGAATGTCGGACTCTTATAGAAGTGGAGAGCCGTTCGCAGGCAGCATTTTTCGAACGCTCATCACGCAAAAAGATTTTACGACGGAGAATACTGCCATGGCCAACACTGCGGAACTGAAGCTATCAGATCAGACCGTTCAACTTCCTATTGTCGAAGGTAGTGAAGGCGAGAAAGCAGTTGATATAAGCACGCTCCGTCAAAAGACCGGGTACATTACCCTTGATCCTGCGTACGTAAACACCGGCGCGTGCAATAGCGCGATTACGTTTATCGACGGCGAGAAAGGTATCCTGCGCTATCGCGGAATCCCGATCGAAGTTTTGGCCGAGCGTTCCAACTTTTTGGAAACTTCCTATCTGTTGATGTACGGCAAGTTGCCGAATGCAGTCGAGCTCGAGAAATTCACTTCTCGAATTCGTCGTCACACCATGGTGCACGAAGATATCAAGCGCTTTTATGATGGATTCTCGCGAGACGCGCACCCAATGGCGATCCTTGCCTCGGTGGTCTGTTCTCTTTCTGCCTTTTACCAGAACGAGAAGGGAACTCCCGAAGAAGTGGGCGAGCTGACGAGAATCCGTTTGCTTGCGAAGTTGCCGACTATTGCGGCCTACGCTTACAAGAAATCTGTCGGGCAGCCGTTCATCTATCCAGATAACAACCGCAATTACTGCGAGAATTTTCTGGCCATGATGTTTTCCTTGCCTGCTGAAAAGTACGAAGCAGATCCGGTCTTGGTTGAAGTTCTCAATTTGTTGTTGATTCTTCACGCAGATCACGAACAGAACTGCTCGACCTCAACCGTACGCATGGTTCAGAGCAGCGGCGCAACTACGTGGGCCAGCATAACCGCAGGAATCTGTGCTCTCTCAGGCCCCTTGCACGGTGGAGCGAATCAAGAAGTCATCGAAATGCTGGAGCAGATCCAGAACGAAGGCGGCAAAGTCCAGAAGTACGTGGAGATGGCCAAGAGCAAGGAAAGCAAATTCAAATTGATGGGCTTTGGGCACCGTGTTTACAAGAACTTCGATCCGCGAGCCAAGATCATTAAAATTGCTTGCGACAAAGTCTTGAAGCGAATGAATGTCTCCGATCCTCTGCTTGATATCGCCAAAGAATTGGAAGAAGCCGCTCTGAAGGACTCCTATTTTATCGAAAAGAAACTCTACCCGAACGTGGACTTCTACAGCGGGATTATTTACCGCGCGATGGGAATTCCGGTGAATACGTTCACCGTGATGTTCGCATTGGGCCGTTTGCCAGGTTGGCTTGCGCACGCGAAGGAGCTTTCTGAGGATAAATCAACCAAGATTAGTCGTCCGCGTCAGATTTACGTCGGGCCGACCTTGGCAGAGTATATTCCCCTCAACGAGCGTAAGTAAGCGGCGTTGCCGTGGGGCACTCGCATTCTCACGGGAACTCTCATTCGCATGGTGCGATTAGCCCAATTATAGCAAGCACGTCAGAAGGGCTGCGCGCGACTGCCTGGTCATTCGCCATTCTGATGTTGACCGGGCTTCTTCAGGTATACGTCGTTTACCTGACGGGTAGCGTCGCGCTGCTTGCAGATACCATTCACAACTTCGCCGATGCTGGAACAGCAATTCCGCTTTGGATAGCCTTTACGCTGGCGCGGCGTGCACCAAGCAAACGATTTACGTATGGACTGGGTCGAGTGGAAGATCTGGCAGGTATCGCCATCGTGCTGATCATTGCATTCAGCGCCACGGTAGCCGGGATACAGAGTGTTCAACGGCTCATACATCCGACCGAGGTAAAGGAGCTCGGTGCACTTATCGGTGCCGCCGCGCTTGGATTTATTGGGAATGAAGTTACGGCAGTCATTCGCTTGCGAACTGGACGAAGAATCAACAGTGCCGCGCTGATTGCGGATGGTTACCACGCCATGACGGACGGCCTCACCAGTCTTGCGGTCATTGCAGGGGCAATCGGTGTATACTTGGGGTACCCGCTGGCCGATCCGATTGCTGGCCTAATAATTACGCTCCTGATCGTCCGGATTGTGTGGCAATCCGCGAAGACCGTATTCACTCGTAGTCTCGATGGAGTTGAAAGCGAGACCGTAGGAGAGATTGAGCATGCCCTCGAACATGTAGAAGGAATAGTGTCTGTTGATGAGATTCGAGCGCGTTGGATTGGGCATACGCTGTGGGCGGAGGTTGTCGTCAGTGCAAAAGCCGACCTTAGTTTGAAGCAGGCCCAGATAATCGCTCTTGATATTGAAAATGAGGTTAAGCGACACTTACCTCATTTGGCTCAAGTCAGCGCGCGCGTAAAGCCGATCCTTTAGTCTTTTTCGATTGATCCGGTAAGCCGCGTACCAGCTGATGTTTTAGGCGAGGGATTCCTTGAACCCAAATCTTAAATGGTATTTTCTGATTCTTGTGGGGCTTCTCGCGGGAATTCCGCGTATCGGCATTGCTCAGCCTTCGGAGAGCGCTCCGCTTCGTATCGGGTATGTGACGGATCTCACCGGGCGCGGTGCCTTTTTTGGTACGCAGTCATCGCGAGGCACGCGACTGGCCCAATCCGAATCCTCCGCGCTTAAAGTAATTGTCGAAGATACTGCCGGGGATAGTTCACGCGCCCTTTCTGCCGTTACGAAACTAATCGATTTCGACAAAGTCGATGCGGTGATTTGTGATCTGACTCCCATTTGCACTCCTATTGTGGGTAAAGTGGCGGCAGCAAAGAAGCCTTTAATTTATCTGTCTCCCGCCGTTTCGATTTCTGAGCGCTATCAATACGCCTATAGAAATTTTATTGACTATGTTGAAGGCTGCCATGATTTAGCGCGGATATGGAAGGATCGCGGAATTCAGAATGCTGCCACACTCACTCCCAACATGGAGTTCGGTGAGCTCTGCGCAGAGGGGTTCAGCCGAGTGTATGAGAATCGGAATGCAGTTCGCTACAATCCCGGAGATGACCTCAGAACTCCCGTGATGGTGCTGCGTTCCGCGGGTATCAAGGCAGTTTTGCAGGTTGGCTACGAGCCGGATTTTTTGAACTGGTACAGGCTGTGTAATTCCCTTCACTATTATCCAACTCAGGGTTTCATGGAGGTGATGCTTTCGCAGGCTGTGCGAGAAGCGATGGGTGAGGCTGGAGCTTCCGCAGATATGTTTGGGTACGAAGATCTTTCGAGCGAGTTCATTGCGCAACTCGATCGGGTCGCGCCCCTCGCGGGCGGAGAATTCAACCGACAGGGGGCTGCGTTGGCTTACAATGCAGTCAAAATGCTGGAGCGAGCATTCTCACAGTGTAGTAACCGAAACGACAGCGTCTGTCTGGATTCTTCGCTGCGCTCGGAACCACCGGGCACACTCTTGATGGGATTTCGTGGCTGGAAAAACAAAAATGCCCCGTATCCGATTAAGATTAAGAGAAAAAAGGCAGAGCTTTAAGTAGCAATCTTAGCGAGGACTGGAAGCCACCGTTTGTGGGGTTTCTTTAGCAAGTCCTTCTCGAATTTTTGACTCCAAGGTGCTCTGTGAGGTAGTTGAGCCGTCGAATACCAGAGTGCCGTCCTTGCCGACTATCGTTACCCAAGGAATGCCGTAGGCGTTGACGCCTTTGCGTGCGAGCGGCCACAGCTCTCGAAGTTTGTCCGACTGCGCCCGTTCTGCGGTGTTTTCTGAAAGCGTAAACATTCCTACGTTGGTGGTTCCGCTGGGGAATTTCGACATCTCGTTGAGAGCCATCTTGGCGCGGGTATTATCGTCGTGACTAATCATGACAATCTGCAAGTCATTTCCGAATTTTTCCTTCAAGGGAAACAGGGCGCGCATCGTCTCATGACAATTCATGCACCACGTAGCCCACTCGAGCATAACAACTGTTTTGCCTGCGAAATCTTTTTCGGAAACAACTTTGCCTTCCACGGTGGAAAGAGTGAAGGGGTAGGGCGATTTTTCCTTTCCCGGTGCTAGGACATGCAGGCCCAGTGCGTGGGCCGATTCGACTGCCTTCGCAGAAATCTGAGCTAGCTCCTCCGGGCGACCGGCTTGAAAGCCAATCCAGGTAACGTCAGGAACTGAAGTTAGAAAGAATCCCAACGAATGCGGATCTCGGGTACTCGGATTTAATATGCTGACCTCACCTGCTTTGTTGAAGGCGACGAGCTGATACGCTGATCCAATCTCTCGATCCGCTGGAATAAAGAGCTGTCCCTCTTCAAGGCGCCAAGTTGGTAGAGCAGCCGGAAGCTCGGAAGGCCCTCCCCCAGTGCGTTCAAGCTCTGCCTTCGCTTGCGCTCGGATACTTTCGGTGGTTGGGGTACTTGAGGTTTCTTCAGTTGGCTTCTGACGGAATTGCAGGCGCACGAAGGTGATTTCTCCTTCGGAGTGACTCGGGACTTCTTGTGGCCGCATCGCCCAATGCCAGCCGGGCGTAGTCGAGGCGCTTGAAATCGCGCGGGCTAGCCGCTGCTCTGGAGAGATCTCCATTCTGGGAGCGCTCAATTCAGTCGCCTCAGCGTGTGCGACGGAGTTCGATAACGGAGCCTTTTCTACAAGCGCCGACCCTTGTTCGGGAGCGGAGGGCGCGTCCGCCTGGGCCTCCGAATAGCCACGACCGGCGAGGACGGCGAGACCTGAAAGAGCGCTAACGCCGAGCAGGGATAGTAAGGCGGGGCGGAAATTCGTTCCAGAGGGCATCGAGGCCGGAGCGAGTGCGGTGTCTTCATCGGCAGCAGGAGCGACACTCGCTCTGCCGTCAGTAGCGACGGGGTTCGTCATACGAGATCTCGCGATAATGAAGTGTCTAGCGTTTCTAAAGTTGCTCAGGCCGTCTCTCGACTCGATGGTTCTAGGAATCACCGAAGTGAGTTTCAAAATCCGAACGGTCTCGCTGAGTGGAGACATTCGGATCGATGAAACTCAGAAGGCTTTCCGAGAGGCACTCCCACGTTTTGAGCCACCTCTTTTAAAAGACGCAGCGCAGAGGATGTTTGCCTCACGACATCGCTTCAAGGCTCCTTTTCGGCCTGAGCACGTCACAATTAGCATACGTCGGTGCAAAGTCAATCGAATAATGTTCGAGGTGTATTTCGCTCTCTACGCATTTTGCGAGAACCACCATCGTTGATAAAAAGAAAATGCGGGTGTGATGGTGTTTCTCAGAAGAAAAAAATGTGCAGGAAAAGTTTTTTTGTTGACATTCGATTCGAGAAGGCGAATAACGATGCGCGTCGTCGCCCAGTTGTATCGGTCGACAAATTCCAAAAGTTGTACATTTAAATTTTGAACAAATAATTGTTCATATCTTAAGGAGCATATATGAGACTCTTACGGTGTTTGTGTGCCTTCGGTTTGGCCATTGCGATTGCCCCTTCGTTCGCGCGTGCTGATGAACCGGCTGCGCTTGACGCGTACATGCAGGGATACGCAGATGCGTCAGCAGTTGCGATGGCAACGAGCTGTGACAAGAAACTTGATGATAATGGCGTCGGATCGACCTGCTCTTGCACGGCCAGCGGAAGTGCTTCGACTTGCATTTGCTCGGGAAGCGGCCAACAGAAGGTTTGCAGTTGCTCGGATGGAACCAACAAAACATATTGTTATTTCTGTACCGGCGGCAGTGGCTGCGAGTGCGGACCTACCAATCGCTCTGGTCAGAAATGCCAAACGGTTACTCGTTCCGTGAGTGCGTTCAGTCAGCTAGGGGAAAGGTAGCTAGCTTCGATATTTCCTTCTGTCCTGTGAGCCGTTCGAATTCGACTGAATTCGGATTGCTCGTCCACCCAGTTCGATGCTCCTTTCGAACTGGGTGGTTTTCCTTTTGGATTTGGACGCGATAGCGCAAATCTACAGCGACAGTTTGTAGGTTTTTCCGAGCTCTTGATACTGCAGCGCGGACTCACGAATCTGATCGATCTCTGCCCGGGATAACTCGCGGATTACCTTTGCAGGGCTTCCGAGGGCAAGGTGCCCGGCGGGGATGTTTGTTCCCATGGTCACGAGTGAACTTGCGCCGATGATGCAATTTTCACCAACAACCGCTTCATCCAAGATAGTGGAGCCCATTCCGATGATGCAGTTGTTGTGGACCGTGCAGCCGTGCAAAATCGCGCGATGGCCAACGGTAACATTCTCGCCGACGGTACAGTCTCCGAGACCCGTCGACGTGTGTAGCAGGCTGTGTTCCTGAATGTTCGTGCCCGAACCAACTGAAATCTTCTGTACGTCTCCGCGCAAAACAGAGGAGAAGAAAATAGAAACGTTCTTTCCGATTGTTACTTGCCCAATCACCCACGCATCCGGGGCGAGGAAGGTACCCTCGCCGAGTTTGGGATGGTGGCTTTTGAAGGGTAGTATGGGCATTCGACTATGCTCAGCGTGAGCCCATCAAGACTTTTCGCGCTTCCGCAAGGCAGCGCTCGTCAGATGGAAGCACTACCGATTCAATGCTCTTTGAATACGGCAGCGGCGCTTCAAGTGATGAAACGAGACCCACAGGGGCATCCAATTCGTCAAATAGCTCAGTGCTGATGAGATGACTGATATAGGCACCGTAACTTGCCACGCTATGTTGCTCTTGAATCACAAGCGCGCGGTGTGTCTTTGCAACAGATTTGAAAATTGCCTCCTTATCGAGAGGACGCAGAGTTCTCAAGTCTATCACTTCGGCAGAAACACCTTCTGCCGCCAAATTCTCAGCCAGCTTCAGAGTCTGAAATACGTTCTTCGACCAAGAAATGAGCGTGATATCGGTGCCTTCACGTTTCACGTCGGCGACGCCAATGGGCAGCACGTATTCTTCTTCAGGGACGGGGCCCTTCAGTGAATAGGTGAGCTCGGACTCAAAGAACACGACGGGATTGTCATCACGAATAGCTGCCTTAAGGAGACCCTTCATGTCATACGGGGTCGAGGGGGCAATCACGGTCAGGCCAGGGGTATAGGCGTAGAATCCTTCAAAGGAGTTGGCGTGCTGTGCTCCCAGCTGGTAAGCCGCGCCACCTGCGCCGCGAAACACGATGGGCAGAGTAAACTGCCCGGCAGACATGAGTCGCGCCTTAGCTGCCGTATTGAGGATTTGATCGATGGCAATCAGCGAAAAGTTAAAGGTCATGAATTCGACGATCGGACGCAGCCCAACCATGGCAGCACCGATGCCAACTCCGGCAAATCCGTTCTCTGCAATCGGTGTATCAATAACGCGTTTGGGGCCGAACTGATCGAGCATTCCTTTGGAGCATTTGTAGGCGCCGTTATAGGCTCCCACTTCTTCGCCCATGAGCAAAACTCGCTCGTCGCGCAACATCTCTTCGGTCATCGCCTCTTTAAGGGCGTCTCTGATGGCAATTTCTCGCATATAATACTTACTGCTTAAACTTGAACGTAATCGAGGGCGGTGCTTGGATCCGGGAAAGGGGATTCTTCAGCGAACTTAACGGCGTCGGAAATTTCTTCTTCAATTTCTTT
>JAFLCA010000095.1 GCA_017302875.1 Deltaproteobacteria bacterium
CCCCCCGAGGAAGGCTGTATCAGCATCCCCGGATTTCGCGAAACAATTACCCGCAACGAAACGGTGACCGTGCGCGCTCTCAATGAGAAGGGCGAACAGATTGAGATCAAAGCGGATGGCTTACTGGCGATTTGTCTGCAGCATGAAATAGATCACTTGGACGGAGTGTTGTTTGTCGATCACCTGAGCCGCTTAAAGCGCGAATTCTTCAAGCGCTGGCTAAAAAAGCAGGCTGAGAGTGAATAGCCCTATTCGCGTAGTATTTTTCGGCACCCCCGAATTTTCCGCGGACTGCTTGCGCGAGCTTCTCAATTCCCCACGTTATACGGTTACAGCGGTTGTTACCCAACCGGATCGCGAAGCCGGTCGCGGCAAGAAGCTTACCCCATCCCCGGTTAAGCTCGTTGCCGTCGAACGCAATATTCCGGTACTGCAGCCTAGCAGTGTCAAAAAGAATCTGAGCGGATTTCTGACTGAGCTTTCGGCGTTTGGGCCCTTTGACATCGGGGTGGTGGTGGCATTCGGTCAAATCTTGCCGCAACAGTTGCTTGATACACCGCGCTGCGGATGCGTGAATGTGCACGCCTCCCTCCTTCCACGCTGGCGCGGCGCCGCTCCGATACAGCGCGCAATAATGGAAGGCGACGCTGAAACCGGCGTCTGCCTTATGCACATGGAAGCCGGTCTCGACACCGGCGCGGTCTATTCCGTGCGCAAAATCCCAATTGAATCCGACGACACCTCCGCCTCACTCTTTAAGAAACTGGCACAACTTGGCGCGACCCAATTGCGCGAGGATTTAAGCAGAATCACCTCAGGCGAACTCAAAGCCGTCCCGCAGCCGGAGTCTGGGGTAACCTACGCAAAAAAAATTCCCAACGACGAAGCGCACATTAATTGGAACTTAGACGCTCATCATATCTCTCGCTGCATCCGCGGACTAAACCCTGCTCCCGGCGCATTCACACAACTGCGCGGGCTGCGCCTGAAAATTTTTTCAGCGACGCCCAAGTCCGCCTCTGTGCCTCCAGCACAGCCAGGCGCCGTGTCGCGCCTAACCACCGAAACGCTTGAAGTCGTATGCGGTACGGGAATTCTCTCGCTTGAGGAAGTGCAGCTTGAGGGGAAACGCCGCATGCCAATAGCCGAATTTTTGCGCGGTGGTTCAATACGGTTAGAGGACGTGCTCGTTTAGGGGCCGCGTGTTATGCTGAACGCCTATGACGAATAAAGCTCCTATTGTTGCAGCTTCCGTGTTGGCCGCCGATTTCGGGCGCTACGCACAAGAAATAAAAGACATCGAGGCCGCAGGCGCAGATTGGCTGCATATCGATGTGATGGACGGAACATTCGTCCCGCCGATCACCTTTGGCGACAACATGATTCGCACTGCTCGCCAGACGAGCAAACTATTTCTTGATGTGCACCTCATGATTGTTCGCCCTGAGCAGCATTTTGAAACATTTCAAAAAGCAGGCGCCGATCGTCTCACGATTCACCAGGAAGCTTGTCCGCACCTGCACCGATCTTTGAGCGCGATTCGCGCGCTGGGAATGAAAAATGGCGTCGCCATCAATCCGGCGACTCCGGTTGCGCTACTCTCGGATGTCCTTGAAATTTGCGATCTCATTTTAATAATGACCGTGAACCCCGGCTGGGGCGGACAGGCCTTCATCGCGCCGTGCGTGGCCAAAGTTCGAGAACTCTCAGAAGAGCTTGCGAGGCGAAAGCTTACAGTGCCTATTGAGGTAGACGGCGGGATTAACGAAAAAACGGCTGCCGAATGCGTAGCTGCAGGCGCTTCGGTATTAGTGACTGGTTCGCATCTATTTGGCAGCTCCAACAGAAAAGAAACCATAGCAAAGCTAAAACGCTCCTAGCCGCAGCAATACAGCGCAAGCTCTCTTCAATTGCTAAGCAGGGGGAAAGAAATTAAGATACTGGAACAGCATATGCGCATCACCAAAACTCTTATTTTCTCCTCCGTCCTTCTTCTTTTGGCCTCATGTAGTGGCGGCACGACGGTAGTTGCGGTGGACTCGAACAATTCCGGGCATCCCGACAAAGACGGTCAAGGCAGTGGAATCACCATCGTCGCCGCAAGCTCCCGAAGCACGAGCCTTGCCGAGAATCCTTCCATAGCGCGCATTGAAGCTTCGGATGAATCGCTCACGCTAGATGACTGCGAAGCTGTTTCGATCGCCGAGCACACCTTCCTGACTGCAGCTCATTGCGTAGCAAATGGAATATCCAAGGACTCGCTCGTATTCAATGGCACACGATACGCCATTAGCGAAGTCTCCATGCATCCCGGCTTTTACGATAGTCTCAAAACTGCTGACTACGTGAACGATGTTGCCGTAGTGCACAGCGTCGACCTCGACCTGCCCGCCCTGCCCATCCTCACTCCGGGACAAAGCGGCGCCCTAACTGCTGGCCCAGCTTTCAGCGTTGCATTTGATGCGCAGGGCGAAAGTGTCCTCGTGCTGGAGGCCGCTGATAGCAAGACTCTCGCTTTCCTTAAATCCAACGCACCCGGTATTATTTTTGAGTAGTAGCGCACCATCGTGCGCATTTGCATAAGCGCCATGAACACGTTTCTCACCGCTTGCTCGCTGCTTCCCTTTTATTTGCTAGGAACGTTCCCGACGGGGCACCTAATAGCGAAGTCTCGCGGGGTAGATATTTCCACCGTAGGCAGCGGAAATGTTGGCGCGACGAACGTCATGCGGAATTTGGGTAAAAAGGCCGGGGTGCTGACTCTCCTTGGAGATCTCTGCAAAGGCCTGTTAGCGGTCGCTCTCGCCTCCGCACTAAGCGGTCGATTTGAGTATGCCTGCTACGCCGGAATCGCCGTGGTTGCAGGGCACTGCTTCTCGATCCCCGGGAAATTAAAGGGCGGCAAAGGTGTGGCCACCGCCCTCGGGGCGTTGCTGTTTCTCTCACCAACTGCTGCGGTGTTCGTGATTGCGGTATTTATTGCCGTGCTGGAGATGTGGAAGATGGTATCGCTGGCTTCGGTTTCCGCGACCCTCTCGGCTCCAGTTTTTACGATGCTAACCGGGCAAGCAGACTATTTGAATTATTCCTTAATCGCAATCGCGCTCATCATTACCTATCGGCATCACGCCAACTTGACGCGCATCGCTCAGGGGAAAGAACCGAAGCGAGGAGCAAAGACTAGTTCGCCAGCTCCAGGCTCGCCGGGCTGAAATAGGAAATAGTTCCATTATCCCAGAGCACGGTCACAAGCAGTGCATCCTCTTTTTGCTCGACGGTACTGGCCGCTGTCTCAGCGCGAATTTGTTTTACCACTCCCGCGCAACCAGGGGCGTTGATGCGGCGAACGCGATCGTTTTCTTTTAGTTTCTTGCTTACAGGTGCCATAATAATCCGTGCAGTATTTGAACTGTTTCTATTTGGACGCGCGCGGCGCGTTTTGTTTCCAAGAATCGTTAGCCCTATTCTAGCTTCACGTCCCCCCAAAGAAGAAGCCTCAAACTTCACTTTTCACAAATTTGTTACAATAGGATTAGGCACTTAAAGCCCTGTTTCAGAGCTTTAGGCGGGCCGAAGAATCACTCTAAAACACCAATTATTTATTAAGAATGCGCGTAGATATGTCGATCCTTATACACAGAGCAGCGAATCCCTCACTTGGTTCGGGTGCCTTTGGGTCTCTTGGGCCGCAGAGTGCATCTGAATATATACGAGGGCTTCTGCTGCAAGGTTAACGCTGTAGGTTCCGTCGTAAGGTGTTTGTACCGGTTTTACCGTAATTACCTGGAAGGGCGGCAATGGCAAAGGATTTCAAACGCGGCAATAATCTGATCTGCTCCTTTTGTGGAAAGACCCAAGAGGAAGTTCGCAAATTGGTCGCCGGACCCGGCGTATATATTTGCGATGAGTGCGTCGACCTTTGCAACGATATACTGACCGAGGAACTCGACGAAGCTGCTCCCTATGGACAGCGTCTTCAGATCCCTACCCCCAAAGATATCATGGGCGCGCTCGATGAGTACGTGATCGGGCAGCACTATGCGAAGAAGGTGCTTGCCGTTGCAGTGCACAACCACTACAAGCGCATTCAGAATTCCCAAGTTGCGAAACCGCAAATTGAATTACAGAAATCCAACATCCTTTTGATTGGACCAACCGGAAGCGGAAAGACCTTGTTGGCGCAAACGCTGGCGAGAATTCTCGACGTTCCGTTCACCATTGCCGACGCTACCAGCTTAACTGAAGCCGGCTATGTCGGTGAGGACGTTGAAAATATCATCGTCAACTTGCTGCAAGCTGCTGACTACGACGTGGAAAAAGCACAGCGCGGCATCGTCTATATCGATGAAATCGATAAGATTGCCCGCAAGAGCGATACGCCATCGGTAACGCGCGACGTTTCCGGCGAAGGCGTTCAGCAAGCTCTGTTGAAGATTTTGGAAGGCACCAAGGCCAACGTTCCACCGAAAGGCGGACGCAAACATCCGCAACAGGATTTCATTCAGGTTGATACAAGCAATATTTTGTTCATCGTCGGCGGCGCATTTGACGGCATCGATCGCGTCATCAACCAGCGCACGGGCAAGAAGAGCCTGGGCTTCGGAACGAATATTGTTGAAATAGACCACAGCATCACTGCCCCGCTGGCTCGCTTGGAAGCGGAAGATCTTTTGAAGTTCGGATTAATTCCGGAATTCATCGGACGCGTTCCTGTTATCTCGCCTCTTGAGGGATTAACCGAAGAAGCGATGATGGACATTCTGGTTAAACCGAAGAACGCGCTGGTTAAACAGTATAAGCACTTACTCGGAATGGAAGGCGTAGAGCTGACCTTTACCGAAAAAGCGCTGGCTGCCGTAGCCAAGAAAGCACTAGCGAAAGGCACTGGCGCTCGCGGACTACGCGCGATCCTCGAAGAGTGCATGCTCGAAGTCATGTACGACGTTCCAAGCAATCCCACGGTGAAAGAAATCGTGATTACGCCGGAAGTGGTCAACGATAAGCAGCAGCCGGAAATAGTACTGCACAAACAGGCGCTGGCGAGCTAAGGTTCGCCGCTTAGATCCTCGTCAGAACCTGGATCCGAGCCATCGAGTATGCGCTGACGGTCTGCTTCGAGATTACGGATGAGGCCCTGCGCCACGTCACAATCCATGCGTTTAGCCAATTGTTTCAAGCGCTCCATTCCCCTGGAGAAGGTTCGCATATCCCCCGAATGCAAGGCTGCCCCGGCAATCAGTGACTCAAAGTGGGCAATCTTATTGGGCTCTCTCTCAGCGCTCGATCGATCGAACATGGCCCGCGCCTCTTCGGCATTTCGCAGCGCATCATCGAGATCTCCCATTCCGTAGAGAGCGCAGGCATATCCATAGTGCGTGTACATCAGGGCACCGCTAGGGTCTTCAAGCGCTCGCGCGACCGCGAAGGCTTTTGCAAAGGAGTTTTCGACAAGCTGACGATGCGACTCCTGTCGCTGTAAGGCATAGCCCATGGCAACATGAGCATGCACCAGATGCTCTGAACAGCCGGTACAAGTTTCAGCCACACCCAAAAGATCCAAGGCGGCCATGTAAAGCTCATCCCCGGACACTTCCAGTTCCCATGCTAATTTTAAGTGCTGCGCGCGAGCATTCAACTCCTCTGCCGGCTTGGAACACGCTGCAAACAGATCAGCGGCTTCACGAGAGAGTGGCCAGGCCGCTTTTGCTTCTCCAATCTCCTCGTGCAGAAAGGCGGCCAACGCTAGCACCTGAGCCGCTTCATACGGAGCTTCAGCTTTTAAAACGTCCTTGCGCTTAAGGATCGGACCTAGCTCCTCGAGCGCTGCCGCACTGCGACCGCTGGAATAATAGGCTCCAGCTCTTAGACGAAAGCATGGCCCCTCGGCCGCGTCAGCAGGAATCGGATTCGCAGCCAGCCATTCCAAGACCTTGTGCGGCTGCTTTTGAAACTTCTCCTGCATCGCTAAACCTTCGGCCGAGTGCAGCAATCCCGCCACTCCAGGCAAACGTTCAGGCTGATCTTTGGTCAACTGGGAAGCCTCGCGAAAAGCCTTCACCGCATGGTCGAACTTTTGCTCGGCAAGGTCACATTTACCGGCCAAGAAGCGACTACAGGCTCGCCAGTCAAGACGGTCTTCATCCTTAGGATTCCACGTCCAACTGGCCATAAGCGCGGCCACGGCGCGCGCCTGTTCATAGTGGCCGGAGAAAAGCGCCTGCTCAGCGAGATCTCCAGCTAAGGCAACACCCCGGCCCACCACTTCTCTATCGCGAAGGCCTGCAAATGTTTTGACGAGATAGTTTCCAACCCGCGAAAGCTCATCGCATCCTTGAGTAATCTGACCAGCCACCGCGCAGGCTTGCGCACAAAGCAGAGGCAACTCCCACGCTCCCGGTTGCTCCATTAATCGCTTGTTGTTGAGAAGGGGGCGCACCAGGTGAGTGACTTCAACCGCATGAGAGGGGGAGAGCTCGCACTGCTGAGATCCAAAGGAGCAGACGATGCTGGTGAAATTCTTGAAGTCCTGAAGGTTGACGCGAGCGCCCTGAGCCAGACTCTCTGAATAAGACGTCAACAGGGAGCGAATCTCCGCCGCGTGCGTAGAATACAGTCGAGCGAGATGATCATCAGGCGAGCTTTCGACCAGCTTGGCCAGGCTGGCCAGGGAAAACTTTTGCGTACCGACGGAGGTCTCGCCCAAAGGTGGGCCGCCGGGTTGTAACCCATGCTGCCGCCCCACATTTTCCATCTGTCCCATGAATGCCCTCGCCGACAAAGTTTGTCTCAGCTACGGACGCTAATCAAGCTACCTCAATATCCGCCGCAGGAAGGAGCGGGAAGCGAGGGCAAGTTATTGAATTAGTTGCGGGACGCTGAAAGCTCCCTGACTCTCTTTATTTAGGTGAACGAGGAACTCCTTATTGCCGCCCATACCCCGAATCGGGGAAGCAATCAGTCCATGGGCGAAGAGCCCTTCAGCAGCACAGAATTCCAATAACGCAGTCACTATCTCCGTATGCACGGCGGCATCCTCTATCACGGCACCCTCAGGCAACTGATCTGGGCGAGCCTCATATTGCGGTTTCACGAGTGCCACTATCTCTCCATTCGCACTCAACCAATGCTTAACCACCGGCAGCACCTTTCGAAGCGAAAGCAACGACACATCTATGGAAATCAGGTCAATCGTCTCAGGCAAACTCTGCAGCTGCGTGGCATTGGTGCGCTCCATCACAACCACATTCGGATTACTGCGCAGATGCCAAGCCAGATCACCATATCCGACATCGATGGCAAATACTTTTGCCGCACCGCCTTGGATCAACACATCCGTGAACCCGCCGCTAGAGCAACCCACATCTGCGCAAATCTTTGCTCGAGCTGACACGGAGAACGCATCAAGCGCTGCAGCCAGCTTTAATCCACCGCGACTGGCGAAAGCTTGTTTGCCCTTAATCTCAAGAATGGCATCAGGATCGACGGGCATTCCGACTTTTGAGAGCGGGGTTCCCGCGACACGCACCTGCCCGCTAAGGATCAGACCCTCCGCCTCTTTTGCGGTGGCCACGACGCCACGCTCAACAAGCAGCAGGTCGAGGCGGACTTTCTTTTTCTTAGCGATTTTCGATGACAACTTCGACTCGGCGGTTACGCTGCCGACCAGACTCGGTTTTGTTCGAGGCAATCGGTCGGCTCTCGCCATAGCCGCGCGCGGTAATTCTGCTGCGAGCAACACCGTCGGTGACAAGCTCGGAAGCTACCGCCCGGGCGCGCGCCTCAGAAAGTTTTTGATTGTATTCGATGGTTCCGATCGAGTCCGTGTGTCCCTCGATAGCAATGTGGCGACCAGGGGTCGCTTTAATTGCGTTTGCCACGTCGCGAGCGACTCGACGGGCATCCGGCGTTAGGCGAGCGCTATCGAATTGAAACAAAACGTCAGGCAGATTAATCACCACACCGCGCTCGGTCGAACGAACATCGGCTCCGCGCTGGCGCAACTCATTAATGAGCTGCTGATTCTCTGCCAACATTTTATCTTGGGCAGCCAGCCGAGCCTCAGTCTCCTTTGAAGCCGCATCAGCCTTATCAATGCTGTTACCGATCAACCCACCCGACAACGCGCCGAACGCGGAGCCAATGGCGATACCGGCTCCGGTCGACCCGGTTTGATGCCCGATAATTGCGCCAAGTCCAGCGCCGACTGCCGCACCACCGAGAGCGCCCTTTTCCCGAGCCCCGAGCTCCTTTCCTTCACACGCAGGAAGCACGAGCAAGGCGCACAGCAGCACGCAGCGGAAAGCAGAAACAGGGCGCATAAAGAATCCTATCGAAGCGAATTCAAGTTATTCGTAGCAGCTTGGAACTGCGGATCCAAATTCAAGGCTTCCCGGAATTCGAACTCCGCATCGTTGCGACGGTTCAAGGAAAGATAAATCTCCCCCAGCCCATTATGATAGGCCGGATTATCAGGGCACAAGCGCAAGGCACGACGATAGTGGAACAACTTATCGGCTAGCTCTGCGGACCCGGCAGCCTTGTTCACCTCGCCCTCAGCTTGCGTGCATTCGGGGGTATTTAAGTTGGGAGCCTTTGCCCCATTCATGCGAGCAGCATTCATGGCACCCATGTCGGCACCAACTGGAGCAGCAGCTTGCTCGAGGGTCGTCCCAACAGGCTTAGCCTCTGAAGTGAAAGGCTGCATGACTGTCTTCTGAGCAGTCGATGCGGCAGCGACATTCACCTGCACATCCTGGTTCTCAACATAATCGGCACTGTGGTCGACAAGAGTGGTCTCCTGAACAGCCTGCGCAACACTACGCTCAATCGCCGAAGGCGGAGCAGACTCAACCGGCTTAGCATTGTATGCATGCCTGTTTACGGAAGCACGCGGCTCGTACGGCTGAGCTTTTCTTTCATAGGGTTCAGCAACACGATTCTTTGCATACGTGTTAGATGAAGCCGTTCGTCCAAAGCTGGCATGCGGAACAAAACCAGCTTGCGGCGTAATATGATATGGCGACGTAGTCGCCGCAGAAGCTTGCTCTTGATTTATCTTACGAAGCTCTTCGAGCTCGGTGCGCTGGGCCTGAATGGTGCGCTCATGGCGCTCAATGGCCTCATCCTGCGTGCGAATGGTGTTCTCCTGACCATCCAGCATATTTCCGATTGCACCACCGGCGGCTGCACCAGCCACGGCACCGATTACCAGGCCCCCGCCCGTGCTGCCAGTTTGATTTCCGATGATCGCGCCAAGACCTGCGCCGAGCGCTCCGCCAGCCGCCGCCCCCATGTTGGTATTCTCCCCTGCATCACTGCAGGCAACCAATCCCGACACCACTAGGGTGACTACCGAAGCTTTCACAATTTTCATAAATCCTCACTGACGATACTTTTGCAGTTTCTGATCCCAATATTCCTGACGCTTGATCTGGTCGAGCTCCTTGCCTTGCTCGTAGGCTTGTTTTTCCTGCCCCTGGAGAATGTCTTCTTGATATTCGATAACCTGCTTCTTCTCGACCTTCTGATTTTTGCCTGCCACCGTTGCACCAACGGTCGCCGAGCTTACGCTATCGGCTTCCTTGCTTAGAGTATTGCTACAGCCGAAAGCACAAAACAGCGCGGGTATAAGAAGAAGTTTTTTCATGAACACACCTTGAGGGACTGTAGAAAGCGAAAAATCGCTAAACACAGCGTTTGATATACCATACTACCGGCAGGCCCAAAATCACCTTTATAGCTCTACGGCCTTCTTTTCGGCGCTTTCATGGGACTTGTTGCCACGCAGAATCAAAATACAAACTCCGACGCAAATCGCGCTGTCAGCCACGTTGAATGCCGGCCAATGGTAGTTCTGCCAGTACACATCCAGGAAATCGACGACCTCGCCCAATCGGAAACGATCGATGATATTGCCCACCGCCCCACCGAAAATGAGCGCCAGGGAAAACTGCGCCAGCTTTTGATCCCGATAGTCCTTTCTTAGGAAGTACAGAACGGCGCTAAGCGCAATCAGAGTCGTTACTCCCAGCAAGAGTTGGCGCGTGCCATCCGGCACACCCGCTAGGATTCCAAATGCTGCACCACGATTAAAAGTTAGGGTCAGGTTGAAAAATGAAGGGACGACTGGGATGATTTCTCCGCGCGCGATATTTTGCAGAACGAGCCATTTTGAAAGCTGGTCGAGCACCACAACGACGAAACTTACCGCCGTCATCCACACATACGTACTCCGAGCGCCGCAACACTTCGACACAATAACCCCGCTAAATAAGGAATATCGGCATTAAAGCTTACTAAAACTTATTCGACCAGTATGATCCCCTAGCAGGAGCGTGGTTTCGTCCAAAAAAATCAGCTTTTTCACGCCCGGCGCGTCGATCTCTTTTGATTTTTCGATCGCAAAGGTTGTCTTGGCCGCCTCTTTGTCGACCGTCCTCGTTAGCTGCCAAATACGAACCCTACCATCCCGCCCTAGTGTAGCGGCGACCTTCCCCGACGGCGCTATGGCGATATCGTAAAGCAGTCCTTTATGAGCGGAAACCGTCGCAGCCAGAGTAAAACCGCGCACATTCCACCATTCCAGTGTACCGTCCTGCGTACCGCTCAGCAGAACATTTCCGTCTTCACTGACCCTCAGGTGCTCAATGCTTGAGTTTGCCACCCGCACCGCCTTTGAGCGGGTCGAACGGTCACTAAACATGTTCGCCCCGAAGGCATTTTCAAGGTATTGGCCGCCGAAGGCATCTGCATCATAGGGCAACCAGGCATTAAGTGCGCCGCTCCAATCCCCTGAAAAGAAAATCCTTCCCACGGGGTGATAAGCCACGCTGCTAATGACATTGGCGTGCCCAAAGTATCGCTCGAAAAACTTCTCAGCCTCTTTAGGTGTGGTGGCAGTCTTGTCCTCCATAAAACGCCAGCGATAGACCTCGCCATCAGCACCCCCGATCACCAAGGAACGCCCGGATGGCTGAAAGGCTAAAGAGGCAGCTCTTGTCTTTAATTTCTTGAGACGGGCGACTTCGCTTCCATCGGCAACTGAGTAAATACGGACATCGGTTTCACGCGCTACTGCGAGCAGCAATTCGGCGGGGTTGTATGTAGCCACCTCAAAGGGTCCACCTTGCAGCTTTAGGAGCTGATAGGCGTTTTGAGTGGACAAGTCCCACAAATAAACTGTCCCGGCGGGGCTAAGCGTTATAGCGCGGGCCCTTTCCACTGCAAGGAAAAGTGCAAGAATATCAAGGTCCTGTACCTGCACAGGCGATAAAGTCGAAAGCGCAGGCAGGGCCTTGGCAGTAACAGCGTTTGACGGGATTGCTGGACTTGTTTTTCCATTAATGTCAGACTGTTGCGCTGCGTTTTGTATCCCTGGCTGTTTTGAAACGCTACAGGATACAAACGCCAATAAGAAAAGTACTGGAAGCAGTACACGAGCTCTCGCGGTTCTCTGACCTGCAGCCTTGCAGGACACAGTCTCATAGGTAGAGTCAGTCTCTTCGTTAGAAACTGTGCTTCGACCGGCTTCGAGCTCGAGTGATGTTAACTTACTTACAAGACGCATACTCCAAACCAATACTGTTAATTTACGCGAGCAGAAAATGCACGAAGACACTAATACAACTCCCCACAGTGAACAATCTGAGGGTACAGCCGAGACAACTCAACAAAAGATTTACGTGAACCATGTGTACTATGAGATCTCGAACGATCTCTTGTCCAAGCCTACCGCTCTTTGCGACATCCTTGAGACTGAAGGCACCCCTTCTACCGTAGTATTCTGCAACTCCCCCTCCGACGTCGACCTCGTCGAAGTGATGTTGAAGAAGCGCGGCATCAGCGCCAAGAAATTGGTGGGTCATCTTCCTCCTGCGAAGGTGGTTGATGCAGTGAAACAGACCCAGCGTGGCGAACTTGCCGTGCTGGTGGTCACTGACATCGCAGCCCGCAGCATCGAAGTTGAGGACGTCGACTTGATTGTAAATTATTCGGTTCCGAGCGACCCGGAAATTTACATTCACCGCATGGGACGCACGGGCAATGCCGGCAAGCGTCACACCGTTATCAGCTTTGTAAGCCCGCTTGATATCGGCAACTTCCACTACATTAAGAAGTTCGTTGAAACCCCTTTCAAGCAAGCTGATTTGCCGACCAAAGAATCGATGGCCGGAATCAAGCTTAAGAACCTCTCTCTTGTTGCGGAGCGACAAGCTTTGCACAACGATCCAGGTCTCCTTGATTTGGTGAAGCAAGCGCTTGCCTCAGACACCAAGGAATCGCTGATCGCGATGCTCTTGCATAACACCCTTACGGTCCTGCCGGGTCTGCGCGCGAGCGCCGAGCGCGAGCACACTGACCACAGCGCCCCTCGTGAAGAAGGCAACCGCGAAGAACGTTTCTCTCGTGGCCCATCTGACGGCGGACGTGGACGCGGTGATCGCAACGATCGCGGCGGACGCGGTCGAGGTGATCGTCGTGGCGGACGAAATGACCGCGACAATCGCGACGAAGATCGCGGTAATCGTGGCGGCGGACGCGGACGCGATCAATTCCAGGACGACGATTTTGTCGGTCAGGAAGCAGTCTCCCAGGACAACTACGACGACCAAGGCGGTGAAGGAATGGAGCGCGCAGAACGCGGCGGCCGTTTCGATGACCAAGACGATCGTCCGCGTGGACGCCGTCAGGATCGCGAGCGCGAGCCCTACGTTCCCCCGCAGCGCGACGTGCGTATTTACATCGGCTCTGGAACTCGCCACGGCTTGTCCGAGCAAAAGTTCCGTGAATTGATGACGCAAAGCTGCCCCGGCATGGACGACAAGATTAAGCGCTTTAGCCAGCGTGACTGCTACGCGTTTGTTGATATCGCCGAGGAAGCTGCTGACGAAGTAGTTGCCAAGCTCGATAGCAGCGATCTCGCAGACGGCGGGAAGCTGATGCTGCGTAAGGCAATCAGCATCAACGTCCCTCGTGAGAACGACAAGCCGCGCGATGAAATGGACGGCCAGCTCGAGCGCAGCGAGACCGAGAGCCAGGACATGGCAGGCCCGGAAGAGTCGGCTGGAGAGAACTACTAAGTTCGACGACGTCGAAGAGAGTTCTACTCTGACAGGGCGCGCCTTACTGGCGCGCCCTTTTTATTTGCACAAGTTACTTGCACAAGCGAACCTGGAGCGCAGGAGGGCCGACTACTCCTCCTCTTCTTCACTGTCTGGCTCCGGCGTAGGGGTCAGCAGATCCAAGCCCCAGCGTAACAAATCCACTTCGCTCTGCACCTGCGCATCACTCGGCACTTCATAGTTGCGAACATTCGGATGAATTAGGGTGTCTCCCAAGCCTTGGCGCTGCTTACGCCAGAGGCCGAAGTAGCGCAGACCGCGCGAGATAGCGATCGTCTTGAGCTGACGCACAGCATCTTGAGAAAGTTGCTGGTTCGGAGGATCGCCAGGCAACTCATATCCGCTTCCATCAAGAGAAAAGCCGTCACGCGAAAGCAATCCCTGCACGGCATCAGGATCATGGCTTTCCGTCGCCTCCGCTGAATAAGCGTCGTTGCCCTGATAACAACCAGGACAAGGATTGCGAATAATCTCTGCACGATCACCGAGCACGCCGCGCGCTAAATCACGCATAGCGCGATAAGAATCCTGGTCGAGATTATCCTCCAACATCATGATCGCGATATTAGTGCTGCGCGGATTGAGCGCGCGGTTCAATTCGTAGCTCGGAATGGCACGACTCACCATCTGCTGAAATTGCCGGCGCGTAGGATCATCAAACTCAATCATTGCGCGAAAGGCGTCGGGCGGAATCAAGTTAAACCCAACATTAATGGGCGTGCGATCATAGCTGCGCATTGCCGATCCATTCGCAAAATAGAGCACCAGCGTAAGCGTTCGATTATCCGCCGAGAGACGGCGAATCACGCTCTCAAGGTAGTCATAGTCGAGACTAAAGGTGCCGTCGACCATTGCCCCGAGATACACCTCGTTTAGATTGGCTTTCAGCATCGCCTCGATCTGACGCTCAACTGTTAAGCGCGCACGCGGATGCATCAGATACAGCATGGTATATCCAGTCGCCATGCCGCCGACGCGCGGCAAAGCTGGAGTAGCGGTCGGATCGGCGTTGACGGTGGGAGTCGGCTGCAAGAAACTCGTTGGCGCACCGGGCTTGGAATTGCGCGCCCCACTCAGCAACCCATCATCCGGGGTAGGAGTCTGAAGCTCTCGCAAAGCTTCGATGGCTGGGTCTTCGCTGGCGGTGGGCTGAGCGGTTGGAGTTTCTGTGGCCACCAAAGTGGGAAGCGGCGTGCTCGTAGCGGCCGCCTTCGTTTCAGCGGCTTCCACGCCTGAATCCAAAGTGACCTCCCCACCTTCCGGAAAACCTGTGGAATTCCTAATTGCGGCATGCGTCGGGAAGACAGGACTTCCGGACGGAAAAGCGTCCTCGATCCTAGCCGGAACGGGGCTCGCGGTGGGCAGCGCAGAGTATGGTGGCATTGGGCTAGATCCCCCCTCCTCCGGAGAGCGCTCATTGCCAAAGAAAACCCAGGCCAGCACGCTAGCCAGGGCGACTAAGACAACGATTCGCATGGACATTCTCATCTCGAAAAGGTACCACCTTCTCCCTATCTGCGACACGTCCAAGCAACATGCCCCGGTGCCAGAGTTGAATCAGAATCCAGAACGATTTACCCTGATTACATGAAGTTGTGCCAAGATAGCCTTTCCTCATCCGCACCGGCAG
>JAFLCA010000096.1 GCA_017302875.1 Deltaproteobacteria bacterium
AGCACCCGTGGAAACCTGCACCCGTGGCTAGGAGAGGGTGCGCTGGCTGGCATCAACTTTCTCGGTTGGAGCGTGGTGCTGGCCTGTATCTTTGCTCGCGAGGACCTTAAGAAGGGCATGGTGCGCGTTGCTAAGAACTTAGGCATCGATACACGCTTTAAATCCCTCGAAGGACTGCTGTCGCACCTCATCCACGAGGTCGATCGCAAGAATAGCTCTATCTCGATTAACCTCATTGAGCGAAAGATCACTTCGAAAGAGGAGCTCTCGCGAACTCTCGAGCGAATCGTCGCCTTAGCGTTCAGGCTCTTGCGGGCCGAGTCGGCAGAGCTAGCACTTTTCGACAAAGACTCAGGTCTCTATCACTCTTCATTCGTGCTTGGAAAACCATTTCGTTCAAGCGCGCAAGCGATGCTTTCCGGTGCAATGGACGAAGACGAGGCCAGCCCCAGCCCAGACGTGATGATTCACCCGATTTCGTTTGCCGGCTCTATCTTGGGAAGCTTGCGAGTAGCGCTTAAGCGCGGCGTCCTTCCCACAGCTGGCGATCAAGAAATTATGCGACTGCTGGCTCTGCAGAGTAGTCTCGCTCTTATTAATGCGCAGTTCACCGGCGAGCTTGTGCGCATGAAGCGAGTGGCGGAGGAGTCCGTAAAAGCCAAGACCGGCTTCCTCGCCAACCTCAGTCATGAAATTCGCGGCCCCCTCGGCATCATGCTTAACGCGGTCGAGCTAGTGCTGGATGGGCTCTGTGGGCCAGTTACTGACGATCAGCTCGAAACCTTGAAGATGATTAAGGGTAATGGCCAACATCTTTTGGAGCTGATTAACGACGTGCTCGACTATGCCAAGCTTGAATCTGGAAAATTGGCACCGGAAAAAGTGGAAATTCTCGTCAACGAATTGCTCCAAGATATTGTCGGCGTGGTCCGAACGCAGGCTGACGCTAAGTCGCACAAGCTCTCGTTTAACGGCGGCGAAGATGTACTCGCCGTGGCTTGCGATCGCCGACATGCGCGTCAAATGTTGATAAACATGCTGACAAACGCCATTAAGTATACTCCGGACGGTGGAACTATCGAGGTATCCGCCGAACGCATTCCGGGAAATAAAATCAAAATTAACGTAAAAGACAGCGGCGTCGGCATCGAGGCTTCCGAACGGTATAAGGTTTTTGCTCCCTTTGAGCGCGTTGAGAATTCATATTCCATAAACCAAATCGGAACAGGGCTCGGCATGCCCTTGACCAAGCGTCTGGCGGAAATGAACGGCGGCATAATCGATTTCTCGTCTACACCTGGCAAAGGCTCTCACTTCTGGCTGATTTTCCCCTCGGTTTCCTTCGACGCCACGATGGCCGAGTCGAGACAGGACCCGGAAAAGCGGGTCGTTGGGGCAGGCGAAGCTATCCTCCTCGTTAAGCGCGAAGAGGGCGAGCGTGCCATGATTACACGATACTTAGGTCATGCCGGGTTTCGCCTTCTGAACGCAGAATCGCAAATTGAAGCGCTTCGCATAATGCAGGATGAGAAGGTCGATCTGGCGATCGTAGATAACAATATTGTCGACAATAGTCCGGAGCAGGTTATCGCCGCCATGCGCGCCGATCCGCGCTTCTCAGGCGTCCCGCTCATTCTACTGAGCAGTCGCGCTTTCGTTTTTGACATTGAGAAGTTTCTCAAGTTAGGCGTCGATCGCTGTCTTAGTAAGCCTCTTGAGCTAAAGACCCTGGGACTGGTCTGTAAGGAACTGCTGGACTCTCGACGGAACTCAAAAGATGCGCCGCCGACCAAAGAATCCGATAAAAAGGCGCAAATCCCGCGTTCTCGCGTGATCATGGTTGATGACATTTTTCATTAGACCAGCTTCAAAACCATAGGCAACATAGAGCTGTCATTCCTCCATATCATCAGGCGGAGCTAAGTCTTGTTGTATGAAAATCCATAATTCCGGCACCCCCGAACGACCGTCTGCAGCCGAAGTTGCCACCTCATTCGAGGGAAGCTTTATTGCAACACCCGAGAAGGTAGATGCTGACTTCATCCTGCACGCCTATCGACAGGGATATAAGGTGGATGGAGCGTCCCAAAACAGCACACCCCGCAGCATTGCCCAGATCGATCTGCAGCGCAGTGTTGATGCAGCTTTCCGTGATCACATCTATAGCTTAACCGATTCCGACGGGGGTAGGGCCGACACAATCTTTTGCCATAGCGCAAAGATAAGAACTGGCACAGCTGGAACCACCTGCAACTTCCTGGCCGAGGTTCGCGATCGCGATGGGTGCTCCTTGCTTCCGGCCAGCGACGGCTCGATGCTTTTGCGATCTAAAGGAGGTCTCGCTGCCGTGCATGTTCGTCATTTTGCAAAGAGCGGCATCAGCGAATTCATGCCGTTGTATTCACCGAGAGCGTACGCAACCGAGATTGATTCCTGCATGCAGCTTGGTACGCCGCAACTATCGCATTACTTGGCGCACGAGGCCTGCGAATTGGCTCAGACCATTGTGTATCCATCGGGTGATCGCTCGGGAGGCATCAATATAGCGGAGATAGTCGCAGGGGAGACTCAAGCGCAATTTCGCATCCAGGGCGCAAAGCTTGAATGTCTGGTTGAAGTTAAACTTGATCCTAAATCACTACGTCCCCAGTTCGATGGGCGAATTCTCGGATGGCGCAAGGAGTAGGGCAGTTCGAGCGAAGCCCTAGGCCACCACATCCAACGGAGCAGCTTCCACCTTCGCGTCACTGGCCACGACAGCAGCTTTTTCGCTGTCCGATTGGGCACCTTGCTCCTTTGAGGGGTGCTCCTGATCTCTTGCCTGGCGCTTTTCGCCATCAAAAGTGATCGCTTCGTCGGTGAGGAGACTTTTCTCTTCGCGTACGAGTCTGGTTATCGCGTTGGGGCGATAGATAGAGGAAATTCCGAATCGAATCCGTTCAATATTCATGTTGCCCTCCGTGGCATTAGCCGGTCGATAGAAGCGAGTCCTAATCGAGCCTGCCAAGGATTAAAATCGACCATCTACGAAATTTACTTGAGGCAGGTATACGGAGGTCAATTTCGCCAGGTATTTCGAGAAAGTAGCACCATGAAAAACTTCTCAGTGCGAATCAAAAAAATGAAGCATCTTAATAAAGTAGCCTTCAGTTCCGGACGATAGCTAGGGTAGGGAAGCGTGAATTTGAGACCATATTTTAAGGGCTCACTTACTCAAGGGGAAAATACTTAGGTATGCCAAAAGACGATAAAAACACAGCGATCTACGTAGGCTTCGAGGAGTGCCCTCCCTACGATACCGCAACGCCGGAGAGAAACCTGCTGCGCGCGATTCTGCTGACCGCCATGTCCGACCTAAAACGGCAAGGTGAGTCGCATCGCGAAGCGAGTGAGTTCTTTTTGAGCGAGGATGAAAGCTATGTATTTTCGTTCGTCTCTATCTGCAATCATCTCGACGTCGACCCTAACCAAATTCTTCTCGTTACGGGGCTCAAGGGCGGAGCTTCACAGCAAGCACCTGTCGATCCGGCCATTGCCGAACTTTTGAACCTAGCCAGCCTCGAAGCAGGTAAAGCTAACGGCACCAATTAGGATTTTGACAATTTTTTCTTTCTGAGGAATGGTGAGGCTTCATCATGCTGCAGGAAGAAACTACGGCTGCGCGCGAGGCGCTCGGCTTACGTCATAAATACCTTTTGGGCGCCGATCCAACGGCGCCTTTGGTGTTCTTGGTGCATGGTCGTGCCGGCAATTTTGATGTGATGTGGACTTTTCGTCGCATGTTGCCGGAGCACCTCAACTTTATCGCACCACAGGCCCCCTTACAGGATCCGATTGGAGGCCATAGCTGGTGGCAGGTGACTGACGGACGCCATTCTCTTACCGAGGCGGCACAAGCAAGCTCCCAACTAACGGACTTCATCAAAAGAAGCCCTGAGCATTATGGGCTTGCTCCGCGAAGCTGCATCGCACTGGGCTTTTCTCAGGGAGCCGGACTCCTTTCCCTTACGATTCAACGCGCACCACAGTCTCTGAAAGCAGTAGCGCTTCTGGCGGGCTTCGTTCTTGAAGAGCCACAGAGCCTCCCCACTCCACCCTTAGCTAGCGTCTTGATGCTGAGTGGAACCAACGACGAGGTAATTCCAATCGAAAAGGCACGTCAGGGCGCGGCATACTTGAAGTCGAAGGGATTTTCCGTTGAGCTGCATGAAGATCCCGTCGGACACAAAGTCGGTGCTCCCGGTATGAGACGGCTCGCCGAATGGGCCAAGCTCCAGCTAGCTTAAATCCTTCAATAATCTTAGCCCCCAATCATTAAGCGTCGGCGCTAAATCCCGATAATTAAAGGTGACGTCTTGCCCCTTTGGGGACGTTTTATAAGGAATTACGGACACTTCCACCGGACGGACTAACATGTCAGGGATAGGCTTATCAAAGGCTCTAAACGGCGATACACTGCGCCGCTTTGCCAGCTTAGCCAAGCAGTCCCAATCAGCAAGCTCCTCCCTGCGCGGGCCCCTTGGTCAGGACCAGGCAATAACGAGCGGACTCCGCATCGGTGCTCGAACGTTTTCGTCTGCGCTTGATGGCCTAAACAGCGCCGTTTCGTTCGTAAATCTTTCCGAAAAAGCGCTCGCCACGTTGTCCGACCTAACAGACAAACTGATCGACGTAACTCGGCGCGCAACGGACGTGGCCGCAAGCAAGGGGACTCGACAAGAGCTTCAGATTGAGTTCAAACGACTGGCTGGAGAATTTCGACGCACCGTAAAAAATGCAACGACGGGTGATAATGAGTTCCTAAGTAAAGAAGGTCTGAGTGAAATTTTTACAACGATAGGGCTCGACCAAAAATCATCAGATTCAATCGCCGCTGTGTTCAGTCAATTTGTAACCCCGGTGGCCGATGACAGCCTCGCCAGCGAACAGAACGCCGCCAGCTATGTATCCGTGCCAGTTGGAGCCTTTTCCGCCCGACGCTCTGACGCCGAGGTTCTCGTTAGTAAGATTTCGAACAATTCAGGGACGGTGTCTCTGTCTGGTGGCATATCCCAGGTAAACAGCCTAGTTAATGATCGAGATGTGGCACTCAATCAGAACCCTACGAAAGCTGTGATCCTTGCAACGGCGCTCAATGGTAATACTACAGCAGCCTCGGCGGGGACGCTCTCCGCCGGCCTGGAGCTCCTAGCGGTGAACGAAACGACCGGCTACAGCGTTGTCACGTCAACCTCTGACCCTCTGGGCTACAATGCCGGCGGTTATAATCAGATCTTTATCGTCAATGCGAGTGGGGATGTTGTTCAGCAAGTAACCTCCAATGCAAGCGTAGCTACTACCTACTCAAGCGCGGACATATCGGCTGACGATTTGACCGTGGCGTATATCGAGAACACAGGTACTACCGCCTCCGTTTTGAGAGCGAAATTCTCCTCTCTAGGAGTCGACCCCACTACCGCAACCTCCCTTACGGTAATGTCAGTTGGCCTCGGCTCTTCACCTTTCATCGGTGTAAAGATAGACAACTCGGGTGAATACATCGCGTTCCAAGACGCTTCCGTCGATCCGATTATAACTTACTTCTATTCTGCCAGCTCCGGCACCTTTGACGCTCTCATTCAAGGTACCACGGGCATAACTTCCTACGGATTCGTTCAAGCAGGTAAGCTGGCTTACATCGATGGCACGGGAATATACCGGCAGACATTCGATGACGGAGCCCCGCGCGGCCTTGTATACGGAACTTCCTATACGTCACTCTCTACCCTCGAAGGGGGCACTGATGGCTACTTCGGATACTACGATACTGACACAGACATGTACCAAGTCCTCGATGTCAATGATCTCGAGGTCCAGCTATCGGTGCAATTGAGCAGTTCCGATTCTATCTTTTCGACTTCCTTGGCATTCAATAGCGACGGATCTCACATCGATCTTGGAATCGTCGGAGTGATGTCGAGCTTCGGGGGAGACAGTGACCGCGAGCTATACCGAATTAGGTACAACCCCGCAGCAGTCGAGGGAATCAGAAGCAGCGCTTCGACTCCTTCCCAATTTGATGCGATCACGGGAGGTCAGATCACATCCATCTTCGATGACTCGCGCGACATATCGAAGAGGGGGCAAGCCTTCCGAACTCTGGAAGACTTAAAAGCATTGAAGTCACAAATCTCCAAAAACTTACAAGCCCTCGATGGCGCTAGGAATGTACTACAGGACAACATCAAGCTAGTGCGGGCCACGGGACTTGCGTTCCTTGAGATGGCCGAGCAGGTGCGAACGTCAGTCGACGCGGAAACGTTAGCGGAGAGCTTGCGGCAGAGAATTCGCGCTTCCGCACCGACAGCGTTGTCTCAGGCAGAAAATCTTAATCCGATTACGGTGGCGGCATTAACGTACGGCGTTTAGGGGAGGAGCGACTCGACAGAGCTAACTAGCCGGGAATAATGCTAAATTTCCCGGGCGAACCTTGCATTCGATTCGCAGTGAAGGTATAACAAAGGCAATTAACAGCAATTTTTGGCAGATGGTTTTCGCATGGCTAGTTCCGTAGAACTCTTTTCTCAGTTCGGTCCTAACTCCGGCTACGTCGAAGAGCTTTATCAGCTCTTCCTTTCAGATCCCAGCTTGGTGGGGGACTCGTGGGCTGCTTACTTCAGCGGCTTGCAGGGGCGATCAAACGGAGCAAATGCTCACCCCGTAGCGAAAACTAATGGCATTCATGCGCCTGCGACCACTTCTAGCGCAGACCTCGAACTGCAAGAAAAGGTTTTTAAGTTGCTCGATTCCTATCGACGCTTCGGGCACTTCGCTGCTCAGATAAATCCGCTCACTCAAGGCATTCGGGCGCTGCCAAAGATGCCCGAGTTAGACCTCTCTTCCTACGCTTTTAGCGATCAAGATCTTTCCCGCACCGTCTTGTGCTCTGGTTTTCAGGGCAAGAAGTCTATGCAGCTTCAGGCCCTGATTAATGAGTTGTCGCGGGTTTATTGCGGAACGATCGGATTCGAGATTTCCCATATCGTTGACTCGGAGCAACGTCAGTGGTTGCAAGCCAAGATCGAGAGTCGGTTCGTTGACCAAAATCAGCTTGCGAGCGCCACTAAGCGTCGAATGCTCGATAAGCTGATTGAAGCCGAGGGGCTTGAATCGGAATTGCACAAAACCTACGTAGGTTCCAAGCGTTTTTCGTTGCAAGGCGGAGAGACAGCCATCGCGATGATCGATGCCGCTCTTGAGCGCTCTGGCGAGCACGGCATTTCTGATTTTGTTATCGGAATGGCTCATCGCGGTCGCCTCAATGTTCTTACGCACATTATCGGCAAACCGTACGCCGACCTCTTTAATGAGTTCGAGGACCAAAGCGTCTTCTCCGTACTGGGAGCCGGCGACGTAAAGTATCACTTGGGGTACCAACGAGTTCATCAAACCCAGGATGGCTCGCAAGTTCGCGTTGAACTGGCGCCAAATCCATCGCATCTCGAGTTTGTAAACCCTGTTGTGGAAGGCATGGTTCGCGCGAAGCAGGATCTTGAGTATCGCTCAGAACGCAAGCGCGGCCTCGCTTTCTTGATTCATGGCGATGCGGCATTTATCGGACAGGGCATAGTCTGGGAAACGCTCAACATGGCAACAGTCGATGGCTACACCACCGGCGGCTCCCTCCATCTTGTTATTAACAATCAAGTCGGGTTTACCACTCATCCGGAAGATGCGCGTTCTTCCCACTACTGCACTGACTTGGCGAAGGGCATCGACGCCCCTGTGTTCCATGTGAATGCCGAAGACGTTGAAGCCTCCTGCTGGGCGACCACGCTGGCATTAGAATTCCGTCAACGCTTCGAACGTGATGCGGTTATCGATCTGTACTGCTATCGAAAGTACGGACACAACGAGGGTGACGATCCGAGCTTCACACAGCCGCACATTTACAACGAATTGGCGAGCCGAAAGAGCATCACTCATCTTTACGCCGAAAAGCTCATCTCAGAGGGGCTCCTTACGAAAGATGAATTCTCCTCCTTGCTCCAGAAGTACGTAGAGCGCTTCCAGGCAGCGCGAAGCAGCAAGCGTGCCGCTACGCTTGGAGAAGCGTGTGCGATCACTGGGCGCTTGCGCATCCCGACTCCCCCAACAGGCGTTGCCCCTGAAACGCTTAAGCGCATCGGGCAGACACTCTTGGAATATCCTAGCGGGTTCACTGTGCACCCAAAGCTTCACAAAATCCTTGAGAAGCGTGTTGAGACGCTGGAATCGGGCAAGGGCATCGACTGGGGCTTTGCGGAAGGCTTGGCGTTCGGCTCCTTGGTTCTCGAAGGCCACAGCGTTCGCCTAAGCGGTCAAGATTGCGGACGCGGCACTTTCAGCCAAAGACACTTAGAACTCACTGACTACGAGAAGCCGGAAACTTATCTGCCTTTCTCGGCGCTCAGCTCCGAGAAAGCTCGCTTTGAAGTGTTCAATAGCACTCTTTCCGAGAACTCCGTGATGGGATTTGAGTTCGGGTACTCGAGCATTGCTAAGAACGCCCTCGTGCTGTGGGAAGGGCAGTTCGGCGATTTCGCGAACGGAGCTCAAGTCATCATCGATCAGTTCATCGCTAGCTCGGAAGCAAAGTGGAGCCAACTCTCAGGGCTGGTCCTGATGCTACCGCATGGATTTGAGGGACAGGGCCCGGAGCATTCCAGCGCAAGACTTGAGCGCTTCCTGCAACTTTGCGGTGAAGGCAACATGGTCGTCGCGTATCCGAGTTCAGCCTCGCAGCATTTTCATTTGTTGCGCCGCCAAGGCTTAATGGAGATTAAGCGTCCGCTGATCATAATGACTCCGAAGAGTTTGCTGCGCCTGCCCCAAGCGGCCTGTGAACTTTCCGCTCTAACTTCGGGTCAGTTCGAAACCGTGCTAGAGGATGATTTCGCGAAGGGCAGCGCTTCGACAGTTGTCTTCTGTACCGGCAAGGTCTTTTACGATCTTAAGTCAGCTATCGATAAGTTGAAGAATCCCAGCGTTAAGCTCATTCGAATCGAGCAGCTATACCCATTCCCTCAGTTCGAGGTGAAGAAGGCCCTCAAGACTACCAAGGGTACTAAGTTCGTGTGGGCACAAGAGGAGCCGCAGAACATGGGAGCCTGGTCGTATATCGAACCGTACTTACGAGAGCGGCTTGAGTTGGACGTCGTCTACGTGGGCCGCGAGGTGGCTGCAAGTCCAGCCACTGGCTCGCATAAGCGTAGCGGAATTGAGCAGCAGGCCATAGTTGAAGAAGTCCTGAAGATTATAAAGGAATGACGTCCAGCGCGTCGTTCTGCTAGGCTGACCTGAAAGGTAGGCTCATGCAAGCAATCTTCTACGACTTCGAAACATCGGACAAAGAGCCGATTGGACAAATTCTCAATTACTCATTCATCCATGTCGATGAAAATTTCGAGCCGCTAGCTGAGCTATCGGGCGATATTAAGATTTCAAGACTACAACTGCCACGCGCCGGCGCGATACTTTCCAATCGGATCGACGTCCTTGAGCATCAAAAGCGCGCTAAGGATGATGAACTTCATGCGATGCGGCGGATTCTGGATTTCCTTTGCGAGAAATCGAGGGCGGCGCGAAAACCGATCGCCCTGATTGGATACAATTCAGCGAAGTTCGATTTGCCCTATTTGCGCACGAGCATGATCCGAAACGGGCTTGATCCGTATGCCTGGCGCAAGGGCATTATCGACCGCGACGTACTACTGACTTCCCGCAAGCTTTCAGTCTCGAACCCTAATTTTCCGCGCTCGCCGGCAGTCGGTGGGGAGGAAAATCGACTCTCACTGCGTATGGAAACCTTGGCACAGGAACTTGGGCTTCTCCAGGGCAAGCAGTCTCATGAATCCAGAGAGGACGTCTTACTTACGATCGCCTTGGCTAAAACCTATCGGGACAAGTTCGGCATTAACCCAGTTACATTCTCGGGATACGAAGCCGGACACTTAGATTGCGAAGAGCGTCAGCCTCGCGTATTTGGAGTGGCTTCCCCGAATTATGACCTGACAAGCGAAGCTCTTTCGATCATAACTCCCATGACTCTGTTATGCGCAAGCCAGGCTTACACGCTGTGGGTCGATCTACCTAAATTCCAAGAGGGCAGGGGTAAGGAAAGTATCTTTTATGTAAAAAAGGGCGGGCATAGTTTTTTTCTCGCCCCCGAGCAAGATCTGGACGCAAAATGGGCAAACGTTGCGAAGCAAGCGCAGGAAGAGTTCAAGTCAGTCAATCTCACGAATTATTTCGCCCGCTCGACCTGCGATCCGGAACAGTTCATCTATCGCCTTGATTTTGACGCTCGCGCATCCTTGACCGCGGCGATCTGGGGTGAAGAGCGCGGCGCCGCTTCTGCCGTCCGTGACCGCGACGCTAAAATGCTTTACGTGCGCCATTTACTGCGCTGCTATGAGTGGGGCAGTGGCAAGGATGCTGAGATCGAGGAGAAGCTTCGCGCTTACGCCCTACGTCGTTACGGCGGGGAGGTTGTTATGGCCAAAAGCGCCCCCGAGCCTGGTGAAGGGGGAGACCCGCCAAACGAGTATTACCATCCAACCTGGCGAGACCTTCTGACTGAAATCGATACCCTTTCCGAGCAGGCGAGCCAGGAGGATAGGAAGCTCCTGACATCTCTTAGGGAATTCTATCTCAATTCAGACATATATCGCGTGGCAGGACAGCTACTTGAGGCCCCTAGCAAGGCCGCTAGCGCCGCCTGAGCACACTCAAGGACGCCTCCCTTTTTGTCGATATGGGAATGGGGAGTCGGGTACATGAAAGGACTGGAAAGCAAGACATATTACGAGCTACTCGGGGTCACCCCCGAAGCGACGAAGGACGAGATCAAATCGGCCTATCGCGAGATTGCTCGCGTCTATCATCCCGACTCGCACTTCTTTGATGACATTCTTGGTACAAGTGCGCCGCTAAGCAACGACGACAACGACGTCTTCAAGACCGTGACGAATGCCTACAACATTCTGACTGACGACAAGAAGCGCGCCGAGTATGACCGCATCCTTCCCAAAGGTCTCTCGGATTGGGACTCTCAGAGTAATTTCTGGCCGCAAGAAGGCGGAGTTAACTTTTCCTATAAACCTCAACCTGACACCAGAAAAGCTCAAGCTTTCGGCACTTTCGGACGCGCACAAGAGGCCCCAAAGAGCGCCTTCGACAAAGAACACGAACGCATCGTGCGACCTGTTTCGGAGGTTCTCCGAGCGCGGAAGAGTTTCTTAGGACGCTTGCTCGGTCTTTTCGGCCTCCATTCTTAATTCCGCAACGAGCGCTTCAAGTTTTTGCGGCGCAAGGTCACTTCCTATCATCTCATCTCATAGCGTTTCCTCTTCAGAGAGTTGACTGAGTTGCCGAGAGGAGTAATATCGCGTCACAGAGGAGTTTACATGGCACTACAATCTTCCAGTCATTCGAGCGAGTCATCCCACGGTAGCGAGGCTATCGACACCGCAGTTGCCAGCTTCTCTCTTGGAACCATGAGCGTTGAAGACTCAACGTACATTCGGCGCGCCGCATCTACTCCGCAGGGTCTGGAATCTTTGGCTGCCGAAGCAGGCGTCGCGGTAGAGGAACTGCGTTGCATCATGGATGCTTCGGGGCGTTTTCTTCCTTCAGCCTATCTCGACACGCACGAAGTGACCCTGAAGAAACTCTGCCTTGCTCACAGAAGGGCATCGGGCCAGGTTTCCTTCTAAGAAGCCCTTATTAAGGGTCTTGCGCTCTCATTCGATCTTCCTCAGAATCATACTTAGATATGATTTTAGCTTTCGTCGGCTGTGGATATCGCGTTTAAAGGATCGGACCTTTAGGCACGCTGTTCGCGGCTTTTTTATTAACTAAAACATATGAAGGAGGTGATCCACGCATGAATACTTCTATCCGGAGCATCAAAGACGGGATCGTAAGCAACGCCACTAACTATTTGGAGGCCAGTTGCTAAGTCCTTTTTAAGGACTCCTCGTTGTTTTGTAACGAACCGTTTTTAGGGGTGTCGGAGTATCTACCGGCACCCCTTTTTTTATTCCGGCGATTCGTTTGGGCGAACCTTCCAGGTACGAGCGAACGGGATGTAGAGCGCCAAAGTCACAAGCATGAGAGCGGCAAATCCAAGATAGTAGTTAGCGCCGCTAAGTATTCCAGCAATTGAGTCTGAAGCTAGGGTTGCGTTGATGGCCGCCGTCAGGGCGTTACCAAGTGCAATCGAAAGCAAGTACAGCCCCATGACAAAGGATCTCAGCTCTTTCGGCGCCTGTACGTAGGAGAACTCAAGTCCGGTCCAATAAACTAAAACCTCAGCCGCAGTCATTAGTGCGTAGGCCGGAACCTGCCACAGGATAGTTGGGGTGACGCCCCTTGAAAGCATGCCCTCGACTGCACTTAAAAGAAGAAAACTGAGTGCTGCTAGGAAAAATCCTGCGCCAATTTTCAGCAACGGTCCGGAATGCCCGTGGCGATTCAGCCATGGAAAGAGCCATCTCGAAAAAAGAGGCACAAATAGGAAAATCAGGAAGGGGTTTAGAGCCTGTAATTGGGCGGGCAGCAGCTCGATCTTGAAGGTATCTAGCCCAACAATTGCCATCGGAAGGCTGACGCTACGCTCTAGATGCTGAGCCTGAAGCACCCAGGACGAACCGGTTTGGTCGTTAAGGGCCCAAAATACGGCTATAAACAGATATAGCAGCACCAATCTACCCAGACGGCGGAGTCCTGCAGAATCAAACACGCGGGCGCGAAAGGCGCTCCATCCGGCTGGTGGCAGGGCCACAAAGGTGTGCCGACCAAGATAGAAAACATAGGTGGCGAGCAGCATCAATACGCCGGGAACACCAAAAGCCACATGAGGGCCGAAATGTACTAGTAGCCAAGGAGTGGCGAGCGTCGAAACAAAGGCTCCGCCATTTATGGCAAGGTAAAAGTATCCAAAATACTTTTGCAGGAGGGGAGACTGCTCACCCTTAAACTGATCTCCAAGATGAGCTGAAACGCAGGGCTTAATTCCTCCCGATCCGAGTGCGATCAAGAGTAAACCCCAGAAAAGCCCCACGCGTGTGTCAGAGAGCGCCAACGCGGCGTGACCTAGACAATAAAAAACCGATAAGCTGATGATAGTTCGATATTTGCCAAGAAAAATATCCGCAAGCAGGGCGCCCAAGACGGGAAAGAAGTAATTGGATGCAGAGAAAAGATGATACCAAGTTTTCGCTTCACTCTCGCTCATCGGAGCACTAGCTCCGGACCCCGATCGCAAAAATTCCACCATGTACACCACCAGGATCACCTTCATCCCGTAGTAGCTAAAGCGCTCAGCGGCCTCATTTGCGATGATGTAGGGAATTCCAGGTGGTCTGGACGATGAACTCATGTGAAGAACTATAGATTGCCGGACCAGTTGCGGAGAAGTCGACATTCGCAGTGCGGGGTGCCGTTACACTGTAACTAATCCCATAGCGTTCCTATGCCCTTGGACCGACGCATGTTTCAGCCCGCTTTAGGCGCTACCGCGCTGACGCCACTACACTGTAAACTCTGCCGCGGCTAACTTCTTCCGCCACTCAGCCATACTCAGGAAAAGGCTTTGCAATACCGCTAGCCAAGAGGTGCTCAAATGAAAATATCCTTCCGCCGAATCATGCAGTCCATACGTTTTCTGACGACTGGTTGTGCCATTACCTTGGTAATTATCGGTGCAATCATTGTTTACTACCAAGACGCTCTGATTCTCCCAGCTTCGCTCCACCAGAGAGCCTCCGCAGCGGCGCCACAGGAAATCGAAGAGCGATTCATTGTCACGCGCGACGCAGTTCGCATTCGCCTCTGGCACAAACGCGACCGCCAGGAGTCGCCATCGAGCCTCGGCGCAGGCCGAGCTATCATCCTCCTGAATGGAAACGGCGATACCGTACGGTCGTCTCTCAATTTGCAAGAGTACTTTTCAGCGCTCGGATTTTCGACATACTCCATCGACTATCGAGGCACCGGTCGCAGCGATGGTCAGCCAAGCGAGCAGGGCCTTTACGCGGATGTTGATGCGGCGTGGGAATATGTGTCGCAGTCTTTTCCGTCGGATAAAATTACCTTGCTAGGGCGGTCGTTCGGGACTGGCTTAGCTAGTTATTTGGCGGCTAAGCACGGTGGAAAGTCTCTGATCTTAATTTCACCTTATCTCAGCATTCCAAAAATAGTGCGAGACAGAGGCGCGCTCGGGTTACTGACGCCATTTTTGCGCTACGATATTCCGACGGAGAAGTTTATCCCATCTCTGAAAAACTCCTGCGTCGTTGCCGCACACGGCGTCGTTGACGAGGTGATAAAGGTGCATCACACAGAAGAATTAGCAGTGACTAACGGAAGCGGCACAAGCCTACAAAAAATCATTATACCTGCGGCCGATCACGATTCGATACTGGGCTTGGCACAAGAGCAGATGCTTGAGGGGCTCAAGGATTGTCTTAAGAGGGCAGCTTCGACTCACGATGTTGCTGATAAAACTTAGTACTTAATTCCGCGCCCCTTGATTTCACGTAGGATTAAGTCTCGAACCCAGCTTGCCACTTTTGGCTCTTCGTCTTGCAACATGGCCCGCTGCAATCCCGCATATTCGCGCTGCGATAGTTGAATTGTTATGCGTTTCTTATCGGCCGCGCGTAAAACCTCCAACGGACTCGCGCCAA
>JAFLCA010000097.1 GCA_017302875.1 Deltaproteobacteria bacterium
CAACCTGGCCTACCCAATCTAGTCAAGATGGAGCTCTATTCGGATCTTCCGTTGAAACTGCCGGAGATGTGAACGGAGATGGATACTCGGATGTAATCGTTGGCGCCAAGGGCTACAACGGTGGAAGCGCGAATGAAGGACGCGCCTACATTTACTTTGGTAGCGCAACTGGACTCAGCAACAGCCCGGCCTGGACGGCAGAATCGAATCAAAGCGATGCTCAATTTGGAAGCTCCGTTGCTACTGCCGGTGACGTTAACGGTGACGGCTACTCCGATGTAATAGTCGGAGCACCGTTATACGACGGTGGAAGCATCGACGAAGGTCGCACCTATGTGTATCTCGGCGGAGCCTCAGGTCCTTCGCCTACTCCGGCGTGGTTTGCAGAGTCGAATCAAGACGGAGCAGGATTTGGAAGTTCTGTATCTACCGCGGGTGACGTTAACGGAGATGGATACACAGACGTCATTATTGGCGCGCCGCTTTTTGATGGTGGAAATCCAGATGAGGGTCGCGCGTATGTGTATTTCGGCGGTCCTTCCGGGCTCGCAAATGAAGCAGCTTGGACTTCCGAGGCAGATCAGGACGGTGCGAAATTCGGAACGAGCGTGGCTACTGCGGGCGACGTCAACGGCGATGGATATTCTGACATTCTGATCGGTGCGCCTGGAGTTGACGGTGACGATGTGGATGAAGGACGCGCGTATGTCTATCTTGGCAGCGCGGCTGGTGTTTCCTCTTCTGCGAATTGGACTACAGAAGCAGACCAAAGCGAAGCTCAGTACGGCTTTGCCGTCGCGACTGCCGGAGATTTAAACGGAGACGGTTACTCAGATGTAATAATCGGAGCGCCCTTCTACGATGGAGACAACAGCAACGAGGGCCGTGCGTACGTGTACTTTGGCGCTGCATCTGGACTATCAACGACTGCAGCGTGGACGACCGAATCTGATCAAGACGAAGCTCAGTACGGATTCACGGTTGCAACAGTGGGTGATGTTAATGGAGACGGATTCTCTGATGTCGTTGTAGGCGCACCTCTATTCGATGGTGGGAACACAGATGAAGGACGCGCTTACGTTTACAATGGCAGCGCTGCTGGACTTTCAAGTACTCCAGCTTGGACAGCGGAATCGGACCAGGTCAGCGCTCAATTTGGACTTTCGGTGGCCTCAGCGGGCGACGTTAACGGAGATGGATTCTCAGACGTCGTCGTCGGTGCCTACGGATATGACGGTGGGAGCTCGAATGAGGGGCGCGCCTATGTGTATCTTGGCGGCGCGGCTGGCCTCTCCGCGACTCCGTCTTGGAGTATGGGTTCCGATCAAGAAGGTGCTTTCTACGGATACTCTGTAGCTTCCGCCGGTGACGTCAATGACGACGGTTATTCTGTTGTTATTATCGGCGCACGCACGTTCGATAACGGGAATGTAGATGAAGGGCGTGCCTATGTATATCACGGCGGTGCATCCGGACTTTCCACCACTGCGGCATGGACCGCCGAATCGGATCAGAATGGAGCTCAGTTCGGACTCTCAGTCGCCTCTGCAGGCGATGTAAACGGTGACGGTTTCTCTGATGTGATTGTCGGAGCTGCCCTTTATGACGGCGGCAATAACGACGAAGGTCGCGCCTATGTATATCTTGGCAGTCCCGGTGGGCTCGCCGCGAGTCCTAGCTGGACGGCTGAGTCGGATCAGACAAGTGCGTTGTTCGGAATCTCAGTCGCTTCCGCGGGAGACGTAAATGGAGATGGGTTCTCTGATGTAATAGTCGGAGCTAGAGCTTACGACGCCGGCAGCACCGACGAAGGTCGCGCGTATGTGTACCACGGTAGCGCCACGGGGCTCTCCCCCACTGCCGCATGGACTGGCGAATCAAACCAGGTGGGCGCTCAGTACGGCACCTCAGTTGCATCAGCTGGTGATGTCAATGGCGACGGATTCTCAGACGTGATAGTTGGCGCGTTCTTATTTGATAGTGGTCAGAATGACGAAGGACGTGCGTATGTATATTACGGTGGCGTCGCGGGGCTCGCTGCAACCGCAGCATGGACTGCTGAAGCAGACCAAAACAGCGCACAATTCGGATTTTCTGTTGCCTCCGCGGGTGATGTAAATGGCGATGGCTATTCAGATGTAATTGTTGGCGCGCGTTTGTTCGATGGTGCGATCGGAGATTCCGGTCGAGCCTTTGTGTATCAGGGAAGCGCGATGGGGCTCTCCGCAACAGCAGATTGGACCGCCGAAGCGGATCAGTCTGGTGCTCAGTTTGGAACCTCAGTGGCATCGGCGGGAGATGTAAATGGAGATGGGTACTCCGATGTGATAGTCGGCTCTCACCTCTATGACCATGCCGAAACCGATGAGGGGCGAGCCTATGTGTACTATGGCAACGCTGGGACGGCCGTGGCTGCGCGTCCGCAGCAACTCACCTCCGACATCATCGTCATGCAACCAAATGGTGCAACACGCGACACACGCTTCAGTTTCATGATATCCGCCTATGTTCCTACGGGCAGGACGAAAGCGCGGCTGGTCTGGGAAGTGAAGCCGCTCGGCGTGGTGTTTGATGGCGCTCAGTTTCAGAAGTCGCCCAATTTCACCGACATTGCTGTTCCCGGACAGACTTTGTCTCAGACCGTTTCATCTCTCACTGACATGACGCGATATCACTGGCGCGCGCGCCTTCAGTACTTTCCTTTCCTTAGTTATGGGCCGTGGTACTCGACCGGAAACAACGGCGCAAACGAGACTGACTTCAAGGCTCTGACCCAGCCCACGAGTACCCCGACGGTAACTCCTACGGCAACTAATAGTCCGACGCCGACTATTACGCCCACGGCAACAATAACTCCAACGGAATCCCCTACTCCGACCGCGACGAATACAGCGACCGCAACAGCGACGCCAACAATTACCCCAACAGCTACAGCCACAGCGACCGCAACTGAAACTCCGACGCTGACGCCGACCTCCACGACTACTCCGACGGCAACTACAACTCCGACTCCAACGTACACCCCGACCGGGACGTTGACTGCGACTTCTACGGCAACACCGACCGAGACAAGCACGGCGACGGCCACCGCCACAGCGACGGTGACTCCAACCGGCACGTTGACGCCGCCACCTACGGTAACAGCACCCGCGAGCGCCACCCCAACTTTCACGGCAACCCCGACTAGCACGCCGACGGAAATTCCGGAAATTAGAGCTACCGCGGAGGCAACGATATGTTTTGGCGGATCGCTGCCGAAGCCGAGCGTTTCAGTGAAGAAGAATAAGCCGACTGTGTGGCTCCCTCTGGGAATTCTTGGATCGGAGAATTGCGTGATTACGGCGCGCGCCGTCCGGAAGAAGCCGAACACGAAAAAGTCTAAAAAGTATTCTTCAGGAAAACAGACGGCACGTCTGGCGGCATTGAGCAGAGGGAGCTGGCAAATTTATTACGAGGTGTATACGGCCTCGCGTGGCACGACGCAGATAAGCGCAAAGCGGAAAGCGGTACTATAGTCGCGGCAAGGATAGCAATCTACCAACTAGCCCCGCCCCTGTAGCCGGGCTACATGCTCCGGGGACACGCAGCCTCACAGGAAGCCGCTCCGAGCGAGCTAAACTCTAGTGCCTCAGCTACTATGCTCTATGCTTATTTTTGGGCCCACGTACCAGAATAGATACACGTGTGCACTGCGAAATGGGGATCGCCTTTCGTCCTTGTAGTGACGTGCTTACCAGACTCCAATCGGATCGGCTAATTTCACCATACTCGGAGGATATAGTCCGGGAGGATAAGCCTCCGAAAAATCCCCTAACGCCCACTTTCTCCTGATTCTTCTCGCCTCAGACATCAGAAACTTAAAGAATTTAATGAATCCTGTTCTGATTTTTCGATCTTCTGAAATACAACACGTCCTGCGGCCCTCTCTCTTCGGGCGATGCTGCGTGTCTAGCCGTTGCCGCAATAAGCGCTCCCTTCCTAAGACTTTCTGCTTCAATAATTGGCGTTTCTTCCGTGCTCGCTCCTCAATGGCTCGCAGATGTTCCACAATTGCCGTGTTTAGCCGTTGCTGCTCCTTCGGATCGAAGATTTTAAAGGCCTCCATCCAAGCATTTGGTTCGACATGCAACTCGTGAGACTGCTTGGACTCCTGCAACAAGCGCTCTGCCTCCCTAGCGTAGCCCAATGGAGTATGACGGTCGGAGGAAAGTTGCGTTACTGCGGGTCGGCGTATCCATTTCCAACGTTTTTTGTGATCACCTCGTCGGAACATCTGCCAACTCGAGAAGCCAGGGTATTCGTCCACGGAATCCTCGAGGTTATCTTTAGCTGGATTAGAGTATATATAGGTAATAGCTATCAGCGCTCTGACCGGTGTCAACACAATCGGACTATCATACCCATCACACCAAACAGTGCGCTTCTCTCGCCCAAGGATTCGGTTTAGAAGGTGCGCTGATTCAGTTTTGAAATGACGAACGAAAGCAGGAACATCATCGGGCCTTTCGACTACAAGGATCATGTGTAGATGCGTTGCCTCAGTCAAGAAATGGCAGATCTTAACCGGATAGAGATGCTGGGCCCGCGAAAGGCAGCTCTTGAGAACTGCCAGGCACAGTGGATTTGAAAGCAGCAGAAGTCCCTCTTCGATGCTAAGTGTGACGAAGAGGACACTGCCGTGGGGGTGGTATTTCATTGAAGCTGCCATGCTCGAACTATTCGAGAGAGGGGGCAAAAAGTTGCCTAGAAGTAGCCCGGCTACAGGGCGGGGGTGAATCTAATCTTGATCCTGTCTCTTTTTAGCTTCACACTCATACTCGTTGCCCCCTCGCTACCGAACTCTCTCCATGGAGCCTTACCTCGATGCAAACAGCACTTATCGTCGGCGCCGGTCCCGTTGGCCTTACTCTCGCTTGCGAGCTCGCGCGTTACGGAATTTCCGTTCGCATCATCGACACGGCTGCTCAGCGCACCGACAAATCCAAAGCACTTATCATTTGGAGCAGAACTCTCGAACTCTTAGATAGAGGTGGAGCCTCCGCCCCCTTCATCGACGCTGGCTTCAAAGCGCTCGCCGTCAACATGATCGCCGGTGAAAAAGCTGTCGGCCACGTCAGCTTGCATAATATTCAGACCCCCTACCCCTTCGGACTCATGCTTCCCCAATCGGAAACCGAGCGCCTGCTCGACCTGCGATTGCAAAGTTTCGGCATTTCGATTGAGCGTCAAGTCGAACTACTTAGCTTTACGAACTCCCCCCACGGAATAGAAGCAGTCCTCCAACGCGCCGATGGGCATCAGGAAACACTCTCTGCCGGCTGGTTACTCGGATGTGATGGCGCACACAGCACTGTCCGACATTCCCTCGGAGCCCCCTTCACCGGTGAGACTAATAAAAGTGACTGGCTTCTTGCTGATGTCCACATGACAGGCTACCGCCGTCCCGACTCCGAAGCCTCGATTCATTGGCATCGCGACGGAGTTCTCGTCATCTTCCCCATCTGCCCCGGCCGCTATCGTGTGCTCGCCGACCTTCCACCTGCTGGCACAGAGCGACCACCGACGCCCACCTTAGAACAAGTTCAGACCATTCTTGATACCCGAGGTCCCGGAGGACAAAACGTGTTCGACCCTATCTGGCTGGCTGGCTTTAGAATAAACGGGCGCAAAGTTTCCGAGTATCGCTGGGGACGCGTATTCCTGCTTGGGGATGCGGCACATATCCACAGCCCAGCAGGTGGGCAAGGCATGAACACCGGAATGCAGGACGCCTTCAATCTAGCCTGGAAACTTGCGCTCGTGATCCGCGGCGTCTGCAAAGAAGAACTCTTGAACAGCTATACCCCCGAACGCAGCGGCGTCGGCGATAAAGTTTTAAAATTCACTGGGCGCATTACAACCATCGGAACACTCCGGAATCCTATCGCTCAGAAACTGCGTAATACTCTTGCTCACTTCCTGTTGAGCAAGAGCCTCGTGCAGAAGCGTTTTGCAGAAAATCTGACTGAGCTCGCCGTCGCATATCCGTGCAGTCCCTTAAATGGATCTTCACTAAGCGGAGACTCCCTCAAGCCCGGCGCACGAGTCGCCCCCGTTGCGCGGCAAGCACCAATCGGCTCGGGCTCGATCCCGCGTTTCGCCCTCTTTGCCGAGCGAACTCCCCAAGTGGCAGATCTCCTCAAGCAGTTCGAAGAATTACTCGATCCGAACCTCCGTCCCGCAATGAGCGCCAAGGCACTTCACTTAGTTCGCCCCGACGGATACCTTGCTTGCTCAGCTTCGAGTACTACCCCCATTGGCAACTACCTCTCTAAATTGCTTAAATAATTAGGCTCCAAACAAGGCCTAGTAATAGCCTTCGCCACGTCGCCCTAAATACGGCGACTGACATCGCGCATACCAAAATCCGAATAAATCACATATAATCACCCCCATGAATCTAAGCATGTACGCCTCCCCCAAATTATATACGCTGGCAATGCGAGTGCTGTACTGGCCGCATTTTGCAGATCGCTATCGCGTCGTTGCAGACTTGATTCCTCCCGGCTCCACAGTCGTCGATGCCTGCTGCGGTGACGCCTATATCTACACCGAGTACCTCCAAAGGAAGGGAGTGCAATACGTCGGGTTGGACAGTTCTCCCGCTATGGTCAAGGCAGGAATCGAATCGGGATTGGACATAAGACTTTGGAACGCTCTTGAGGAAGAAGTTCCGACCGCAGATGTTGTGTTGATGCAAGGCGCGCTATGCCATTTCATCCCTGATACTGCACCGATAGTCAAAAAACTCTGTGTCGCAGCTCGCGAAATGGTAATTATCTCGGAGCCAATTCGCCCGAAACCGCACTCAGATGTTCCACTGCTCTCAAAGCTCTCAAAAACATTTACTCAACCTCTCAACGACAACGGATCCTATCGGGGCGATAGATTCACGAAGGAGGAGTTGCAAAATCTCTTGCAAGCCATGCCGGGATTCATCTCAAGTCAGGTGGTGCCTGGCGGACGAGAGATGGTCGGCGTGTTACACGGACAAAAACGGAAGACCTCCTAACCGCTATATTCACCCGCGCAGCTGATCGCCGAGCGGAGAGAGACTACCGTCCGCCTTCATGCAAAACTCCTCACAATGCCCGACTGAGCTGCATGTTTTTACCTTTCCCTGACAGAGCGGAGTTTGACTCGGCGGAGCTAAAGGACGTAGGCCAGGTAGATCCGCCTCAGTGACAGTTGATCCGCCATCCCCCACTCCAGCCCCATCAGCCCCGCGCAGCGCCAACCCGAGCTTCCCCGAAGCTTTTCCCAGTTCGACATTTTTATAATCCTCAGCGCTAACAAGTAAGGTGATTGTGCCAGGAATCGGCATGCCTGGCTTCCAGTTGGGATCGACTTGCTTATCAGCGACGAGCACCTTGGCATTCTGAACCAAAATCGAAACCGCAAGTTGTCCATTCACTCGATGCACTCTCGAGACATCAACAATTTCTCCTGGTCGGACAAGCCCATCTACCGCAGTGGTGTCATCAACTCGTATGGTGACCGCGCGAAAGCCCCGCGGAATACGATTTCGAATGGGACCTTCAAGGGCACTGCGTTGCCGAACTAGATAGGCAGAGTGCAACGGCTCGCCGCCGACGATAAAGGCCTTCGCAAATTGGTTCTGAATTGCTTCAAAGTCACGCACGATAGCGGGAGAAACGGTGTCGATGGGGCGCGCCACTCTGCGAAACATGCTTGGTTCAAGACTCGTATTCTCTTCGATATCATGAAGTGGAACGAGTACATCAACAAAAGTGGGACCAACCTGATCTCCCGCCTGCTTCACCACCGGCGTGCGTGCCGGGGCGTCTTGCAGGAGCAGTATAAGCGCCGCAGCAGCAAGCAGCGCCACCATAGTTAACCCCACTAGCGGTAGCAGTTTTTCTTGGAGCGGAGAACGAGTAAGCGTGCGTTGACCAAAATACGTCGACATAGAAAACCTCTCTCTTGTACAACCCTTAGTCTCTGTAAAACTTAGACCAAGTTGCACTTGAGAAGTTCCAACGCGACGACGCTCGGAAAATTTCCTAGGCTTTTGGACTTAGCGTTCCGCCGCGCTCGATGAATTCCTCCACACCGCCATCTTGCGGCGAAGCTGCATCACGAGGAGTGAGGACAACAGTGCCCGTGGCACGAGCGAGCTCGATGCGAGCCGCATCGGCCGCAGGAATTAAAATGGTGACCGTAGAGATCCCAACCGGGTTATCAGTAGCCGAAGGATCTTGCTCGTTTGAAAGCACACGCGCATTCTCAACGATGATCGCTGAAACAGATTTTGCCTGTAGCTCGGCGAGCCACATCACATCTACGTACTCACCAGGTCGTGGCGCACCGGCAACATCTAGGGAAACCGCTCGATAGCCCGGCGGAATTCGAGCAGTGACGGCATTTATAATTCGGGCCGTAGGTGCGTTTCGAACCGCGTCATACATTACGAGGTAACTCTGATTTCTTCCTTCCCGAAAAGTAGACAGCCCAGATCTCAGGGAAGGAGAAAACGCGAAAATGATGAGCAATGCGCAGGTGGAGGCCAACAACGCCTGTAAGCGACTTGGATGTAAAAGTGCTTCTCGAGCAAAGGAAAGAATCGGACCGACAGAAGCCGTCGCACCAATTGCTTGTGGAGGAGTCGCAACGCGAACGCGCCGCATCACACTATCTTCAAAGCTATCGGGCAATTCAGCATTGGAGCAGGCTGCAAGGCTTTCGCCCTTCAAAACCAAACGTAGTCCGCGCTCTTGGGCGCGAAGAGTCTTATCAAGATCAAGTTGGGCGCAGAAAGATTTGCGATCTGCTTCAGAGAGCGCATTCTCCAAATATTCCACAATTTTCTGAGTTCGTTTCTCGTTCATAGGGCACCACACCTTTGCTCAATTAGCAAGCGCAGCTTCTCCCGCGCTCGATTCAATCTTGAACGCACCGTACCTACCGGCACAGCGAGTATCCCTGCCACTTCCTCGTAGCTCTTTCCTTCCAAGGAACACAAAACAATAATTTCTCGAAATGCAGGTTTCAGTTCTTGTAATGCCTCACGGAAATTTTCCAACACAGCTGCATCAGTCTCAATCTCACTCTCCATCTCATTAGATTGATCGTGTACGCGAGGTTCGAAGCACACCGTTCGTACTTTCTGCTTGTACTTCTTGGATTTGAAGTACGAGTTGGTGTGATTCAAAGCGATACAGGTCAACCACGTCGAGAATGAAGACTCAAAGCGGAACTTCGCCAAGCTCGAATATGCTCGCACGAATATTTCTTGTGTAAGTTCTTCGGCAACCGCATGTTCACCAACCGTTCTCAGCACCATGCTGAAGATTCGGTTCTTATGCGTACTTACCAAATGACGAAACTCTTCCGTATTCCCTCGCATTACTTCGCGAACACACCTGAACTCCTCTGCGCGCAACGACGCTAGGCTCTGTGAAGGACCTGGCCGCGGGTCATTTTCTGAGTCTGTCACGCGTGTAAAAACCTAAGGAAAACCCAAGTACTACCTGTATGTTAGACAAGGTCGCAGGCGGGAAAGTTCCAAGTCGATTTGGCGCGAAATTATCTAAATATTTAGGGCAGTTAGCCCGACCTGACGTTGCACCACGCGGAATTTGAAGGGCCTCCTGGCAGAAGCTCTAAAAGCTGCCCACTGCGCTTTGGATCTACCCCGCCCTTACGAACCAGCTCTACCGATAAGGTGCCAACCGACTGAGCAAGGTTGACCCGATAGAGCTCCTGGCCCGAAATGCACGGAAGAGAAATCTTGAGGCGATTGCTGTCCACCACAGCTTCCACGACTACGCGCGTCTCCTGGATTAGAACACTGGAGCGGCCCCCATCAGAAGCGCGCGCAGTCCAATGCACACGAACAAAGTCGCCAGTAACAAGCCCGGGTACGGATTCAACTGTAATAGTGAGTACGTGCGAAGCGTGTACCCTTTCGACCATACCGAAAAAGAGCACTAAAAATAGGAAAATCCGCAGGTAACTTCCGATGTGTTGGCCTACCGAGATAAAGTTGAGCATCGGGTCGTTACTTCTCCTTGGAATCTCGAGTTCCCTTCAGGCAATTCTCCAGAACTCGCGAGGGAATTGGCGGGAGGGTACCTGAAGCACTCTTCCGAATAGTAATAACCGGCACAGCACCAGAGGACATAGATTTATCGGGTCCCAGCGTAACGGACATCTTTTGCCGCCCATCTTGCGCCTCAAACACATCCGTGAGCACTCCCCACTCTGTTTTGCGCACTTCAGCCTGCGCATCCAGAGACTCTGACACTAGGATGGTATCGCACTGCGCGAACTGAATGTCTGAGAGGATGGGAATACTGAAGAGGACCTCTCGTACCTCACTTCCATGGTGCTGTACAGAAATCGGACGGATTCGAATATCGGGAGTAGTGGTGTGAGCCGGAGAAGCTTCTTGGGAACGCAGCATCAGCACCAGTCGCCTATTCGCCAAGTCAATTTCTTGCAGCTTCACCATAGATTCGGGGGAAGCTTGCAACTTCAAAATCTCTTTCGTACCGCAATTATCGAGGGGGTACTCGAAAATTCCCTGCTCTTGGCTTGTCACCTGCAAGTGCGAGGGAAATTCTTCCGCGCCGACCTCACGCTTCGAGAGCACAGAAACTTTCACTACCAGCACCTCACTCGAACCATCAAGCCTGGTGACTGCAATCAGATCCAGGCACTCCCTGCAGGGAGAGATCTCTCCCCCGGTGCAAGCCAATGCCAACGATAAAGGCAACGTTAGAGAAAAAACGGCCGACAAAACGAAAGCAACAGGACGTAGCATCGAGTCCTCCGAAACTGGTCTCTTCAATTAGACCAAGGCAGCGCTCTAAAGTTCCAAGCAGTATACGGAGGCCACTAGTCAGAAAAATCACTTGGAAAATCCAGGTTAGGATAGCGCTGAACTTCTTCCAGAAGGTCTGCTGGTGAATGTCTGAGCCGCCGAATCGCTTCCCATTCCCTAATAATTCCCGCTTGTGGGCAGGAACTCCGCACCCAATTCAATTTCCCGGTATACTCACCGTCCGTGGGATTTACGGCAGCGAACTCCACTACCTGGCAGTTCTTGATATCCCCCTCCGGCGAGTGAAAGAATTCCAAAGTGCGCTCCGTGTTCAGATGCGCAATTTCAGCCCAGATTGCTTCAATATACTCACCGTGTGAGAAAACGAGCACATTCTTTCTTCCAAATTCACGAGCGGCTCTATCAAGAAGCTCGCGAGAGCGATTGCGCGTTTCGAGCATTGTCTCTCCATCCGGCATGGGAATATGCAAGGGATCGCGACGCCGATACGACATGATCTCCTCCCTTCGCTCTTGATCCGATGAAGCAAAGCGACCCCAATTGCGCTCGCCCAAGAGCGGATCAATTCGAATCTCAGCATCGTGCCAGCCAGCAGCTTGGCAAACTAACGCGGCAGTTTCCTTTGCACGAGTGTGATCGGAAACATAGATAATCTCGAACCCATCGGGATACTGCTCCCGCAGCCACTCTCCAGTCTTTCGAGCCTGCTCGACCCCCAGTTTGGAGAGTCGTATTTCACGGTCCGGAATCTTAGAGAATCCTTCCGGATACTCGGAGATAATGCCGTTCTTTATGGCGCGATTAATCAGATTCGCTTCGCTTTCGCCATGGCGAACCATCACGAGCCGCGCGGGCATGGCGCGCACCAGCGGCAGAGAGGCTTCTCCTGGATCTTGCATCGAATCATTTCCATGTTCCTCACAAAGCCCCGGCATAAGACGCCCCACATCAAAAGGTAAGGAATAATTACAAAACAAATCTCTGCACTCACTGTATCAAAGCGCTGCAGGCTAACCTTTTGATTTATGAAGGAGCGGAAAGCTAAAGAATTTAAAGCTATTCCGCTTGAAGGGGACGAATAATGCTTCTACGCCAAGCGAGCAACCAATCCTGGACCGCACTCGCATTACCGAAGCTGACTCGGTTTCGGAATGGTTCGAAACTGGCCGGCAAGCCGAGCTTCTCTTTAAGGACCTCTTCTACTAGGGAATACGGATTAACCAAATTTCCTCGATGGTCTTCGCCACGATTCCGAGAGTTCTGCAGCGTGCAAGAGGAATTCACTAACTTTGAAATCCACCGCTCGAATCGGCCCGAGAACTCCGGTTGCTGCATCAATGCGATGAACTCCGGTTCCGAAATAAGAGTGCGTACGACACTATTTCGAATGGCGTCGTTTGCCTCACTGAAGCGAGTTTCCTCCGCATTCCATTGTTCGTGAGGGCTGTAACCGTGCTGCGAAGCGATTGATGTCCTGCGCCCGGAAGTTTCAATGCGAGCCGCTGCTCCAACTGACTTAACCGGAGCAAGCTCCTGGAGCGCAGAAATAAGAAAAGGGTCCGCGCCGCGTTTGAGCGAAGGGTTGTATCCGCACAAGGCAAATTTGCTGGCGCGTACTGCTAAATTCGGACCGCCACCACCTGCCGCCCCCTCTTCCGGAAAACGTGCCTGGAAGAATGATCGGATTGCAAAGTCGCAAATAGTAAAGCCGAGGATGCCTGGATCATTCCCGAGTGTGTATCGGTCCCACAAGTAATGTCCCTGGAACGCTGAGGAGCTTTGGTCTCGCATCGAAACACGGTGAAACGTTTCAAGCCAGCGCGGGCCGGCCTTGCTTTGATCGGCATCGGCCATAACCAATAAATGATCTGCGGGGCCGCGGGGAAAACGAGCAACATGTCGCACCAAGGCAGCACAGGCCGCGTCATGACGAATAGCTCCAATTGGCTGAACTTCAGAGTAATGCACCTTGACGACATGTATCTGAAGCTCGGGGTGAGCAGCTTTGAAATCCTCGATATGCCTCTCGGTATCATCCGGAATGGGCGTGACGCCCGGTTCGCGATCCGCCATGTTTAGGAACAAAAGCGCATTCCAGTTTTCGGGTGGAAGACTCTGTCCCACAAGACTCTCAAGAAACGCCGGGATAGCTTCAGCTTCTTGAGCAGAGGCAACCGGAGCCAGCACCGTCACATCGCAACTGGGTTGCAACGGCGGCACAGTATCGAGAACGCGGTTCATGATCGGGCGATTGCGCGGCAAACTCACCGTTAGTAAGCGAACACAATCGCCGATCGCAGCTTCTCGAAATCCCGAGCCAGTGGCTAGCACCAGGTCAATCGAATTGGAGAGAGCGGCTCTCTCGTCGCTCGTACGTAAGACCCCGGCGGCCGAAAAATGATCGACCCCCCAGACCGTCGAAAAATTTGCACTTGAAAATGTTTGGAAGCCGATATTGGTGCGACTATCTTCGGGGCGCTGATGTACCGTCACTGGTAGGTATGGAACAGTCTCGCGGGTGGTCACCCATGAAGAGTAATGGCTTACCCGAAACTACTCAAATCTCTGTGTGTCGAACGGGGCAAGAGGGTGGTTTTATTGAAATATTCCGAATCGTCGTTACCTCACCCCAGGGCAATGCGCCCGAATAACATAAGAGTGTGGCCGCAATTAGCGATCTACCGCCTTCAATATCACTATGCAGGAATTTGATAAAAAATCTGTCACGGACTCCGCCATCGATTTAGGCTGCGAGACTACCCTGTCGCCGCTTAAATTTCTTGAGAGTGCGAATCAAATTGTCTCACTTTTTGAGCGTGGGTTGGATAGACCAAACGAAATCGCCGGTTGGCATGGCACCAGCGTCGAAGCGCTAGAAAGAGCCCTGCTCCTAGGGCACCTTCCAAGCTCATCAAAGGGGCTCTCCGAGCAGCACGCAGGAAATCTTTATTACTTCGATGCCAAGCCCTCGGATTTCACCTCGGATGGGCGCAACCTATTAATCCTGGATGGATATCCAGGTGCTGCCCGATACGCAAAATTTAATGCCGCCTATCATTTCATGATCAAGGAATTTGGACTTGATTTTAGCAATCACCAACACAATTTGTTCGTATTCAGTCTGCACGACGAGTTTAATCCTCGTGCGCGTTCCTTTTCGGAACAAATCTTGGAGCAGCTGCACAGGCTGGGGATTTCAGAAGCCACGGCACGCGGTGTAACGGCTGCCGCCCGCGAACGACAGGGAATCGTTATCGCCATTTCGCATTCGGCGATCCACTCTTACCCGAGCGATCACGGCGATGTGGTAGGAGTCGACAAAAAACTTTTTGTACCGGACGGATTACCGTTCTCTCATCTGTCAGGGATCGAACCCCTCGGAGACGGCCCCTATCGGTATTTGGAGTTGCTCCAAACGATGGCTCAAGCGCTTTCAGAGCCGCAATCCTAAGCTCCGGAATGGGCTTCCCTTCTATTTCCCTGCTGTCCGTTCTACGACGGGCACTTTAGAGTCACGCGACACCCGCACGTTCGCACTGATATAACGCTGCCTTAAGCAATTGAAGCGCCAATATGGGCCTAGCGTGACAGAAAGAAGCGTTGTCTATTTAAGTTCTTGGGTACTACTTTCTGACGGGGGTCAGCATGCTAAATCGACT
>JAFLCA010000098.1 GCA_017302875.1 Deltaproteobacteria bacterium
ACAGAATAAAGGGAAGCGGCTTGCGATTCTGCCTAGGTCTTCCTCTCGCACTCGCCACGCGGTGCTTCCACCTTCTGCTGCCGCCAAAAAACTCTACACCGAGACCGTTGGAACCATTAGCGTAAGCCTTAAGGCGGGCAGACAGAAGAAAGTGAAGATTAAGCTAAATAGCGTGGGACAGAAATTCATCTCTGCTCTGCGAAAGTCCGGTGTCCCGTCGGTAGAGCTTTTGTTCACGCTGAAATCACAGCGCACTGGATCCATCCCCAAGGGAGCTAAACGCAAGACTTCTGTTGTGCGCTCAGTAGATGTCGCGCTTTAGTCGACGTGTTGGATGTAGCTCTCTCTATTTTGCGGCTGAGTGCCGCGAGCCGTTTACTACCACCAATTCAAACCCCTCAGCGTATGGTTCCTTAATCCCAAGTTCGCGAGCGATGGCTCGATTAGTGTTAAGGATGCGGTCATCAATCCCGTAGTTGCGAGTCTGAAGATTGCGCGTATGTTGAGACCGATGGAATCTAAGCATTTCGGCTTTCCACCGGGCGGTTTCTTCATCAAAAGGAAAGTACGCTTGAATCTTTATATCAGTGGTTTTCGGATCCCGATGGCACAGCCCTAGAACGGGTTTCGGTAACGTGAGGGCTAGCTCCTGAAAAAGCTGAAAAGTGCGTTGGTGACTTAGATTGGTATCCTTTCCGTAAGGAAGGGATACGACATCAGGATTAAAATCTTGAAATATAGTTCCTACCGCGCTGGGATTGGTTTCGTCGAGAACAAGCTCGCCTGTGGGATCCTCTAGAAGCCTGAGAAACTGAACGTTGGAAGCCGGAAATCCAAAGAACTCAAGTGCGTTCAATTGCTCTATTTGCCGCACCTCTTCCTTTCGTTCTTTGGTCGGAAGATCTACGAATGAATCAAGAACGCCCGACGAAGCTCCGGTGAGTACGAGGAGCTGCATGGGATGCTTGCGATTGAAAAAATATCTGAGCGTAACAGCGACTTCATCAAAATCATCAGGGTGAGGTGCCAGTATTAATATTCTGCTTTCAGTTGGGATCAACAGTTCCGCGAGAGGGAAGGGCTTACTTGCACTTTGGATTTTATCTAAGGGGATCATAAAGCAACCAAATCGCTAAGTACTGAAACTGGGAGGATCTTTGCAATCGATCGGATGCCTTACGGCTTCTCGTCGAAACGCATCATCCCAAGACTACTACCCGCTTCCTCCAATGGGAAAGGTGATTCTAACCGCGATACGCCCGCTCGATGGCTGCAATATCAATTTTCTTCATCGTCATCATCGCCTCGAAGGCCCGCTTTGCCGCAGCGCGATCCGTCCCGAACACTGCTTCAGATAGTGCAATCGGAGTGATTTGCCAGGATATTCCCCATTTGTCTTTGCACCAACCACATTCGCTTTCCTGTCCGCCGTTTCCAACAATCGCATTCCAGTAGCGATCGGTTTCCGCCTGATCGACTGTCGAGACTTGAAATGAAAATGCCTCACAGTGCTTGAAGGCAGGACCCCCGTTGAGCCCGAGGCAAGGGATGCCCATGACGGTAAACTCCACTGTTATCACGTCTCCCTGGTTGCCTGACGGGTAGTCCCCTGGTGCATAGTGCACCGTTCCGACAGAGGAGTCAGGAAAGGTCTTGGCATAGAATCGCGCCGCTTCCTCGGCGTCGCCATTGTACCAAAGGCAGATGGTGTTTTTGGGTAAGGTTCTCATCTAATCTCTCCATCAATCAAATCGTCAAATGTTCAGTCGAGTAGTGTGTCCCTAGTTTCGCGTCAAACGGATTGGCAATCAATCACATTCCTATCTAGGGTTGGATTTTGCTGGAATCCAGGAATGCAGTTGGGTGCAGTGACATATCAAGGCACATTTTATTGCCTTTCTCCGCGTCGTGAGAGGAGGGCAATCCAAGATGCTTTGACGCTCTTTCCTTCGGGGAGGCGTAGTTGCAGGGGTTGTCCGACATGTTTATGTGCATGCAAAAAGGAAAGGCCCAAAGGTTCCGCCCCGGACGTTGTCGCGTCCTAGCTCTCGGTGTGTGGCACGCGTGACAGTTTCCCGTCTTTCGCTTGAAGGATCACTTGCTCTCTTTCAGTTGTTTTGCGTCCGTTAAATGAAGTGGTGCCGAGGATTCCCTTTACAACAACGGAAGCCATTCCGGTGCGCAACTTCTCTATGGTAATTGCTTCATGTCCCTTCAGAAGATCCGCCACGCATGCGTTAAGGAAGACAGCGAGATCGTAACCAAGCGCAACGTGTGCAAGATTTAGCTCTACCTTAGAAAGACCAATTCTTGATTTATACCGTTGCTCAAAATCGCTGTCGTCAAGATAGGCGCCTGTGACATACATTCCTTCAGCAAGCTTCCCAAGCTGCTTAACCTCTGCTGAGGTGATCCCTTCTGCACTTAAGAGGATCCCAGAATAACCAGCCTGCTTGATCTGCCGCGCGAAAGAAAGTAACGAAGATCGATAAAGTGGAAAGTAGACTACACTCGGGTTTGCATGAACGATCTTTGCGGCTAGAGAACGAAAATCAGTGCCGTCTAGTTCGACTGAATCATGAAAGATAACTTTTCCACCGCCGGCGACAAACGCATTTGAGAATGCTTGTCCCATAATTTCCGACCATTCATCGTGCGCGACGACCACAGCAGCCGTGCGGGCTCCCAGCGTCTTCAGTGAAAAGTTTCCCATAGCCTGTCCCGTCTTTTCATTGGACCAACCGAAGCCTAGAGTGTTGTCACTTAGCTGTTCGATTGCATGATTGCTGTCCCAAGCTGACAGTGCGATTACCTTCTCCTTTTGCACAATGGGATCAGCGACTACCGCATTGGGCATTCCGGTTACGATGACTACGCGAACTTTGTGGCGGGCGACTAGACTGTGTATGGCGCTGACCGTTGCGGCGCGGTCCCCCGAACGATCGTCCTCAAAAATAAAATTGAGGTCAGGGGTGCGACCATCCGAGACCGCCATTTGAATTCCCTGTTGAAGGGCGGTGCCGAAGAAAGTCACTTCGCCGGTGAGAGGGATCACGACCCCAACCGGCATGCGAGCCTTCTCGAAAGGAACTTCTGCCCATGCTGCGTGACTCAGACTGCACACGAAGAACAATAGCGTTGATAATATTCTCATATTCTATAAGAAAAAGGGACAGTTCCATCTGTCACCTTATTATTGTCCTCACCGCGAAATTGGGGACAGAGGGAACTGTCCCCAATTCTTAGCCCCATTTCACAATAATTGCTGCACCCAGAAACATCATCAACCCGCCCAGCAATACTATCCCCTTAATGGATTCTCCAAAAATTAGGTATGAAAACAATGCAACAAAGAACGGATACGAAATCTCAAGTATCGATGCTTTGCTTGCACCCAATGCAGAGACCGATCCAAATATTGCCAATCCAGCGGCTGTGCCAACGAGTAGTGTGGCGCCAAGCAGGCGAGGACTTATAACTGTCGAATCAATCATGAAGAGATCCGTCAATGGATGACGCAAGCAGATCGAAATCAAAGCTGTAATAATCACTCCAAATACTGAATGCAAAAAGTAGAGCTGCCAAACCGAAAGTGCGGCCAGGGCGCGTTGATCCAATGAATAGTTCAACCCCCACAAGGCAGCAGCAAGAAACGCTAAAAAATATCCATACATCATAGTAATTCCGACTAAGCTAGAACGGTTGGCGATAATCCGCCGCTGAAGAAAATAACGTACCGAAGTTCCACAAACGCCTCTAAGTCGGCGGGCGAATTCATTTCATTTTTGGACCGTGATCCTCACTGTTCACAATCGAGACAAAGCCTAATTGAGTTATTCGTTTTAACGCAGCAGGCAAAAGATATCTATTATCGGATGAGGAAGAGTACGTTCCCGCAGCGCCTCTGTAGTCCTGCACATTCGCCAAGAAATTCTGAACTCCGTCATTGGTCTTTTGTAAATCTTCAGATATAGCCAGAGCAATCAAATTTAATGAATCATAAGCGTTGCCCGCAGCCCATCCAGGGGCGATACCATATTTTGATTTATATAAATTTACAAATTCATCCGTCGGATCTGCGCCGTTGACGTACCATTTGTTCAATAGCGTTCCTTGAGATGCTTTCACCTCGTCTTCATCCTCAAAAGTTTCCATCCCCGCTATCTCCGCATTTAAACCAAGTTGCTGCGCCTGTTTCGTAAACGAGGAGAGGGCACCGGGCATCAGCACGAGGATTACGGCATCGACCTTTTTTGCTTTGAGCGAGGTAATTGCACTGCGGTAGTCAGTCTCGCTGGGTTGAAAGCTCTGGTCATAAATTATTCGAGAACCCTCATTAACACTTTGCAACGCGTCAACGACTGAATTCTTATCAGCCAAAGCCCCTGAGGCTTCAGCTGATACAAGCGCAATCCGCTTAAAGTCCCGACGGATCAATTCTTCCGACATCCTTTTGCCAAGCATTGGTGGAATAACCCAATGAATAAAAGTGTAACGGCGACCTTTGACGATGTCAGGATCGGAAGCGCCAATAGCCACCAAAACCTGTTTGTTTTTCTCGGTGATTGGAGCCAACGCATTTGCCGGAGGCGATCCTAGAACGAAAACTGCGTCGAGGGGTTTTTGCGCCGATAGTTGCTGATAACCAATTATGGTTTGCTTAGGATCAAAACGATCATCGCTGTAGATTAACTGTATAGACCTGCGAGAATCCTCACTGAGGTTGTCGTACGCTAGGGCAATGCCTTTTCGTACATGATTTCCTAAGCTTGCTACCGGACCACTCAAGGGGATAATAACCCCAATTCTGTAGGGACCCTCATGAGCATCAGCGATTGAAGATTGTGGACACAACCAGGCTGCAAGTATAAATAGAAGCGCAGGTAAATTTTTCATGTCGGCACCCATTTAAAGCCGTGGACTTACGGCAATGAATCACGAGTCTCGCGCCAAACGCATGCTTAATCAACCACTGCTATAGTAAGTGCCAAGTCTGGTGGGGCCGTTTGTTATGTCGGCAGAACGCGTCGCACAAACTCAGTAGCATCTCGAAGCGTTCCAGAATCAGGCGCTAGATCCACCTTTATGTGTGCGTAATAGGCACCGCGGTAACTCATCCCCATGTAGTCCGAAGTTCGCTTAATTACTTCCTCCATACCCGGGGTAATCTGCTTCTCAGTATTTCCTGTCGCGAGTAAAAATGTGTTCTTGCCGCGTAATTTTCGACCAAGATCCTTTCTGGGGCCAAGAAGGTCGCTCAAACGGTCAATAAAAGTCTTCATCTGAGCGCTTACGGTGTACCAATACATCGGGCTCACAAATCCTATGGTCGAAAAGGCCTGTAGCGACTCAATTGTCGGAATAAAGTCATCGGTCAGGTTTCTAGCTTCGTAATCAAAGCAAGAAATATCCAATGCAGCCAAATCGAAAATCGGAGCTTTGAACTGCAAATTTACATGATCAAGCACGCGGCGGGTGTTGCCATCGGCGCGGGAAGTTCCAATTACGAATGCCAGGTCGTTGGCCATCTGCGGTCAATGGGTGTTAGGGCAGAAATTGTCCGTGTGCGAAACGCATCGGCGCAAGTTGGTGATCACGGCGCACTGTTTTCTGGAATATAGCCTCGCCAAGCTTCCCCAACAAATTTCGGCTCCCATTTTACTCCAAAAGCCCAAGTCAGGGCGAGAGATCCCATCAGGAAGTAGATTAACACAATGGCGGGAACTCCGATTCGCGGAATCTTGCTGATGCTGACAGCGATCCAGGACCAAACTGTTAAAAATAATAGTAGGGCGACCCCGCAAACAATTAAAGCGATTCCTGCAAACGGGCCGCCAGAACGGAACCCTAATACACTATCGGCTAACCCTACTAGTCCCGGGCCAGTGCATCTAAGCCCATCGCCACGATCGCAATATCCGGGAAAATTCCACCCGAGGTAGATCCATAGCATCACGATCAAGACGAGTATTGGCAGAGTTCCAATTTTGGTACGTACAGACATTGGTCGAGACATAAGAGCTCAAATCCTTCATGTGCTTACGCGTCAGCTGGAGCTGATCGTTCTCTGGCCTCACGTAAGACTATTTCGGCAATTCAAGAGTTACATTTTTGAAACCTACGCAGGTAGACTTGTTGGCTTGCATGGCCCTGCCAGCGTTCATTAGGGCAGAGCAGAGGCCTACGATGCAGAGACATACTCCGAGCAAAGCCAATTTCCAACGCTTCTTGGTAAGTAGGTAAATACTTATCAGCAGCGGACCAAAGAGGAGAAGCAGCTGGAGCAGGGAGTAAACTGGTTTGAAATTTGACAGGATGCCTTGGCCGTAATTGAGGGCATGATCGACACAAGTTCCGATAAGAATCGGAAGAACAAGCCAAAAGAAAGCGAGCTGAGCGACGGCAACTACAATCAGTACTCGCTCGACTTGCTCCTTAGATTCCCACCAGCTACGCATAATTCAAGCCTGTAAAATTGCCCCAGAGAACGGCTGGCGATGATCCACTGCCGACTAGAGTAACTTAGCGAAGTTTCTCGCCTGCTTCAACATCGGCATTCCGATTGCTCGTTTGATTATCAGGTAAGAAAAGGGGACAGTTCCATCTGTCACCTTATTATTGTCCTCACCGCGAAATTGGGGACAGAGGGAACTTTCCCCAATTTCTCGCCTTGGGTGGCCGCGATTGTTATCCAGCGTCCTCAGAGGAACTTTCCGACGGCAGAATGTGCACGTCACAAGTATGACCCTCACGCTCACACCATCGCCTCAAGAAATCCGCTTTAGCAGGATCGTCGATCATAAGGCCAAGAGTACCACCCGCTACGTCAGCAAGCTTAGGCAAATTGGTTAGCACTGGATCCGTAATATGTGGGAGTTCCACCGGACCCGATCCTTCAGGAGTCAGCCGCATCGCTTCGCGATGAACCCGAAAATCACCTTCACCCCCCACAACTGCTACAAAATGCGCCATTTTAATCTCCGCTGGATAACGGCATAAGTCTGCCCGAACGGGCGCTTGTAATCAAACACAATTACCTCAACATTCCTGGCGCCCGTTCTCGGCAGGACTTGGTTGTTATACCTCGTTGAGGTTGTACGAGAAGGCAACTTATCGCTGCATCTCCCGATGAATCGTATATGAATCCAAAATCGTCTGTCTCAGAACCTGAACTTCCCCTCGAAGGACGGATCCATTGAATACGTTCGCAGCGCGTCGTGCTAGATCGATACCTAGCGGAGCTTTACGGAGTGACAACCCATCGACTCAACGAGCAAGTGAAGCGAAACAGGCAACGCTTCCCGGATGACTTTATGTTTTGCCTAACGAATCAGGAAGTTACGAACTTGAGATCGCAAATTGCGATCTCAAGTTGGGGAGGAAGACGTACTTTGCCTCATGCCTTTACCGAGCATGGTGCCGTTATGGCTGCAACTATTCTGAATTCCGATGTCGCAGTTAAAATGAGTATTCTGATCGTTCGCGCCTTTATTTGCCTTCGCGAAATGATGCGTGAACATGCCGATCTCAAGCGAAGGTTGCACGAGATCGAGGCTCGGGTTGCAAAGGGATTCTCGGAACACGAACAGGAACTACAGGAGCTGAGGTTTCTTATTTCACGCCTCGAAGAACCTAGCCCAACGAAGAAAGGTAAGCTCGGTTTCTAGTCTGGAAGATAAAGCGTGACAGTCACAACATTCCCGACTTTTAGAAAAGGTGAAAGACGTGACTGTCCCCAATTCTTCTTAAGCTGGGACAGGAGCATCTTTATGTAAAAGTTCTAACTCCTTAAGTTCAGTCCACAACTCGGCAGGAATCGGACAGCGCAGCATCTCAATATTCTCGTCAATTTGAGCGCTATTCAATACTGATGGAATGATCGAATAGACGCACGGGTGAGCGAGACAAAACTGATTCGCAACGGCGCGTAAATCAACACCATACTTCGATGCAACTTTTGTTATGCTTTCAACCTTCTGAGCTACGAGAGGCGGAGCCGAAGCGTACTCATAGGATGAAGTGCCAGCAAGGATCCCGCTATTGTACGTGCCGCCTAAAATCAATGGAATTTCTCGTTTTTGAAGAAGTGGAAATAATTCATTGAGCGGCTCTTGCTCTAATAGAGTGTATCTTCCTGAAAGCATCACAACATCAAATTCTGCGCGCTGAACCAAAGTGAGCAATGTTTCATGGGATTTTACTCCTACGCCAATTGCACGAACGACTCCGGAGTCTTTGAGGCTTCGCAGAGCTGGAAGCGCTTCGTTAAGCGCTTCCGGAATATGCGCGTCGGGATCGTGTAAAAAGACCATGTCGAGATAGTCCGTCTTTAAGCGGTCTAGGCTCTCTTTAATTGAGATCTCCACCGCTGTTCGGCTGAAATCCTGCTTCACAGAATAAGGTAAAGAGTTTTCGAAAAAGGAATTTTTAGATCCTTCAGAGAGCGGAACTAGTGAATATCCTACTTTGGTGGAAATAATGAAATTACTACGAGGAACTTCGCTCAGTGCCGTTCCCAAACGCATTTCGCTGCGTCCTGATCCATAAAGCGGCGCAGTATCGAAGTAATTAATGCCAACGGACAAACAACGCTGAATAATTTCACGAGCTTCGTGCTCCCCGATGTCTCGAGGCCAGCCGCCCAGAGCTGCGCCACCGTGGCCAAGTCTAGAGACTCGAATATCAGAACAAATTTCGATTCTTTCAGCTGGATCTGTCTTCATTGACTAACTTGGCTAGCAGAATCGGGGAGGGCACAACGGGTTGTCTGTGCGGCAGACGGGTGCCGCCCGGCTGTCGCCACGAGACGGTTGTCATCACTTTCTCAAATTTACCACCGGAGCGTCTTTAAATTTTTCTAGAATTCGATCCGCTAACAAAACTATATCATCCTCTCGGCGACTAACATGGGCACCGTCAACTCGTGGGGTAGCGGTAACTACTGTTCGCGTGACCTCTCCATTGTCGTTGAAGCAGGCAGCCCTAAAAACGTTATCATGGTGAAAATCTTCATCAAGCACTACTCGAAAGGAGTCTCTCGGATGATCCGGATCGCTTACTCGATGCACCGCAATGCGAGGCGCCCAAAAACAAGAACTCAGATCTGGTGGCGCCCAGCGCCACTCATCTGCCGCCACGTCAGCTAGCTGCTGCCGTCTTTCCTCCGGTTTTAACGGTAGTGCTCTCTCTGTAGTTAGTGACATAATTCCTAAGCTCCTAAAGTGATAACGGCCAGGGGCAACGAGCGCACGTTAGTGCGATCCGTTGGACCCAACTGTTACTTGCGCAGTCTCGATCTTCTCGGCAAGAAGCTTAAGTTGCGTCACTAAGGTTCGAAGTTCTGTGGGCTGAGTTTTTGCAATCGGCGTTACGTCGTCAGGGCAACCACCTAGGAGGCTATCTGCCGCATTTAAGTAATTCGGATCCCTGTCCATTGTGATCGGGCTTCCAGTCCTCCTGAGATGATCGTTTTCCCACATTGTTAAGAACGTATCCCTTACACTTGCCATTGCAGACGTAACGTCTGAGTCGACAGAGGAGGCAGCCGCCTGATCTCGTTGAAGGTGTGGCCTGGCTGCGATAGAAAACCCAGAGTAGAAGGATTGCAAAGTCATTATTCCTATCGGCCTAGAATCCCCGCGGGCTCCGGGAGTTGTAGAGTCCTGTTGAGCTCCCTCACAGATACTTAAGAAAGCCTGAACGGCTCGAGACTCAGCTTCCCATTTCTGCTCAGCTACTACGGGAGTTGAGGATTGTGAACGAAATATACAGCACATGGAGTCTCCTTAATCTTTTTGTATCTCAGTTACGTCCCAAAACTACAGCTTAGGATTGCAGCCAATGGCACAGGATAACCTGGCTTTTGCCGTTAGGCAAAAATCAGGCTGAACCATTTGTTATCCCTGGTTTTCTTGCGTATCTTCCTGATCGGCTCGCCAGGGTGGAACTGACGCAACAAATAACTTCATTGCACCCTCGTACCGAAACCATCTTCCATGTGGAATCACTACGAGATCACCAACGGTACAACTCTGCTTCTCTCCGTCGATAACGAAGTAACCTGACCCTTCGAGTACGTGATAAAAGAAATCGCATTCTCGTTGACGAATAGTTGTTTCGTGACCTGTTGAAGTTTCGACTGTAAAGAACTCAGCGGATGGAGCCAATCCAGTCGATTCAAACACTCGCCCGGCGATACCAACTTTCTCAAAGGATGGCCTTGATGGTTCTTTAAAAACATTCATTTGCAAATTCTCCAACTTAGAGTGCAACGGCCCTCGATCAGCGGCATATTTCGTGTCCGCCGGATTTGGTGGTTATACGCCCCTAACAGTCCTTACTTAATTCAGCCTGAATTCTAGCTATCACATCCGCCGGAGATAACTTTTCTGCGTCGATGCGAAGATACTTGCCGCCATCTACTGATAAATCTCCGGGGTCGGTAAATACAGCGTCCACTGTATCAAGGTACTGGACTTTGTCGGCTTCGTCGCGGTTCCGTAAAACTCGGCGTGGATCGCGAAGCTGTTTTGGAACATCTATCCAGACATAAAGAGGACGGGAACCAGGAGGAAGAAGCGACTGCAAAAAATCTAAACGCTCCTGCGAAGAAAGTCCTCCAGTAAAGACGACCGTTGGAAATCCAGCCTCGAAATAATTCCTCACAATCAATGCGGCGTTAGCCAACCCAAGGTGATACTCGTCGAATTTCCATGGATTAGTCTGCGCGAGAGCCTTTATGTCCAGAAGCGCGCAGTGAGGAAGAGTCTGAAGAAGCAGGCGTCCCGCAGTATCTTTGCCGGCACCGCCACAGCCATTAATGAGGACGAGATTAAACATATTGTCTTAGGCGTATACCACCTTAAATTAGCCGTCGCCCGCCAGGGCTATCTTTCGGGCTTAATTGTTCTATACCCAAACAGGCCATTAATTCTACTGGGGAATGGGCAATGAAATCGGGTTTCTCTAACGCAAGAATGCTTTCAGGATGGAAGCCCCAAGTTACTGCAATCGTCCTTACTCCGGCGACCTTCGCTGCTCTTATATCACTGACGCCATCTCCGACCATGATCGTCTCTTCGGTGGCAAAGTCTGTTTCGGCCATCGCCTCTTGAATCTTCTCTGTTTTCGATAAAGTCGGGCCTGCGAATATCCGTGGCGCATCAAGGCCAGCTGTAGTGAAAGCTCTTTTCACATTCTCTGTGATATTTGAAGTAACAATGACGAGAGTGTGCTCCGTCGCGAGACGGACGAGACACTCCTTCATTCCGGCAAAGAAAACACTTGGAGTTCGCGAGACTTTAAGCTGCTCGAATACCAAATTCTCGAAATTTACAAGTTGACCTTCCATTACCCCAATCTGACGACCGAATTCCTGAAAGGTAAGATTCTGAAGGGAATGAATATCGTTGATACCTGGCTCTCTGCCGCTGCCCAACTCTATACGCGCGGCATCCGAAACAGAAAGGATCTCCGCCAATGAGTCTACGATTACGCCGTCAAAATCTATCGCGACTAACATTAAACTCCGAGGTGTAGAACGGCGTAAATCAGCCGCGCGTGAAGTGCGCCGGCTGGGTTTGATCGTTGTACGCGCAAATTACAATCACATTACCGAGTCACAAACTCTAGCTTAATTAAGTCCGGCCCGCGAAAAGAAAAACCGTAAAAATTGCCATAGGCCGGATATGCCTTCGGTTCCGAGATTATCTGCCACCCTTGGCTTTGACAAAATTGAAAGGCTCTATCAACATCGCCGCGCGACTCACAGTGAAGAGCGTAATGATCAAGCCAACCGTGACTATCCCCGACAAGCAAACCCGGAAACTCTTCTAGCCAGAGCGTCAATCCGTTGGGACTCTGAAATCCGATACACCGCGTATCCTTCGGGTCCAGAACCTCCATAAAGCCAGCGAATCCAAACAGCGCACGATAAAACTCAGCGGCGCTCTCAAAATTTGAAACCCGCAACACCACGTGATCTAGTTTTATCTTCAATTTTTCCGGTTGCGCGTCCATTATCTACCTAACGTGTACAACGGCTAGCCTGTGCCGGCGTTTACGCTCGGCACGAGGCGTTTGTTATGTCTCTACGAAACTTATCAGATTTCCTCACGATAAGTAACCGGAGGACATGTCAATGAACGATACTTCAGACCGCCGCATTGTAGAGCAAAGCATATATTTCATAAGAGAGCATAAGGTAATGCTCGACGAAGATCTCGCTCATCTATATGGAGTTGAAACGGGAGCGTTGGTTCGGGCCGTCCAAAGGAATTCTGGCCGCTTCCCGATCGACTTTATGTTTCAGTTGTCAGAACAGGAAGTTACTGCTTTGAGATGCCAAACTGGCATCTCAAAGAAAGGCCGAGGAGGCAGAAGATACCTGCCTTATGCATTCACGGAACAAGGACTAGCGATGCTCTCAGGAGTCCTTAACAGCCCGCGAGCTGTAGCGGTTAATATCGAAATCATGCGTGCATTTGTTCGTCTTCGTACGTTGATTTCTTCCCACGAGATACTAGCTCAAAAACTCGAATCTCTTGAGCGCAGGTACGACAATCAGTTCAAAGTAGTCTTTGATGCAATCCGCGAGATTATGAGCCCAGCACTTGTTCCACAAAAGCGGCGCATCGGATTCGGTGATGGCGGAGAGACATAACGGAGAAGGATAACCGGGATTTTACCGCTAGGCAAAATCTCCGATTGATCCGTGTGTTATACGCCTACTTACGGTGCCTTCCAAACGCGGGTGAATTGCGACCCAACCGCGCCGCGCACCGTTCGCTTCCGTGGGGTATGAATGTTCAAATTCCGGGTTGATTTTCAAAAGTGATTCGCGCACGTAGCTGAGATCGAGTCGTTTCCCACCATATACATCGTATCCGAAATCTCGATCAGGGACATGCATATCATGAATGATGATTACAGAGTCCGTAAAAATCTCTGCGGCGGCGATCGCCTTCAGTTCAGCAAGAAGTGGCCAACGGCGGCCCCAATGCGCATCAAGAAAAAACAGCGCCGGTCCTGTCTCGTTGAGGAGGACCGCGGGTAAAACCTCACCCGAATCGCCATGAAAAATCTCGATATTCGAGAATTCCCTAAGGTTGTTCCGTGCTTCATTCACGAATTTAGCATTTGCTTCAATGGTTAAGACCCTCGGTGCCATTCGGGCCAAAGCCGCCGTCGTTGCACCAACGTTGGTACCGGTTTCCACGATAACCCTAGCTCCGACGCGCGTACAAAAATCAGCCATGGCGGTAGCCAAGATATCGTCCCCACTAAAGGGTAAGGTGAGACGGGCAGTACTCGGGGCTAGTGCGTAACGAAGATCGCGTGCTGTTTCCCGGGCAAGATCGACCACTTTCCACATCGGATTGCTAGATTCCCGATGCGCGTCGAGCTGAGTTTTAAGTGCCTGAAACATCAAATACACCTAGGCGTATAACGGCTGGCGATAATCCGCCGCCGACCTGAATAACCTACCGAACTTCCACCGGCATCTCAACGTCGGCGGTCAGATTCATCGCTGTGTTATCCACCGCTAGCTGTACATTGGGCCCGAATAAGGAAGAAACCACCGCAATGCAAATATGGCGCAGGCTACGAATACGGCACCCGCGGACCAACGGTACTTACGTCGAAGAAAAAATACCGTCGCAAGAACTAAGTAGTAAGCCACCAACAAGACACCCGGACTCCACGGCATTGAATGGAATAGAGGAGATTGCAAATAATTGGAGATAAGGGCCGCAAAAACCAAGATCAGAATGGGGAAAAACATCAGTGCGCAATCGCAGATTTTGGCAGGGGTTAAGATATTACGCATCACTCGTCGGAGAGTAGGGTGGATGACGGCTAGAATCACCAGTTTCGCGCCAAACGAATTTTCAATCAACCGCAACCGTAACTAGGCGCGAAAGCTGGTGGATTCGATTGTTATACCTGCCCAATTTGCCGTTTGCACGAGGGCACAAAATGTTATAACATCTGTAATAACGGAGGAAATAATATGGTTCGCATCAAAATACGCAAAATTGGCAATTCATTAGGCGCAATCCTGCCTACAGAATCGTTGAGCACTTACAAGCTCGAAGAAGGCGATGAGTTATTAGTTACCACGGATGCTGAAGGTATTCGGTTAACTCCATACAACCCAGACTTCGAGGATTCGATAGAGGCTGCTCGTGCTGGAATGAAAAAATATCGAAATGCTTTGAAAGAATTAGCCAAGTGATTCGCTTTGTTCCGCTTTCGGCTGTTTTAACAATTCATGCGGAACTGCTTCGAGAGTTCGGTGGAAAATCGGGAATGCGAGATCGGAGTCTTCTTGAATCTGCGCTAGCCCGGCCAAAACATCTTCACCTTTACGAGAAGGCAGATCTATTCAGATTGGCTGCCGCCTATGCTTTTGGTGTGATCAAGAATCACCCTTTTATCGATGGAAATAAGCGCACTGGACTTGTTGTGGCCTGCGGGC
>JAFLCA010000099.1 GCA_017302875.1 Deltaproteobacteria bacterium
AATCAGCTCCAAGCGTAGTAGGTGCGGCGGCAGATGGTGTCACACGATTGGTCGTCCGCTGGCCAGTTTCTGGGCCGGGAACTGCGACCTTAAGGGTGGGGGACGAGAACGGAGACGCGCGAGATGTGGGGAGACTAGGGATTCCAGGGCAGGCACCTGCTTATACCTATCTGCCCTCTCAAGCAGCTCGGCAGGTAAACGGTTCCTGGTATGTGTTCGCTTCTTATGCCGTTCCTTCGGAATTTCGCAGATCCGTGAACGATGACAATCTCACCTCCCGTCAAATTCGTATCCAGGCCGAGTTCGCTCCCGCGAGCGGGGGCACCTTAGTTGTCTCGACTTCATCATTTGAGCTTGTGCGCCCACCAGTTCTGCTGCTCCACGGCTGGGCAAGCTCAGCGAGCGATTGGGGTCTCGACATTCAGCAAGACCCGCGCTTTTTTATGTACGCGCACGACTATGGCGCGACAGCGCAGCGTTCCTTTATGACCAACGTGACGGTGCCGCGCCGGGGTGTCGAAAGATTAGTTCGCATGATGCACCATGCCGGCTACGCAGCCACTCAGGTTACGGTGATTGGTCATAGCATGGGCGGGATTCTGGCGAGACTTCATGCGGGGAATCGGGAGGGCAACTATTACCGCCCTTCGAATCTTGGACAAGGGGACTTTTACAAGCTAATTACACTTTACTCTCCACACTATGGTTCGCCCATCGCCTGTGCCCTTGAGCAATGGCCAGCATTATCGAGCCTTGACTCCAGCTATTGCGCTAATTGTGGGGCGGTTACAGATCTGCGCAGTAATTCATATCAGATAGCGCATCTCCCGGCGGCGAACGTGCCTACCCATACGATTGCTGGCGTTGGTGGTGCGCAAACAATCGGCGTTGTTCTCGATATCGGTTCAGCGATTACCGATGTATTCCCAGGATCTCGAATTGCTAAAACAATAGGACGTGTGCTGGCTGCGGCTTCAGATCTCAACCAGTTTTTTGAGCCTCGTCATGATCTTGTAGTCGGAGAATTGAGTGCATACGGGCCAATGCAACCGCCGACGCGCTCTGCAATTGGATTTGCGGCTAATCCAGAGCGGCCACTCAATCCGATTGGAGTCCACATGGGGGTAGGGAAGCAGAATATAGTTGGCAACGATCGACTCTTACCCTTGCTTTTGAGTACACGCAGCAGCGCGCTATTTTCTTCGCTGCCCGCTAACACCACGCCTGCCCTGCCGCTTATATGCGGATCCGCAGCCCCGCCACCCCCACAAATGGCACCAGCCGGCTCCCTTGTGCTGTCGCAGCCACAGGGTTCGATTGTTGAGAATAATGGAAGTGCTCGAGTTGATCTGGCGCGTAACAATGGGTATCAACCCTCGGCACTTTACCTTGTCAGCGATGTCGGAATGATGCGACTTCCACAGAACGGCAGTAGCTTCGAGATACCCGTTCCGTTGGCCGCGGTTGGAGATATTGCGATGCAACTAGTTTCCCGTGATAGTACTGGCAAGGTTGCGCTCTCCAACACTGTTACCTTCGAGGTGCACTCCGATCTCATGCTGTCGGGATTCGAAGCGAGCCCGTCATTTGCTCCACTTGGCTGTTCCGGAGAGACGTTTCCATTGCTTGTTACAGGGCATTACGAGTCGCATATTACGCGTGACCTCTCGTCGGCAGCGTCGGGTACCACCTATTCCTCTTCCGATCCTCGTGTCGCGACGATTAGCGCGGACGGTGTCGTTCGGGCAGTACGCGCGGGCAGTACTCAGATCACAGTGCGGAATGGCAATTTCTCCTCGATAGTTGACGTTACCGTGGCTGCAGGATGGTGCACCTTAAAGAAAAAAGTGATTGAAGCGGCGGGTGACATAGCAGTGTCGCACGCGGTGGTTAGCAGCTGCCCGAATCATGACTGCTGACTTTCAGCCTCCTCTCGCCATTGTTCACAGTGCTGGATGGCCGCTGCGCCAATAGATGAAGAATGCATCCCCTCTTTTAGCGCGAAGGTTTACGGATTCCCAAGGCAGCCTTTGTCGAGCTGGCCACGATTTCGCCTTTTTTTGTTCCCCGATGGCCGTCATATTCAAGGGCGTACCTACGGAGTACAAGTAGCCTTGAACATTTATTACTAAAGAAGCGAACCCATGGACGTCATTCTAAACAACCCTCCCACCAAGGAAAGCGCCCCAACTCCAATGCCAGATATCGGTGCATTCACCGATACGCCAAACGAAACCGTACAAGGGGAGTTACACCCCTATCGTGGGATCTCTCCGACTGCGCCACTTTCGGAATCGTCTCGTCCTGCAAAAACTGATTTGAGTGTCCCATCTGAAAGATTTGTTTCGCTTGCGTGCGCTTCAATCGGTGCAGCCTTACTGCTTCGCGTTATCGGACGTTCCCAGGACGCTCAATTCGTAGGGCAATGGGCACCGACTCTTCTGGCATTCGGAATGTATAGGAAGCTGATGAAGTTGGAGGCTCGACCGGTACAGAGAGCGTAACGTTTAAAGCGTGACGCGAGAATGTCTTCTTGCTGCTAGAGCGAAAAAAGAAGAAAGGGGATGAGAGAGACGAAGATCAAAACATTCACGTGTAACCTCTCTCATACGGTCAGTGCCGTTTGCCCCTATTCTACTCGTCCCAGTTGCACGAGTAGGTAGATCCAGCCGCATCCCGCGTACAGGGACACGAGAGTCGTCACGCCCGCCACGAGATAGAAGCATCGCATCGCGTAGGCTTCGTCTCGCTTTGGGGGTCGGTTCCACAGCAGCCCAAGTACATCCATGACAGTCCAGCGCACTTTTACGCAGTACCAGAGCAGGCTGAAGAATACCACGAACGAAAAGGCCTTAATCGCGATCGCAGCCTGCCAGACTCCCCATTTGGAGAAAGCCCAGGCCGCGAGAGGATTCGCCTCCAGATCGAGTTCGTGACGACTTACGCCGACACTCGTCAAGACGAGGTCGACGATCTGAAGCACAACGAACAGAACAGACAGCACGACCCACATCGGAAATTTGCTTTTGCCTCGCATGGTCAGATCCTTTCTGCGTAAAGCCTAAGCTCTTCCCCCTCTCATCTTCATTGATGATAGCGCTTTATACCGCCCAACAAAGAGGTACTTCACTAGCAGAATCAGGTGCTCGGGATAGCCGAATCGCCATAATCGTTTCGATTCACATCCAAGAGTGTGGGTGAAGACAATTTCAAGTCAGGAAGAAGGGCATTGTGTTCGCCCTTCTGTGAGGTACGCACCTCTCTCGTCCCTTTAGGACATCACCGCTTCCTTCGGGCAATTAGCCCACGGGTCTTCAACTACTTCCCACGCGAAATGGTGACAATTTCCCTTTGCCTTGCGTAGAGCCTCTTCGGCCTCGCGCATGAATCGCTCTGCCTCTTCACGGCCCATCAAAGAAGCCAAGTAGCAAAGAAGGGAGGTTCCACAGTTGAACTCGCCGTCATCACTAGGAATCGGATCGTAGGGTCCTTCCGGATACGGAACATCGGAAATTGGCGGTATAAACTTTCGGCTCGGCCCATCCTCTAAGAACTGAGGATCCCGATCACGAATCTTCTCGCCGGGACACATGGGAACTAACTGCCCATCAGAGTTACCACGAAACTGAAGTCGCTCCTCTTCAATGTAGGTGGTACCGCAGTTTGGGCAAGTAACCTCGTATTTAATTGTTATCGCAGGATGATAAATGACGCGGCCAAGCGGACACTCAAGGAAATTTGGGATGGAGAACGGAATGCCTGGTGTTATGTGCGGAGTAGGGCCCTCAAAGGGACCCGACGGTACGATATCAATGGGGCCAATCTCGATAATTTTTCGACTGCATGGCCCACAAGCATCGAGTTTCCGATCTTCGGAAACATTGGAAACATCGGAAATTTTGCACTCACCATAGGTTTCCTTCTCAACGAGCGCATTCGCTCGTTGTGCTGCAGCGATATACTGGCCTATGAGATCCTCAACCGAGGTATCTGATTCCGTCGTTACAGTTTCTGTGGCTGCCGCGACTTTGATCGCAGCTAAGCTTAACTCAGGCGCACCCAGACCCGCGACGATGAAAGAAAAGGCGAGAAGATGGGCAGCAAGAAAGGATCGAAGAGACTTGAAATATCGCACAGCAACCTCACTTCTTTAAACCTGTGACCGCCACAGCAGTCGAACCACCACTATTCCAACCTCTTATCCGCGCTCGACGGGCAACTGCTCCATGTAATCTCTCGAGGAGAAACTCCGAGAAATGCCTAGGGAAAGTGCAAGGGCTGCACGGTGGACTACTTTTCTCCTTTCGTATCCATCAGTTGGGTAACATTCCCATCGTGGATAGTAGAGTATTCCTGTAGGTGGCGGAATTAAAACTGCGTAAAGTGCGCAGGGTAGTTTGGCTAGCCGCGCCGCCTGCTTATGACTCTCATCAGGACGAGGTCGACCGTCTGAAGCACTACGATTAGGACAGGCAACACTATACACATCGGAAATTTGTTTTTGCCTCGCATGCTGACGTCCTTTCTGTGTAAAGCCTAAGCTCTTCTCCCTCTCCTCTTCCTTCATGATAGCGATCTATCCCGTGTAGCAGAGACTTAGTTCGTAGGGAGAGTTTGCTTGCGCCCACTCCCGAAACTTCTAACGGAAGGGCTGGGCGCTCTGCCTCACCTTAAGCCCGCTGAGCAGGGTTGTCACAGCAAGTGTCCTCGTTGAGCATCCCTTCATTCCACCCGAACGCAGGTGGGGCTCGGTAATTTGCTTCATCTTCCTCCGCCCGAGCATTGTGAGAGTTCTGCCTCTGTGTACCCCGGTATTAGAGGGAATAGCTGGTCCGCGAAAGGCCAGTCGTGTGGCCGCAATGGGAGGCAGGTCGGCTGTGGGGGGCCATCTCCAGCGGGATACTCTAGTAAGCAAATACACTTTATGCCGGGCTCACATTCATATATCGCGTAAGTCGATTTGCTTGGATCCTCCCAGGGATCTGGACCGAAAAGTTTTGATTTACGACAGGTCACCTCGAAGATTCCTTGTGCTTTGGGTTCGATAACACACCGAAAAAACTGCCCGAAGCCGGCAGAGATATCCAGTACGCATCGACCGTTCGAATTGCATTTGATCTTCACCCCTGCGCAATAATTTGATCCAAAAACCTGTGAGCAGACGCGCCACTGATAGATTCCATCGGGATCGGGGCCAAGGCATCCAATCTGTTCACCTGTGGGGCCAAAGATCGGCTTGGCATATTCCGGGCAGGGGTATGTGCTTTCTTGAGCAACTAACGGGTCCTGCAGCGTGTCTGAACGTATTCCGCTAGCAGACGTGACACCGTAGGCGTTTGCAATCAAGGAGTTTCGCATGCTATCGGTAGCCTCTGAAGGGGAAACAATAATCGACCCTTCCATAAGCAAATCTGGGAACCCGCAGCTTCCGCCCTCAGTGTCAGCCGGAGTCTGCGTGTGTGGTACGATAATGCCTAACTCACAGTGCGCCGCTGTCGGACCCATAATGAGGGCGCAGAACACTGATGCCAGCAATCGAGAACTGATACTAAACTTCATATTGCTTCTCCTTTCTCGCACATTTGCCACGGGCAACCGATAAAGCCCCCAACGAGGTAGGTTCACCCGATTGCTCCCGTAGCGGAGCGAGAGAACCTCCCGGAGTGGCAGCAAGCTTCGTGCCACGTGCTGCGGGACTGTGCGCGGAGGATGAATCTTTGCAGTGAATTCAAGGGGTCACCGAGTTCCTATAACTGCGTAATTTGCGCAGGGTGTAGAGCGGCGATTCTTGACCGCTCTGAGCTCGAGTTACTCGCGCCAGATGTAACTAATTTATTGTAGATACGTGACCTAATCACCGAAGCCGGACGCGTTCGATTTCTTCTTAGTGGGCAGACTCAGTCTCGGCTGCGCATAGTAAATTACCCTCTGCTACGATTGAAATCACTTGCCTGCTGCGCTCCAACGCTTCTCTCAAGAAGTGCTGACTGCCTACGTCGAACGAGGTCGAGGAGTACCTTCGCTTGAGTAGAAGCTATTGATTTTTGAGGGAATAGCGAAGGAACTTTTGCGGTGTTAGGCCGAGCTACACATGATGCTAGCGCCGGTCTAGGTTACCTAAGCAGGCTTGCTCTGGAGCGCGCACGCAGCGTTTATAAGTCCAAGATGAGAGTAAGCTTGGGGGTAGTTCCCTAGTGCACATTTTTCCTTTTCGTCCCATTGCTCCGCGAGTAACCCCAAACTCTTCGTCCTCGATAACAACTCATCGAATAGCGCTTGAGCCTCTTCAGCTTGCCCGCACAGGGTGAGCGCCTCAATGAGCCACGCTCTACAAATGATGAACTCACCTTCCTGGCCATGCAGCGCATCATCGAAATGATAGCGATACACATGACCATCGTGCACGAGTCGTTCGACTATGAATCGCAAGGTATTGCGGCTACGCGGATGATCGGGTGGGTGAAATCCAGAGAGAATTACCCACAGCAGCGCCGCATCTGCTTCCTCTAAATCATACGCCGCGACGTAAGATTGGAGCCGCTCGCTATAACCCTCTTTTTCTATCTGCTGGCGAATTTGACTTGCTAATGACTCCCAATCGCTCCTCTCAATTCCGAGATATCGTGAAATTTCAACGGCGCAGTGAACGGTGTACCAGCACATGAGCTTGGAGTGGACAAAGTGCCGCTGCGCGCCGCGCACTTCCCATATTCCACTGTCCGGATCGTTCCAGCGCGCGTGAACTAAATTGACCAATCGCTCAGCAAGCTCGTAGTGCTCACCCGTTAGGGTTGCTCCCTTCAGCGCCAGCTTCCACATCAATTCAGCAATCGGGCCCAAAGCATCAAGTTGCAATTGTTCAGCCGCAAGATTGCCGATACGAACTGGCCGACTCCCACGATATCCCAGCGCATTAAGCACCTCAGCCTCGCTCGGCACGCTTCTTCCAGCGACGTTGTAGAGTGGCGCAAGAAATTGTTCGGTTCCCGCGTCAATTACGACCGCCAAAATCCAGTCTAATAGTCGAATCGCCGGGCCCATTGCGTCGAGTCGTAGCAAGGCGCTCGCTGCCAAGCACGCGTCGCGCGGCCAACAATAGCGATAATCCCAATTACGCGCTCCACCGATTGTTTCCGGTAAGCTTGTGGTGGCCGCCGCCGCAATCGCACCCGTGGGGCCGTAGGTGAGACCGCGGATTGCCATGGCACTTTGTGTCACCAGCCCCTTGTAGCGCGGGGGTAATTTTAGCGTTGCAACCCAACCATCCCAAAAGCGCGTGGTCTCGGCGTATAATTGACTGCTATTTCGTGAGGGAGGGTTAATAGAGGAGGTTCCCAGTAGGAGTGTAAGTGATACGCAGGTGTTCGACAGCCGCATTTGGCTACGGGCGACATCGTGCATGCCCTCACGGGCGATATCCCAAGTCCAACCGGGACTTAATAGAAACAATCGCTGCTGCCCGCATTCGATTCGTAGTCCATCCTGAGAACCAGAGAGACGAGTTGGAACGCGCCCGAAGTTAAACTTCGGAGCAAACTCGACTGAAACTTCGCCGCTGCCCTCAATCAATCGGATAAAGTCGCTACGGCCAGCACGCTGATAGGTTCGACCGGCGCTGCAGTCAAAAAAGTCTGTTACGGAAACTCCGTCGAAGGTTGTTTTTCCGATTAAGGTGTTGGGTATATATTCTTGAGTCCCAGGCTTCTCTGAGCTGATTCTGAAATATCCTGACGTTGGTCCGCCGATCAGGGAGCCAAATAGCGGAGCGCCATCAAGACGCGGGGTGCAAAGCCAGCTAACTGTCCCGCAGGTGTCAACTAGAGCAAATGTTCTTAAGTCCGAAAGGAAAAGATGTTCATCGATCGGGATGGCCGGTAGTGTTTTGAGCCAGGCCGATCGACGCTCGGCTAACTGCACCAGGAAATGAACGGATTCCTCCACGGTCTCAACGCGAAATCGAGCAGCAGAGTCTCCGTCGCCCACCTTGATCGAAATATCCGATCGTCCCATATCCGCAAAGGCGGCTTCATCGGTAACGTCGTCTCCTAGAAAAAGCGTAATTGTTGGGAGTAGCTGTTCGCGAATCCTGGTAAGCGCCTCGCCCTTGTGTGTGTCGACCACACTAAACTCGAGAACTTTGCTGCCTTCTCGAACGGTGCCTCCGGGCAGGCTCCGTAACACCGCGCGTAGTTTATCGATCGCGGTTTGTGGAGGTTGCGTCAATGCTCGATAGTGAAACACCACCCCGTGCGGCTTTTCCTCCATGCTCGTGCCGCTCAGTTCTTGAACTGCCGCGAGAACCAAATTTCGGGCTTGAGTCAGCAATTCGCGCTGCTCCCCGGTGAGTCTTGAGACCTGGTCGAGGTCAAACTCGTGGCCATGACTGCCCACGAGACGCACCGCGTCATTCTGCGCAAATTTTTCGCGGAGGTCCTGTAGAGATCGGCCGGAGATAACCGCCACGTAGGTATTTGGTAACTCGGATAACTTTCTCAGCGCGACGTGCGCAAGAGGGTCCAGGACAGCCTGACGAGGATCGCTAACGAAGCGGGAAATGGTTCCATCAAAATCAGAAGCAACCAGCACTCGATTGTGCCTGCTCAGAAGCTCCAGTACTTGTTCCAGTTCTTCAGAGTTTTTTGATAAATTTATCATGTTTCGCCGGTTAGATATCAAACACGCCGGAAATTCTTTTTAGTTTGTCCCAGATATTCTTTCGCTGAGGGGCTACATTCTCGGAGTTCAAATTCCATTGCGCCGCGCTAAGGAAAGATCGAGCCCAGACGAACACATCAGCTGCGCGGATGACATCGCGTAATCCTTTCATCCGGCCACGCGAATCCTCCTTGGATGAGTTGAGAGCCTGACTCAGTGCTCGTGCGACGCCCTCTATATCATAGGGGTTCACCAAGAACGCGAATTCGCCTAATTCCTCCGCTGCTCCGGCGAACTCACTCAGAACTAATGCCCCTCCGTTATTTATCCGGGATGCGCAGTACTCCTTTGCCACCAGGTTCATTCCGTCCTTAATTGGGGTAACGATAGCGACATCCGCTGCCCGGTACATCGCAACTACCTCGGCTCGAGTGAGAGATCGGAACAAATGGTGTACGGGCACCCAGCCCGGCTCTCCGAAAGAGCCATTCAGTTGAGTTACGAGCTGCTCTATTTCAGATCGAAGTTGCTGATATTCAGGCACTTCCTCGCGACTTGGCACCACCACCTGCAAAAGCGCTATTTTCTTCTTTAACGCAGGCTCCATTTCCAGAAGTCGTCGGAACGCCCGAATTCGATCTGGAATTCCTTTGGTGTAGTCGAGTCGATCAACGCCTACAATAAGATACTCGACGCCCATGTCAGCGCGTATCATCTGAGCGCTGTTCGCGACTTCCTCCGATCTTGCGATTTCCTCAAACTCATTGAAATCAATACTGATGGGAAATGCTCCCATAAGGCACTCTCGAGAGTCGGATTTCCCGACAAAGAGAGATCCACGACGCGCGCATTTTCTTCCTGTTATTGCCTCCACGCAGTCTATGAAGTTCTTAAGATCGCGCTTGGTTTGAAATCCTATCAAATCGTAGCTCAGGAGAGCGTCGATGAGGTCCAAACGCCACGGCAATTTGAAAAAAATGTCGGGCCCGGGAAAGGGGGTATGGAGAAAGAAGATCATTTTATTTGATATATTGACCCTGCGGAGCTCCCGCCCAAGGCCCATCAAATGGTAGTCGTGCACCCAAACAATATCGTTTGGTCGTATGTGCTTTTGCGCCTCGGTCGAGAAGAGGCCTTGGACATGCAGGTAGGTGGACCAAAACTCGGTGTCAAAATTGCACCGTGACTGAAGATCGTGAAAGAGCGGCCATATGATGCTGTTTGAAAATCCCTGATAGAAACCCGCCAGTGATTTCTGGTCTAGTGCGACTGGGATAAGTTCAAACTCTGATTGAGCGGAGAACTCTTTCAGCGAGTCGTGCACTTGCTGGTCAGTTGAGGAGACCTGACCAGGCCAGCCAATCCATAGTCCGCTAGAACTCCGTAAAATCGGGCCGATCGCGGTAACTAGGCCACCCGAGCTTGGCTGAAATTCAATCTTCCCCTCACTCTCTCGAGCGCTGACCGGTAAACGATTGGATATACAAACAATGCGTGCTTGTTCTGTCATAATTGTTTCAGTGAATATTATGACAGCAATCTAGATCAGGCAAATGCCGAGGCGGAGCCTCTCCTTCGATGAGCGCGAGAAGACGCGATCTGCCCAGAAATCGAGATTTCAGCATTTATTAGCTCCGTGGAAGAATTGCACAAAAGCCCGTGTTTGGGCCATTTTAGAGGAGAATCATGTATCATCGTCGCAGCAGCGCGATTCAGCGAGGTGTCTCATGACGGAATTTTTCTTTGGAAGCGCAAGCAATCCGAGCGCCCCCCTTGATCCTATGTTGGATTCTTGGAAGAGAAGAACCGAGGGATGCGCGGGGCAGATGGCTGCGCTATCTCTTGTGATGAGCTCGTAATCAAGTTGGTCTTTAATCTGAGAGCGTGCTCGCAAAGGTCTAATTCCTTCTCCCGCTGTTCGCTCTTATTTTGTAATTTAGTCACATCTTTCTGAAGGACCTTTTTGTCGTCTAGCAGCGCTGCGGCGCGCGTTCGCAATTCGGTGATCTCCTCCTCCTTGCTTAATAGCTGCTGCTGCAATTCGGCTGCGCGCTGAATTTCAGAGAGATGGCTGGCAGAGAGATTTTTGCGATGATATGAAATTGCCTCGTCCTTCTCTCGCAAAATTCGCTTAAGCGCACGTTCGGCTGCTCGCTCGAGCGCCTCTTTGGAAAAATATGGCTCCTCCCAGCTATCGAGGTCCGGGAAGACTTGCAGCAAAGAGCGCACATCATTCAAATCTTTAGGATCCTCAGCGCGCGCTTTCTTGAACTTAAAGATCACCCATGGGCGTGCAACTTTGAATCCAAAGAAATAAAAGTAGTAGCGCGGATCGGAGGTAATATCCTCGAATGAGGCTGGGTACCAACTCTGTTCCGACGCATGGTTTCCTAAACCTTCGGGAAGCTGAATGTTTTGAACTCGCGGCGAAAATATAAGATCTATATCACGACAATCGCGAATTCCAAGCATGGCGAGAATAGTCGATCCTGCGATGCAAAAATCTTCCTTAGCAATTCCGGAATTGTTCACGAAGCTTTGTAACTTCTCAAAGCACGATGCGAACTGGGTAAAAGACGATGGAATCTGAATCTTATCGAATATTGCGTCAGCAGAATGCAAAGACATTTCAGCGAGCATCATCAATTCGGCGTGAGAATTTCCGATATGACAGGAGTGCTTCTGAAGTTCAAAGAGGCTCCGAATCTGCTCCTTAAGCTCTAAGCTTCGATCGTTTGAAAGACCCGTGACAAAATAGAGAGTCAGCTTCTGTTTCGGTTTAAAGCATAGCGATAGCTTTTCTTTTAGACCCGCAAAGTCGTTAGCAAAGGTTCCGATCCAGCGACGTTCGTCTAGATAATACAAGTGTAGAAGAAGTTGGCGAAAAGAAGCCGCCGAAGGAGTGTATTGTTTGCGGTAGTATATGGAGCAGCAGCTAGAAATAAGCTTTTCGATTTCGGAGCCCTTAGCATCTTCGGTCGAGGGGAAAATACAAACACAGCGCGCGTCTGGCTGAAAGCGCGAGAAGTGGAATGCCATCTGATCAAGAAGGATCTCCGCGAGCTCTGGCTGTAGTACGTTCGCGTAAGAGGCAAAAGCCTCATAGTTATAGTTGTCTGACGTTTTCTCCGCCCTTGCCACCGTGACATCTTGGTTTCTTATGATCGCGAGGCTAGCCCGATGAGCGCCATCGATAAGGCTAAGATTGGCATCGGTCGGTAGAATCTGCTTCTGTGAGGGGCTCGTCGCCAACGCAACAAACGAACGTGTGAAATCCGCAAGTGAATCTTTGGATGGCGTGTTTTCGTAGAATCCATTCCAAACGGCAAGATGCGCGGCGTAGAGACTAGCTGCGTATCCGTTTTCCTTACCTTGCAGGATCGATTGGGCGAAGTGCGCCTTCACCCCTAAGTCGAAACGCTCGGCGCGTAAGAGGGTGTGAGCGGGTACTTCCTGCAATGGATAGGTCTTTTCCGGCTCAAAGAAATGCAGTGCGCCTGCGGGCAGCAGGGACTGAAGTTCTTTATAGCTAATGCTGGGGCTCTTTGGCATTTGCTGAGCTTAGCGGTGGGGCGGGGGGAGAATCTACCCCTTTCCTTGAATTTATTCCCAGATCTGGGGCCTTCCTCGAGCCTATTCCGCTCTATTTTGCACTATTTCTGGCTGCTCTGTCCGAAGTCGCCCAGCTAAGTTCTTACTCCATTCAACCACTTAATTCAGGGCATCCCTTCAAGTTGAGTAGCCTAGCTAGACGGACTAAACTCACTGCTATTTTGGGGAACTTAAACTGGTTCCACTGCGTTCCCGGCACCCAATAATATAGAAGTTTTACATTATGGATGCATCGATAGCTCCGAATAACGGTGAGCCACTCAGGCGGGATCCACCGACATTCGCCTCCGGAGTCCCTTCGGCCCTGCCCGAAGTAGGGCTTCCGAGAACGCCAGATAAAGACGCTCCTTTAGATCAAGCTGGAAAGTCTTCTCCTTCTCCGGATGCTCCCATTACAGCCGACCAAGCTATCGGAAGATATAAGAGCATTTTTGGGCTGAACTTTTCGAGTAGATATGAAGAGCGACAGAAGGATCAGGGGCTTAGTCCTAAACATTTTACACGGATCGATGCACTTACGGCAAAGCTGACCCAAATTGACGGACTTGTAAAAGCAATTGGTAATACCAGAACGGAACTGGGACAGCATTCACTTAGTCGGACGTTGCATGTACCGACGCGAGATATTGACCTAGTTCGTGCGCGCCAAACCGCAATTAGGGAACTCGAGACTGACCCAGAACTGCGACTGGCGATCGACAACTTTCTCGTTCGGTTTAACCAGCCCTTCCGTACTATCGCGCAATTCATAAAGCCTCCTATGTGGAGAGATCGAAAACGTCAAGCATTCGACGCTACTCGCGAAGCTCTCGACGAACTTAAAGCGGCGGCAGAAGTGTTGCCTGACCCTAAATCTAGGTATCTCAGAATTCTGACTGATGCGGTCAAGGCGCTCGACTCCAGCCAGGTGTGGGATCTTTTCCATGAAAAGATCTGCGCCGTCAAAGTGAAATTGCCCGAACCAAAGCGTGATCTATTCGACCGCGCCTATGAGAACGATGTAATTCTCGCGAAAGACGCGCCCTTTGTTACTCGCATGCTGGACGGACATGGCTGGCCTGTTCCGCCGCGTATGAGCGCCCTAATGTTAGGTATGACGGGAGGAATATTGGGGCCATTGGCCTTGATAGATCCAAAGCTCGCTCCCGCGCTGGCGATGCCTTTCCTTATGATTGTCCCGTTAATGATAAAAATGAAGCGGGACTCGGACAACTTTACATTTTACTCGCCGTTAGCAAACAAGTTCGGTCTGGACCCTGTATTCCTGCGCTTTATGGATAGCGTGGGCCATCTCGATGAAATTTCCGCACTCTCCACTCTTGGTCAACGTTTCCCAGATGGGGGCTGTTTCCCTGAAATCGAAGATGCGCCTGCTCACTTTTTTCATGGAGAGGAGGTGCATAATCCGACGATTGTACTTTCGAAGGAAAGTTCAAGGGGATCCATCGCAAATGATTTCATGTTAGGGGACAAGCCATGGGCCTTTACTGGTCCAAATAGCGGCGGAAAGTCCACCTCCGGAATTACGATCATCCAAGTTCAAGACCTTATTCACGCTGGCGCGCGTGTCCCGGGCCGAAGAGTTGTAGCGAGCCTTGCCGACACGATGTGCTATCAGGCCCAAGCATTTAATAGCCTCGAAGATCAGGAAGGCCGATTTGGAACTGAGTTAAAGGAAAGTGATCAGATCTTGGATCTCACGACCGCGCGTTCAATTAGAGTTTTTGATGAGCTTGCCCAGGGAACAACTCGTGGCGAGAGCAACATACATGCCGGTAACATCGTCCGATGCCATGATGCAATCGGCGGAACTACAATCTTCATCACGCATGCGTTCGAATTAGTGGAGGAACTAGCCGCTGAAGGCAGCGTGATAGCAAAGCAAATACAATATAGAGGCGGCGTACCCACGCACAGAATCATAGATGGCATTTCGCGTTACAGCGGATCTGATCTCGTAGCAGCGAGAGTAAAGATGGATCCGGTCAGTCTTGAGCAAAGACTTAATGCGCGAGGGATTAAACTTAAACAGCCACTGAAGCATCCGACTATTCCGCCACCGCAGGAATAGGGGCACGCGCGGGATTTGGAGTTAAGGAGTTCGATTTTTAGGAGCTCGGCTGCGGTGTTAAAATTCACTTATTTTTAA